>CANRNY010000036.1 GCA_947632085.1 uncultured Bacilli bacterium | reverse complement strand
CTCAAACCCTTATAAATAAAGGAATTGGGAGTTTTTACCTTTTAAAAACTGTCAAAGTCAGGATTATAACATAATATAAAAAAATATAAAATAAAATATTTAGTATGATATAATTTATCATAATGGAAGTGGTAATATGGAAATCCCAATTATAATAATTTTATTATTAGTATTAGCAATTATAATTTCTTTAATCTTTTTCGTTTTTTATTTAAAAAATAAAATTGACCATTTTTCTAATCTCTTTTTCGGTAATAAAAATCTTATTGAAGGAATTAAAGCTCAAGAAGTAGAGTATAGTGAAACACCAAAGTCATTATCTGGTCTTGATTCTGTTCTAACTCCTAAAATTAATAAAGATTTTCCTAATATTAATATTAGTGAATTAAAAAGTAGTGCCGAAAATGCTATTTTAGAGTATTATCACTCTCTAAATGACCATAAACTACATAAAATTTCTCATATGACTACCAAATTAACTAATAAAATTCAAGAAGATATTGATAGTAATAAAGATACTTATTCCTCTATTAAAATTCATCGTACAGTTTTAAATTCTTATGATAATAAAAAAGGTTTATGTAAGATTACTCTTCAAACAGGTCTAGAATATTATAAAAATCATGATAATAATAAAACTAAAATTCAAGATCGAATAAACACCGAATTTATTTATATTTACGATGAAAAACAAGGTAATATAAGTTTAAATTGTCCAAATTGTGGCGCTCCAATAAAAGAACTAGGTATTAAAGCTTGTCCTTACTGCCAAACTGGTATTGTCGAAATGTTTTCTCAAACTTGGCAAATTGATGATATCTATCATAAATAAATTATCTAAAACTAAATTAAATAACTAATTTAGTTTTTTTGTTCTAAAAAAATAATTCTTCCCATACATTTAATTAGAAATGATAGGGGTGTTATATTTGAAAGATAACAAAATAATAGAATCAATTTCTAAAAGGGGTAATGGTGAAATCTATTTAGGTATTGTCGGTGCTGTTCGTACTGGTAAATCAACTTTTATTAAACGCTTTATCGAAAATCTTGTTGTTCCTAATATTAATGATGAGTACGAAAAAAAACATTGTTTAGATGAAATACCACAAAGTGCTCAAGGTAAAACCATTATGACCACAGAACCTAAATTTGTTCCTTCAAATGGTGCTAAGATAAAAGTTGATGAATTTGAAACAAATATAAAATTAATTGATTGTGTTGGTTATATTATACCTGGTTCCAATGGCTACGAAGACGAAAATGGTAATCCACGTATGGTTTTAACTCCATGGTTTAAAGAACCAGTAAATTTTGAAACAGCTGCTGAAATTGGTACTGAAAAAGTCATCAAAGATCATGCTACTATTGGTATTGTTGTAACAAGTGATGGTTCTTTTGGTGAATTAAAAAGAGAAAGTTATATTGAAGCTGAACAAAAAGTTATTAGTGAACTAAAAGAAATTAATAAACCATTTATCGTTGTCTTAAATACTTCTCATCCAGAAGATATAGGTACTAAAGAACTAGCTCGTAAATTAAAGGAAGAACATAATGTTCCGGTTTTACCAATTAGTGTTGAATCAATGACTGAATATGAAATATATGATATCTTAAAATCAGCTTTATATGAATTTCCTGTTTTAGATATTCAAATCGAACTACCTGAATGGGTCCATATTTTAAATAATAATCATCCAGTTAAATCAGAATATCTATCAAAAATAAAATCTAGTACCTTAAGTGTTTCAAAATTGAAAGATGTTGATGATATCTTAGAATACTTTAAGGATAGTGAATATATATCTAAAGCTTATATCAGTAATGTCGATGCTGCAACAGGAATCATTAATATTAACTTAGATAGTGAAGATTCACTATATAACGAAGTCTTAAATGAAATGATGGGTGATACCGTTAATACTAAAGCAGGCATGCTTAAAATATTTAGTTCATACAAAGAGACTAAAGAAGAAACAGAAATTCTTAAATCAGCTATTAAAACAGCTAAACAAACAGGTTATGGCATTGTCTATCCAACCTTAAAAGATATGCAACTAGATACTCCAGAAATAGTAAAACAGGGTAGTCGTTATGGGGTTAAATTAAAAGCAACTGCTTCTTCTTATCATATAATTAAAGCTGATGTCGTAAGTTTATTTGAACCAATCATTGGTAGTGAATTACAAAGTAAAGAATTAATTAGTTATTTAATGAAAGATTACGAAACAGATCCAACAAATATTTGGCGTAGTGAAATATTTGGTCGTAGCCTAGATGTCATTGTTAAAGAAGGTATTCAAGCTAAATTATCTGTTGTTCCTGAAGCCACTAGATATAAATTATCTCAGACAATTACCAAAATTGTTAATAAAGGTTCTACTAACTTAATCGCCATAGTTCTATAAATAACTATGGCTTTTTTATAATTAATATATTATAATAGTTATATAAAATAGGAGGTATCTTAATGAATAATTGTCCAAAATGTGGTAACCCTTTAGAACCAGGTGTTACTTCCTGTCCAATATGTGGAAATAATTTAGTTAACTCTGTTGAACCAAATAATAATCAAATTAATAATATAAATAATTCTGTTGTTGCTACACCAGCTCCAGAACCTATTCAACCTGTGACTACCAATACTTCTAGTATCGGCGCAACTTCTACAGAAGCTCCCGCCCCACAACCTGTAGCACCAACCCCAGTAGAAGTAGTACAACCTACGCCAGTAGTTACTCCAGTTGCTGAAACTCCAGCTCCTGTTGCTACTCCCGCACCAGTACCACAAGCTCCTACAGAAGCTCCAGTCCAACCTGTAGCTCCAACTGAAGCTCCAGTGCCAGCCCCAACTCCTGCTCCCACACCAACTGTAGCTCCATTACCATCGACTCCAGCTCCTGATAAAGTATCAGCCCAACCAGAAGTTAAAGCAACTGAAACAAACGCTAAAACTAAAACATCTAAAGAAAAGAAACCTGCTAATAAAAAATTAATTATCATTATTTTATTAAGTATAATTGTCTTTGGTGGTGCAGGTTTATATCTATCTATGGGAGGAACTAAAAAAACAACTCCTAAAAAGAATAATATTGCTGTAGAAACGATGGCTGTTTCATCTAATGGCTATAAATTTTCTTTACCTAAGACTTGGTTTTTATCAGAAGATAGTAAAGATGTTGTTATTACAAACGAAGATAGTACTATATCAATTAAACTAGATCATAGCGAAAATAATATATCAAATATTAATGAAACAATGATTAAAAACGTTATTTCCTCTCATGAAGAATATACTGATTCTAATATAACGGAAATTAAAATTAGTGCTAAAGATGCTTATTTAGTTAATACAACAGTAAATAATATGCCAGTTCAAATATATTTTATTAATGGTGGTTCTAATCTTTTAATTGGTGTAACTATTGTTTACCAATCAAATGACTCTAAAACTAAATATGAAGCAGCTGTTACAGAAATGATTGGTACTTTATCTTATGCTGATGAATCAGTTAAAGCCTTAGATACTATAAATATGTATAGTCAAATCTTTAATATATATAATAACGTTATAAATTATCATGAACCAGTAGTTGAAGAAACTACACCTAGTGAAGAAGAAACAACAACTCCTGAATCTACTCCAACTGAAGATACGATACCAGAGAGTACTGATCCAGAACCAACTAATTAAAAAGTAAAAAATATTAAAAATATTAGTTAATTGACACTAATATTTTTATTTTGTCAGTAAAATGCAAATTTTTTTAAGAAAATAAGCGATTTTTCTTGATTTAAATTTTTATTTTTGTTATTTTTAATATGTAAGGGTAAACCTTGCAGAGATAATTTTTTATTGGGAGGTAAAAAAATCATGGGAAAACAAGAATTAGTAGAATATGTTGCTGCTAA
>CANRNY010000035.1 GCA_947632085.1 uncultured Bacilli bacterium | reverse complement strand
AGGAGTAGGAATGAAAAAATTAGTTGAAAAAGATAATTTAAGATTAATGGTATTTAAAAGTGCTGAAGATTTAGGTACTAAAGTAAATGATCACCTTCTTGAAATGTATGGCTTAGATAAAGAAAAATATACTTTTTTATTACCAATGAACGAAATCTTCTTTGATGATGGACACCTAAAAGTTGAAATCAAAGAAACAGTTCGTGGTAAAGACATTTTTACTTTAACCGATGTTGGTAATTATTCAATTGAATATAAAATGCGAGGTTTAATTAATCATACAAGTCCTAATGACTTAATGATGCAACTTAAAGATGGAATAGGGGCGTGTAATCGTCATGCTAAAAGTATCAATATTATAATGCCTTTATTATATGATGGACGTCAACATCGTCGTAATACTAGAGAAAACTTAATGTGTGGTATGTCTCTTCATGAACTAGATATGCTAAATGGTGTTAAAAGTTTTATAACTTTTGATGCCCATGATGAAGGTGTTGAACATGCCATTCGTAATATGGAGTTTGATAATTTCTATGCGACAAATACCATCCTTGAAGCATTTATCAAAGACTCATCTAAAAGTAGTTTAAAAAAATTAGTCTTTGTTGCTCCAGATAATGGTGCTACTGGTCGTCGTAATGTTTACTTAAATAGTTTTAACTATGATCATATTCATCGTGAAGCTGGTAGTTTTGTTAAACAAAGAGATTATAATCATTTAGTAGATGGTAAATATCCTGTTATTTCTCATGATTACTCAGGTAATCCTGAACTTGAAGGTTATACTGCTATAGTTAGTGATGATATGATATCAAGCGGTGGTAGTATGTTTGATGTTATTGATGAACTTAAAAAACGTAATGTCAAAAAAATCTATATTATGGTTACATATGCTTTATTTACTAAAGGTGTTGAAAAATTTGAAGAGTATTATAAAGAAGGTAAGTTTGATGGTTTATATACTACTAACTTATCTTACATACCTGAAGAATACTCTAAATACAAATGGTTACATGTTTGTGATTGTTCTAAAGAAGTAGCTGAAATTATTTATACTATTCATCATGATGAATCAATATCTGGTATTATGAAAGATAAATCAAAACCTATTAAAATGTTAGAAGAAAAATTTAATGGAAGTTCTGAATAAGAATTTCTTTTTTTATCTTGCAACAGAAACAAATGTTTGCTATAATATAATTCATATAAAAAGAAAATATAAAGGAGGAATGGTTGATGAATAAACTAGAAAAAACAACTAAAACATTTGAAGAAATTAAACATATAGATGAGGAGGGTAACGAATATTGGTATGCTAGAGAACTTCAAAAAGTTTTGGACTACAAAGAGTGGCGAAAATTTGAAGGAGTAATAAACAAAGCAAAATTAGCTTGTATTAATAGCAATAATAATGCTTGTGACCATTTTGTCGGTGCCGCCAAAATGGTAGAAATAGGTTCATGTGCCAAAAGAGAACAACCTGATTATGAGTTATCTAGATATGCTTGTTATTTAATTGCCCAAAATGGAGATTCTAGAAAAGAAAGTATAGCTCTTGCACAAACATACTTTGCTGTTCAAACAAGAAAACAAGAAATCTCTGAATTAGAATATAGTAAATTATCTGAAGATGAAAAGAGGTTTTATCAAAGAAAATTAACTAAAAAAGGAAATTATTCCTTAAATATTGCTGCCAAAAATGCTGGTGTCAAAAACTTTGATAAATTTCATAATTCTGGATATAAAGGATTATATAATGGTGAAACGGCTGATGATATTGCTAAAAGAAAAGGTTTAAGATATCGAGAAGATATATTAGATAATATGGGTAGTGAAGAACTTGCTGCTAATTTATTTAGAATTACCCAAACAGAATCAAAATTAAAAAGAGATAATATTAAAAATGAAAATGATGCCAACCAAACTCATTATACAATTGGTAAAAATATTAGAGAAGTAATCAAAAAAAATGGTGGTACAATGCCCGAAGATTTACCAACTCCTAAAAAGAGTCTTAAAGAATTAGAAAAAGAGAAGAAAAAAAATCTTATCGAAAATAAAAAATATCTAAATTGAATAAGTCTTCTTATTCTTTTTTTTTGATTGTCAAAAATTACCTTAATATTTACACGAACAAATGTTTACAAAGCAAAAATAATTAGCTATAATGATATTGGTGATAAAAATGGAACTTCAAGAAAAATTAACTATTTTAGCCGATAGCGCCAAATATGATGCTTCATGTTCTTCTAGTGGGTCTATCACTAATCGTCAAGGACAAATAGGCAATACTGCGTATTCCGGAATATGCCATTCCTTTGCCAGTGATGGTCGTTGTATTTCACTTTTAAAAATTCTTATGACTAATTGTTGTATTTTTGATTGTAAATATTGCTTAAATCGTCAAAGCAATAATATTAAAAGAGCAATTTTTACTCCCGAAGAAGTTTGTGAAATAACTCTTAACTTTTATCGTCGTAATTATATTGAAGGCTTATTTTTAAGTTCAGGTATTATAAAAAGTCCTGATTATACTATGAATCTAATGATTGAAGCCATTTCTTTATTACGCCATAAATATAAATTTGGCGGTTATATCCATGCCAAAGCTATTCCTGGTGCTTCTGAATATCTTCTAAAAAAATTAGGTTCCTTAGTTGATCGCTTAAGTGCCAACATTGAACTTCCAACATCAAACGGGCTTAAACTCCTAGCTCCTAACAAAGATTCTCAGAAAATAACTAAAATCATGCAATACGTTAAAGAAAACAAAACTAAAAACTTTGTTCCTGCTGGTCAAAGTACCCAAATGATAATAGGTGCAACTAATGAAACTGATTATGATATTATGAATCGTAGTAGTTCTATGTACCAAAATTATGCTTTAAAAAGAGTCTTTTATTCAGCATACATACCTGTAAATAAAGATTCCTTACTTCCTAGCTTAAATACCCCGCCATTAATAAGAGAAAATCGCTTATATCAAGCCGATTGGTTACTTCGTTTTTATAACTTTAAAGTTGAAGATCTTCTAACAACTGTTAATCCTAACTTTAATTTACTTATCGATCCTAAAGCTGATTGGGCCTTAAGACATTTAAATGAATTTCCTAAAGAAATTAATACTTGTAGTTATGATGACTTACTTAAAATTCCCGGTATTGGAGTAACATCTGCTAAACGTATTATCTCCTCTCGCAAATATTTTAAAGTAACATTCAAAGATTTAAAGAAAATAGGTGTCGTTCTTAAAAGAGCTCAATACTTTATTACTTGTAATGGTAAATACTTTATTGATTCAGCATATTTTAATAAAAATTTTATTGAAAGTAATTTAATTTTAGAAGACAAATTAAAACTTAACAATCCTGAAAGGCAACTTTCATTATTCTAATGAAAAATAACTATATTTATTTATACAATAATTCCTTTATTAGTCTTCTAAATCTATTTAAAATTTTATCCCAAAATAATATTGTTCCCTTAAATATCAAAAGCGATGATTATACTCCAACTTTATTTGATGAATTAGTCACCTTAGATATTTCTGATGATGAAAAAATTATCAGCGAAATAATTAATTATATATCTCCTAACGTCTTAAATATTTTATACTATGTCTTTATTTCAAATGTTGAAGAAAAAGAATTACTTATGTATTATTTCTTCTTAAATAGTCTTAAATATCGTCATAAAGTTATATATATGCGCAATTTAAAAAGTGTTACAAAATCTTTGAAAATAGCTAAATATGTTTCTAATGAAAATCACAAGTTAAAAGGATTCCTACGTTTTAAAGAATTAGAAAATAATCTACTTTATGCTGAAATAGCACCTGAAAATAATATTCTATTTTTACTATCTAAACATTTTAAAAATCGTTTAAAAAATGAATACTGGTTAATTAAAGATACTAAAAGAAATATTTTAAGTCTTTATGATAAAAAAGAATTTTACATAATAAATGGTGAAAACTTTATAATGGAACAAATTAAATTGAGTTCAAGTGAAGAAAACATCGAAAAATTATGGAAAAAGTTTTATCAAACAATTGGTATTCAAGAAAGAAAAAATGAACGTTGTCGCATGAATTTTATGCCAAAAAAGTATTGGCAATATATTATAGAAATGAGTGATGAATATGAAAATGTTAGTAACTAAAGATACTTTACGTTCGAAAATGAATGAAGCAATTGATATGCTTTGTGATACGGTCAAAACAACTTTAGGTCCCAAAGGTAGTAATACTATAATTGACCATTCTTCTTTTACACCATTTATAACTAATGATGGTGTAACTATTGCTAAAAATATCGAAAGTGATGACGCTGTAATTAACACAATATTAGAACTAGCTAAAGAAGCTGCTATTAATACCGATAATAAAGTAGGGGATGGAACTACGACAACTCTTGTCTTACTTCAAAGTATTTACCATAATTGTTTGTTAGCTATAGAAAATGGTCAAAACCCTCTTATTTTAAAAAAACAACTTAACGCTATTTTACCTACCACAATTAATAAAATAAGAGAATCAAGTCGTAGACCAACAAAAAAAGAACTCTTAAATATTGCTACTATCTCTAGTAATTCCAAAGAAATAGGAAAGACTATTTATGATGCTTATACCAAAGTTTTAAATAAATCCTCAATTATTCTTAAAGAAAGTAATAACTCTTTAACTAAAATAAACTTTCAAAAAGGTTATTCCTTTGAAACTTTATTAGCATCACCATATTTTCTTTCTCCTGAAGATAATATCGAAATAACTAATGCTAAAACCCTAATATATAATAGCTCTTTAAATGATATCGAAGAGATATCTTCTATTCTAAATGAAATACTAATATCTAAAGAAAATCTTCTTCTTTTCGCTGAAGATTATCATGACTATTTTATTAATCAAATAATTACCATAAATAATCAAGAACATTTACATATTTTTCTTTTTAAACTTCCATCATACGGAACAAATAAATTAAATATTATTAGTGATTTATCATTACTATCTAATGCTGAACCTATTTTAAATCCTTCACTCATAACCAAAGAAAACATTGGCTTAATAAAACATATCAAAATAACTAAAGACTATACAACTATTGCCTTTACTATGACACCATCTATTAAAGAAACTATTAAAAAACTTAAAAATAAACTTTCAACTAACTTAAATGATATTGATTTTAATTGTACGAATAATCGTCTAGCTATGTTTACAAAAGGTCTTGTTGAAATAGAAATAGGTGCACCTACTATTACTGAAAAAAGAGAAAAGAAAATGCGTTATACTGATGCTTTATGGGCAATTGATACAGCAAATAACGGCATCATTCCTGGAAGTGGTTTAATTTTATATAAAATATCAGAAGAACTAGATAATTCTAATCCTCTTTTTCAAATATTCAGTAATGCCTTAAAAGAACCACTTCACGAAATATTATCTAATGCGGGCTTACCCAAAGAAGAAATAATTTCTTTCATAAAACAATCCAACTATCAAAAAATATATAATATTTTAAAAGATGAATATGAAGATATTTCTAAAACAGAAGTAATTGATCCTACTGAAGTCGTTATTAATTCTTTAATAAATGCTACTTCTATTGCTACCATGTTAATTACTACAACCAACTTAGTTATTAACGAATACCAAAATAATCTTAATAAAATAAATGATTATAACGAATTATAAATAATAACAATATTAGTAAGTATGACCATTTTGTCGACGTCAGCAAAATGGTATCGTTTTGTCAGTGTCGGCAAAACGATAGAATGCCTAAAAACCAAATAAAAAAGATTACTTTTTAATTCAACATATATATTCCAATAGTTAAATATGTTGCAAAAGTAATCCATAAAGCATAAAAAATATTTAAATATACCACTAATTTATTCTTCTTACTAAATAGATATAACATATAATAAACGACAATATCTAATATAATAATCCATATAACTGCTACAAAACGCCATTTTAATAAAAAGAAAATAATACTCCATAACAAATTAATAAATAATTGGAAATAATACACTAAAGCATCATCACTATCAGCTAAATCTTTTCGATTAAGTATAAACCATGAAATTCCCATTAATAAATATATTATTGTCCATGCAATCGGAAAAAATATTTTAGGTGGCGCAAATGGTGGTTTAATTAACTCAGTATAATCAATACTTTTAGAAATTAATAACCCAACTAAACTACCTAATATAATAGGCAAAAATAAATGATATAAACTCTTTAATATCTTTTTCATTATAAGTCCTTTCTATTAATAAGTTTATGTCATAATAAAAATATTATACTTTAGAAAGAATAATATAGTATACTATAATTGGAGGAATTAAATATGTTAAAAGATAAAGTTGCAATAATTACTGGCGGAACTAGAGGTATTGGTTTCGAAGTAGTAAGAAAATTTTTACAAAATGAAGCTAAAGTTGCTCTTTTAGGTTCAAGAGAAGAAAGTGTTACGAAAGCTCTAAATACTTTAAAAGAAGAAAATAATAATTACGAAGTTATAGGTTTTTATCCTAATCTAGTTAGTGAAGAAGAAGTAACTAAAACATTTAAAGAAATAAATGATAAATATGGTCATATTGATATATTAGTTAATAATGCTGGTTTATCATCTAGTACACCTTTAGATAAATTTACAATGGAAGAATATGACAAAATAACTGACTTAAATTTAAAAGCCGTATTCGTTTGTTCTAAAGTAGTTACGCCATACTTAAAAGAGAGTAAGGGGGTTATTTTAAATACTAGTTCAATGGTTAGTATTTATGGTCAACCATCAGGTGTTATGTATCCAGCTACCAAATATGCTGTTAACGGTATGACTAAATCATTAGCTCGTGAATTAGCACCATTTGGTATTAGAGTTAATGCAGTAGCTCCTGGTATTACCGAAACTGATATGGTTAAAAACTTACCAAAAGAAATGATTGAACCATTAATTAAAACTATTCCTTTAGGTAGAATTGGTAAACCTGAAGATATTGCTAATGCCTTTTTATTCTTAGCAAGTGATATGGCTAGTTACATTACTGGTGTTGTTTTACAAGTCGATGGTGCCGCTCGAAATTAGAATCTTTAAAAAAAGATTCTTTTTTTAAAAAAAATTACTTGACCTTAACCTTAGGTAATACTCTATATTACTAGTAAGAAAGGAGTTTATTATGTTTATTAATGAAGTAGAAAATATTGTTAAACTATCTAAAAAAGCTATTAGATACTATGAACAAGAAGGTCTAATTAATCCTGAAAGAAACCAAAATAACGATTATCGTCAATATACAGAAGAAGATTTAAATAAACTAAAAATAATTAAATTCTTACGTGAATTAGGTGTTCCTATAAGTGATTTAAAAAAATTAAATAATCATGAACTATCACTCCAAGAATGCTTAAAAGATCGAATAACCAAAATAGAAAACGAAGAAGGAAATTATCACAAAGTAAAAAATATGTGTTTAGAAATCATCAAAGCTAATGATACATACGAAAATATCGATATTACAAAATATTTTCAAAATATTAATATATTAAATAAAGAAGGTTTTACGATGAAAGAAATAAAATCAAATAAAAAGAAAAAAATAATTGGTGCTGTATTATCAAGTTTAATCTTTGGTATATTATTTTTAATTCCTACTATTGTTTTTATCGTAATGGGTTATGTTGATCATTCTAAGATTTTATTTTTATTCTCTTTATTATTTTTAATACCTTTTATAGCAATTGTAGTTAATTTAATTAAACGAATAGAAGAAATAAATGGAGGTGAAGAAGATGAAGCTAGTAAGTATTGATTATCTACCTGGTTATGAAATAACTGAATGCTTAGGTATCGTTAAAGGTCAAGTTGTTCAATCTAAAAATATTGGTCGTGATTTTATGGCCGGTATGAAAACTATTGTTGGTGGTGAAATAGCCGGCTACACTGAAATGATTAAAGAAGCAAGGCAGATTGCTACTAAAAGAATGGTTGATGATGCTGAAAGTTTAGGTGCCGATGCCATAGTAGGTGTGAGATATGGTTCATCACAAATAATGTCATCAGCAGCAGAAATAATTGCTTATGGTACAGCCGTTAAAATCGCTAAAAAGAAATAATAATTAAATGTCTCTTTCATTGACTTTAAAAGTAAAAATGATATAATATCAAGTGATGATATATTACTAAATGTAGTATCATAAAATTTAATATAGAAAGAGGAAAATTTATGGAATTAAAAGGATCAAAAACAGAACAAAATTTAATGACAGCTTTTGCTGGTGAATCACAAGCTCGTAATAAATATACTTATTTTGCATCTAAAGCCAAAAAAGATGGCTATGAACAAATTGCTGCAATATTTGAAGAAACTGCAAATAATGAAAAAGAACATGCTAAAATGTGGTTTAAAGAATTAAATGGTGGTGATATTCCATCAACTCCAGAAAACTTACTTGCTGCTGCTGAAGGGGAAAATTATGAATGGACAGATATGTACGATAATTTTGCTAAAGTAGCTGAAGAAGAAGGATTCAAAGCTATCGCTGCTAAATTTAGAGCAGTTGCAGCTATTGAAAAAGCTCATGAAGAAAGATATCGTAAACTTCTTAAAAATGTTGAAGATAAAGTAGTATTCTCTAAAGATGAAGATGCTATCTGGGTATGTCGTAACTGTGGTCATATAGTTATTGGTAAACAAGCTCCAGCTGTTTGTCCAGTATGTGCTCATCCACAAAGCTACTTTGAATTAAAAGCTGAAAATTACTAATAATATAAGTAAGTATGATTGAATACTTACTTTTTTATATTTATTGTAATTTAAGTATCAAATATCGCTTTGATTCATTGACAAAAAACTACTAATACAGGTATAATCTTGTTATATATGAATAGGAGAAGATAAAATGAAAAAAATGAAGTATTTGGCATTTGCATTTTTAACAACATTACTATCTGTTGTTACAGTTAATGCAAAACTAATGACTGCCAAAGAATTAGGTGAAGCATCATTAAAATATGCTAAAGATGCAAGATTTATTTTTGTCATAGGTAAATATGCATATACATCTACTTATGATAAATTTAATATTCAAGATGTAATGTTGGCTTCATCTGATAGTATTGAATTAGATAAGAAAGGAAATAAGAAAGATCTAGTTAGTACTATGACTATCTATCGTATAGATCGTACATATGATAAAAATTATAAACCAACTGGATGGTCTATTGGTACTAATGAAATAGGTAACGGAAAAGATTTAGGTACAACATCAAGTCAAAAGAAAATAGATAT
>CANRNY010000034.1 GCA_947632085.1 uncultured Bacilli bacterium | reverse complement strand
CAATATAAAAAATATAAAAAAACTAGATTTTATCTAGTTTAATTCGATTTTGTTATTCAAAACTGTCAAAGTCGGGATTATAACATTTTTATTATAACAAAACTATACACTTTTTATCTTTTATGCTACAATACGCAGTAGGTGGTTTTATTATGTTTAATAAGTTTAAAAAGAAAGAACAAAAAGAGTTAACACCATTCGATATAGTTACTAAAAATTACTTAGATAACTTAAGCGAATATATTCGCTTTAATGAGAAATATTTTAAAAGTTATGATTTAGAAGGTAGTGAAGATAGAGAACAACAATTAACTAATGAATATAATGCTGCTATTAATGAATTAGTTAATTATTTATATAGTAAATTCCCTGATAGTATTTTTAATAGCAATTGTCCTGTTGAAATAAATATTCCTGATATGTGTGAAAATATTTCAAATTTTACTTTCAATATGTTAAAAATTCCTAAATATCCTGCTATTATCGATATTGATCGTGATGAATATTCTACACATTTTCATACTGTAGGAGATAAAGTAGTTGAAGCTGAAAATGTTCAAGTACTACCTGGTATCTTACCTTCCTTAAGAAATTCTAAAATAAATAAAATATTTGAAGGACGTACAATTAAAGAAACTAGAGATTTGTTAAAACAAATGCGTATCTTACCTATTACTAATGATTTAGATAAAGTTATCGTTGCTTATGACGAAAGAACTCGTATTTATAAAGGTTTCTTACGAAGTGTAATCTATTCATTACTAAGTAAAGCTCGTACTTCACAAGACATTCAAAGAGCTCGTTTATTTGCTGATAGTTTTGATCTTGATTTTAACTTTGAACCTTTTGAATCTCTAGTAACACCAAATCCTAAATTAAAATTAAACTAATAAAAACTGTTAATAACTTAATTGCTGTTAACAGTTTTTTCATTTAATAAGTTTTCTCTCATCTTTTGCATATCTTCTTCTGTTGGTGGATATAATGTTATTTCCTTTTCATAATCATTTAAATAAGCATCATTCATTAATAATCCTTTATCTTCTAATATCGTAAACGTTGATACTTTAGGAATATTAAGTCCTTTAAGACTATATTCATCATATATTTTTGTTCTTGTATATATCGCCTTATTATCTATAAATTCTATATAACCTTCTGACGCCTCTATATCTGTTGCTTTATTATCTACTAATTTCACTACTCTAAATCCAACTTCATACTTAACATTTTCAGCTTCTGTATCTTGTTTAAAAATAGCAAACCAAACTTGAAAATTATCTTTTACGCCATCCAAATTATAATAATTATTACTATATAAAATATTATTTTTAAAAATATCATCTTGTTTATACTTAAGCATCTTACAATAATCTCCATTATATAATTGAACCGATATCGTACTAAATAAATAATGATTAATAACATCATAATTAACAATTGTAAAATCCTCTTCCTCATTATAATAATATATTGAATCATTACAACTAACATATTTTAATGTTTTAAAATAATCATTTAATTCTTTTTCTAAAACTTTTTTATTTCTAATATTTTTAAAAATATAACTATTTTCCATACTTTTTTCATCAAACGAAAATTTAGGTATCCCCAATTTTATGACATCACTCATACCACTAGAATTAACATATTTAACTTTTTCTTCTTCATATCCCAAATATACATTTTTAAAAATAATAAATATCATTATTATACTTAATAAAATAAATATAAATATTATCACTATTATTCTTTTTATTTGTTTTCTTTTTAATTCACTAGTTGCTTTATTTATTTCTTCTTCAATATCAATTTCTTTATGTTTACCCTTTTTACCCATTAATATATCAGATATTTCGACACCTAAAACACTAGCTAGTTTTTCTAAAATTGCTAAGTCAGGAATACTTAATCCCCTTTCCCATTTACTAACTGCTTTATCTGATATATATAACTTTTCCCCTAATTCTTTTTGCGTCATACCTTTTTCTTTACGAAGTTCAGCAATAAACTTCCCAATTTTATTATTCATAGTATTCCTCTTTTCATAAATATAATATCACTATCACTCTAAAATCACTATCTACTCTTGGTTTACTTACAACTTTCTTTAAATAATAACTTAAATTATGGTATAATCACATATAGGTGGTGTTTTAAATGAAGAAAATATTTTTTACATTAGTAATGATTATTGGTCTACTTTTACCAAACAATGTTTTAGCTGCACCTAATCCAGATAATTATACAACTTTAAATTTAGTTGAAGCTATAACAGAAGAAAATAATCTATTAAGAGGTGAAACCGGTTATACTGAAACAACTCTTACCATAAATGAAGTTGATGATAATGATAGTCAAGTTACTGTTTATGCCTTTATTGGTTTCGGTTGTCCTCATTGTCATGACTTATTAGAATTTTTAAATGAAATTGCTCCTGAATATGATTCTAAATTTAAATTAGTTGCCTTTGAAACTTGGAATAGTAGTGCTGCTGATGAAAATACAGCCCTTATGGGTGAATTACAAGATTTCTTAGGTTCTAATGTTGTCAGTGGTAATCAAGCACAAGGTTATAGTGTTCCTCTAATTTTAATTGGTGATCACTTTTTCACAGGTTACGGAGCATCTGATGAAGAAAAAGAATCTATAAAAGAAGCTATTGATACTGAATATGAAAAAACTCCTAAAAATCGTTATGATGTTTTTAAAGAAATGAAAAAAGCTGAAAATAAAAAGAATATCGAGCTTATTATTCCAAGTATTATTGCTGTAATTTGTTCTACTGTTATAATCATTCTTTTTATTAATTATCAAAATAATAAAATTCATGATCGTATTGATAAAATATATTTAAAACTTGGTATTGAAATTGAAAATGAAGATGTTAAAAAAAGTTTAGTTAAAGTTCAAAAAGTAACAGAGCCTAAAAAAGTTCAAAAAGCTGAAGAACCAAACGACTACGATTTAAAGAAAGATACCAAGTTATCTAATAGTCAAATTAAAAGTAAAAACAAGTCTAAAAAATGACTTGTTTTATTTTCCTTATAATTCATTATTTTTTATTTTTTCCACAATTCCATAAACCATTGATATACGAGTTGGAATAATATATTTAACATCTAATATATCTACTAAAGCTTTAACACATAAACGCATTCCTCTAGCTCCTCTCCACCAACCTTCATTATTAGTTCTTTCACATACTTCATCAAGTGATATTTCATAAAAGAAATTACGATCTAATTCATCCATTGTTTTAGTATCCAAAGAATAAGGTTGTAATGGATTATCATAAAACTTATTTTTAGTTACTGGATATTTTAATTCTTCATAAAAATATATATAATCTCCTCCAGCTAATATTAAAATATCAGCTTTATTTTTTGGTACATTAACTAACTTCTTAGTTTCTTCAACCATTAAATCATAATCAGTTGTTGCTTTATCAGTTCTTATATCAGGAAACATATCTGTTGTATCCATTGCTCCAAAACTCGAATTAGCTTTTTCAATAATCTTTTTATTCTCTACAATCGATAATTCTGTAGAACCGCCTCCACCAATCATAACCGCTATCTTGCCACCATAATCAATATCAGCTATTGCTCCATACACTGTATATTCATTTTCCATATCTGAAGTAACAATTCTAAAATCTATTCCTACTTTATCTTTAAATTCTTTCAACCATTCATCTCTTTGCACTTCATCTAAATTTCTAAAAATACTTGTTCCAAAAACATAAGTATTTTCTTCTTTTACTTCATTAACAAACTTAAATAATTCTTCTTTATCTTGATTATCAATTCGTTTATCTTTTTTATAATGATTTTTAAATTCAATTGTTCTAAATCCTAAAGACTTAACTTCTCCCTTATCATATAAATAAGCTTTTGTATTAGTACTACCTATTTCAATAATAACAAATCTATCCATAAGTTCCACCTCACCAAAATTATACCACATCAATATTTCTTTTATGTTATTATATTTACTGGTGATATTATGTTAAATATTAAAGAAGAAACAATAAAACAAGTAAATAACTGGAATAATAATTTTTATATTGTAACTGATTTTGATCGTACTATAACAGCTGGTGATAGTGAATCATCATGGGGTGTTTTATCTAAAAATAGTAATGTATCTAAAGAATATATTGCAGAAAGACAAAAACTTTATCAAAAATATCGTCCAATTGAAATTGATTTAACTTTAGATTACGAAACAAAAAATAAATTAATGATTGAATGGTGGACTAATCATATAAACTTATTTATAAAATATAAATTAAAAGAATCGCTAATTAAAGAAGTTGCTAAAAATCCTCATATAATGAAATTTAGAGATGGTGCCCAAGATTTTTTAAAAACTATGCACAATAAAAATATTCCTATCGTTATTATTTCAGCTGGTATTGGTAACTTCATCAAAGAATTCTTAATTCAAAATAATGCTTTATACGATAATATTTATATCGTTGCTAACTTTATTAAATTTGAAGATGGTATTGCTACTGGCATATCTAATAATATAATTCACTCTTTAAATAAAAACGCTATTAACATACCAAATAAAGTAAAAGAAATAATTAAAGATAAAGAAAATATCGTCTTACTAGGTGATGGTATTGATGATTTAAAAATGATTAGTGAAGACAAAAAAGAAAATACCCTAAAAATAGGTTTCTTAAATGAAAATACCGAAAAAGATTTTAACGAATATGCTAAAGTCTTTGATGTTGTAGGTCATAATAATGCTTCTTTTAACGAATTAAAAGAAATATTTACTATTTTTAAATAAAATTGTAGTATAATCTTTGTGGTGATTTATATGGCTAAATACTTAGATGTAAGAACAAATTATCAAAAAGAATTATTACAAGAAGCCGCTCAATATATTAAAGATGGTAAACTAGTCCTCTTCCCTACTGAAACAGTTTATGGAATAGGTGCCGATGGTTTAAATGAAGAAGCTGTCAAAAATATTTTCATTGCTAAAGGAAGAGCATCAGACAATCCCTTAATTTTACATGTTTCTAATTTAGAAATGATTGAACGAATTGCCAAAGATATCTCCCCTTTAGAATATGAACTTATTAATAATTTCTTCCCTGGTCCATTAACTATCGTTTTAAATCGTCAAGATATTGTTCCTAATGTTGTCACAGCTAATCTAGATACCGTTGGAATAAGAATGCCCGAAAACAAAATAGCTCACGATTTAATTGAATTATCTAATACACCTATCGCTGCACCTAGTGCTAATATTTCCGGCAAACCTAGTGGAACAAATATCAATGATATTTTTAATGAATTAAACGATCGAGTTGATTATATTATAGATGGTGGTGATACCAAAATCGGTTTAGAATCAACTGTTATAAGAGTTATAAATAATGAAATAAATATTTTAAGGCCTGGTAAAATAACTTACGAAGATTTAAGTAAATTCGCTAAAGTAAATGTTTCAAGTCATGTCTTAAAAGAAGTAGAAAAAAATGAACCAGTTCTATCTCCTGGTATGAAATATCGTCACTATGCCCCAACTACTAAATGCGTTTTAGTTTATAGTGACAATCAAGATACAATGATAAATAAAATGCAAGAACTAGAAAACGAAAATACTCTTGTTATTACTAACAATAATAATCTTAATAAATTTAAAAATGCTATTGGTTATGGTACTACTTTAGAAGAAATATCGCATAATATTTTTCGAATTCTAAGAAGTATTGATAAAGAAAACAAAGAACTAGTTATTATTGAAGGCGTAAAAGCTACTGGTTTAGGTTTAGCTATTATGAATCGTTTAATAAGAGCTTGCTCTCATAACTATATTGAACTATAAAGAGGTAAACAAATGAAATATGAATTTTTTATTGCAGGAAGAGCACGAAACAAAGATAACATTTTAAAAATATGTAATCTATTTGATAAATATAACATATCTTATTATTGTTTTTTAAAAAATGAAGAAGATTGGGGTTATGGTAATAGTAAACAAACTCCTGAAGAAAGACAACAAGAATTTGAAAAACTAAATTTAAAGAGTGAAATTGTCTTAAATCTATTTAATAATGATATGGAAGGAGAAAAAAATTCCAAGAATTTATTATTAGTTCTACCTGCTGGCAAAGCAGCCCATATTGAAGCTGGAGTGGCATATGGTATGGGTAAAACCTGTTATGCTATTGGTGAATACGAAGCAACAGATACTTTATATAATATTTTTACCGAAATATTTTCTAATGAACATGAACTAGAAAAATTTCTAAAAACATATAAACCTTCAAAGTAAAATACTATGAAGGTTTTTTAAATTATAAAGTATGATATAATCTATATAATAAGAGGTGTAAAGATGAAAATAGTAAATCCTAACACAAATGACGATTTAAATAGTATTATTGCTCCTATTGAAGACTCAACAATAATGAAATTAGTTAAAATCGCTTTTGAATGTAAAAAAGAAACTGAAATAGATGTTTTAAGAGATAAACTTTATCAATCTGCATATACTCCTACTAATTTAGAACCAAAAGAATTAGATTTAGAAAATTTTTTAAACCAAAAATCACAAAGAAATTCTAATATAAGAACTAGTAATCAAAACAAAGAATATAAATGGGTCAAAATTAATACTCAAAATATGGAAGATATATATTATCGTTTTTATATCGCTCCTAATCCAGATAATCTACATGAACTTGTTAAACGACTAGTTGAAGCATTTGAAGCTAAACAAACCCCAGTTAGATTTAAATATCAACTAACTACAAAAATGGAAAGTTGCGATCGAATTATAATATATAGCGATTTTACTCATAAAAAAGATATTGAACAAGCAATCAAAAGTGTTTACCAACAATATCCACATTTATTTAATGGCTGTGAAAAATCTTTAGCTTGGTTCTACCCTACTGTAGTCCCCGATGTATATATTGCTCCAGAAACTCCAGGAGAAGCTTATAGTAATAAGGTCGCCCAAATTATTAAAGATGCTCGAGAAACATTTAATTATCTCTACGGAATAACTAATGCCAATTCCAAAATCAGAGTAGATGGTAATCAAGCAACTGAATATATGAAAATGTTAATTACGTCAATAATGTTTAGAAATGGTATTCTATTATTAAAAGATGGCCGAAGCATAACTATAAAAGATAAAAACGTCAAATGTTATTACAATTATGATACAGGTATCTTAGAACATTGCAACTCTAGTAATCAAGGCTTTGATAGTGTTCAATTTTTACCTACTTTTACAGGTAGAGATGCCCTTCTAAAAAACTTTTATAGCGTTTCAAAAATTAAACCACAAGAAGGTCTTATTACCAAACATTTAACTCCCAAAGAAAGACAAGAAGAAGTATATAGAGCTTTATACCCTCATAAATTTGCTCAATCATCACCTACTAATAAAGGCAAAAAATTATAAAAATACTATTTAATAACTTAAATTTTAAAATTATTTAGATATTAAAAGATGATTAACTAATAATCGTCTTTTTCTATTATTTAATATACTATAATAAATAGCCTTACATAATATTTGTAATTTTCTTAGAAAAATTTTGTAAAATCAAGAAAGTATGTTAAAATATGCCCCAAGAAGGGGGATTTTAATTGAAAATAGAATTTAAAGCGGTAATTACCTATGAAAAATTAAGGGAAATTATTATTAAATATTTTAAGGAGAATTTAAATCTTGAGATAAGTTCAATTAGTATTGACTATCTTATGAAAAAATTAACAGGATTAACCGAAGTTCAACCATTCTTTATTATACGTAATGAATTCGGTGATACTAGATTTGATCTTTCTAAAGAACAAATTGAACAAATTATAAGAGAATATTTAGCACATCAAAATTATGAGTTATCAGGAGTCGAATATAAGAAAGGCGAACTAGATATTACATATAAAGAAAGTCCAAATCTTAGTCAAATCTATAATGAAAAAGTAAATTTAGATATAATTTTAAATAGTTCAATAGATTTTTCACAATTAAGAGAAATAATTATTAAATATTTGAAAAAAACTAGAGGTATTGAAGTCAGTACAATTAGTATTGATTATTTAAGACAAAAATTATCAGGACTAGAAAATGTTCAACCATTCTTTATTATACGTAATGAATTTGGTGAAAGTAGATTTGATATTCCTAAAGAAGAAATTGAAACAATACTAAGAGAATATTTAGCAAGTTTCAATTACAAATTAGAAGAAGTACAATTTGAATATAATGTTGACTTAAAATATAAACTAGAAATAAGAGAAAAAAAAGAAGTAGAAAAAAATGCAAATAATTTAGACACAGATACAATTGAAGAGGATAAAGACTTTCAAAACGAAGACTCAATACCAACTCCAAGTAATACTGAAGAAGACTCTTTACCAGAATTTGACTCAATCCCAGTAGTAGAAGAAGAATTAGAACAAATGGCTAGAGAACACAGAACATTCACTATTCTTCAAAGAGAAAGAGCTATGAGCGATGCTCAAAAAGCTAAAAACCGTTCTGCAATAATGGCTGGATTATGTATCCTTGGTACAGCTATTGCCATTTATTTCAATGGTCAAGATCCTAATCAAGTTATCCAACATGAATTAAGTGCTATTTATTCTTGGGAAGCTCTAGGACAATATCTTCAAGATTTAGGACCATTAACTACTCTATTATCTGCTGGTGCTGGAGGATTTGTATATAGATACTTTAAAAATTCTAAAAAGTTTAAACAAAAGCAAAATGAAATGATTGATTTTAGTAGATCTTTAGAAAATACTGATCCTGAAGAATTTGGAGGTATTGGAAATGCTAAATCAAAGTGATATCTTAACTTTAAGTGATAATAAAAAATATTCAGTAGTTTATACAACCGAATTAAATTCTAAAAACTATGTATATTTAATTGAGCAAAACGATTATACAAATACAATGTTTTGTGAATACGATAACAACAACGGATTAGAAGAAGTAACTAATCCAGAAATAATTGAACAATTACTTATTAAATTTAAACAAGAATCAAGCAAATAATAAATAAAGACGATTACTTATATAAACAGTTATCGTCTTTTTATTGGCCTTAATATCTTTATACTAATATGTAACAATAAAAACTAGATTTCATCTAAAAAACAACCTATTTTAAAAATGGAACCAATATTGTACTCTCAAAAAAACATTTGATAAATAAAATATCAGAATACTGCCATTTTATCTTCTACAATGAATTTATATTTTTTCTATCTATATGATATATACTTATCGTTTGAAGTTTGTTATAATCATTCTAAGATAGAAGTGGTTATTTATATGCAAAATAAAAATAAAAGTTTTTCAACTTCAATTAAAGTTTTGTTCATATTCTTGTCAATCATTGTAGTTGCTTTTTCTTTAACTGGTAATATCCTTACATCAAATGAAGGAAGTGTATCTTTACTTTCATTTGAAAGTTTTTATGTTTACATAGCTACAATAGCAATTTCATTATATTTGACCTTAACTAATAAAAATGCCAATATAATGATAGTCATTTCTATATTAACATATTTATGGACATATTATTTAGTTCATCAAATGATAACACTTATAACTGATGTACAAATAAATATAGGAACACATTTTTATATATATTTAAGTTCAGTCATCTTTTTAATTTTATCATTATTCTTTAATAATAAAAAAGAAATTAGTACAAATATTAATACAAATCTAAGTAATACTCAGCAACAAGTAACTAATAATTCAAATAATGACTCTAGTACAGATCTAAGTAGTACTAAGCAACCAGTGACTAATAATTCAAATAATGACTTTAATGAAAATAAATTCATTTTTACACACTTTCTTACTGGTATAAAAGGAATACATCTAAATACAATGATATTATTAGTTAACAATATTCCAGATAATTCACTCGATTTAATATATAGTGTTAATAATAGCGAAAAAGATAGTAAAACTATAAAATTGCCTCTTAATACAATTACAAATATTTCATTCGATACAAAAATAAAAATGCAAAATATAAACAAGAAAGTTGAAGAAAATGAAACAAAAAGTGCATTATTATCAGCAGTTGTTTTTGGGGGAAATCCATTACTACAATTAGCAGGTAATAGTGGATTTAATAGTTTATTCAATTCAACATCAAATAATTATAATAAAGTAAAATATAATGCATACTACGAAATATCTATTAAAACACTAATAGATAATCAAGAGTTAGAAATAGTTTTAACCACAGAAACAAATCCTGAAACATTTATTAATGAAATACCAAATAAATAGTAAAAAACATTAAGTTACATTATAAACTTAATGTTTTTTTATAGATTTATAGCATAATTACTTTTTCTTTATATTTGTATTTTTCTTTTGAAATTTATAGTTTTCTCTAATATTTTCAGATGAATAAAAAAATCATCCCCAAACAGAGATGAAATATATTTGAATGTCCGAAAAGTTCGAACAGAAACGTCATTGGAGCGATAACTTTACTTATATTCGAAAAATTATACTCCCAAGATTGACCAAATCAACTAAATTAATTATATCAA
>CANRNY010000033.1 GCA_947632085.1 uncultured Bacilli bacterium | reverse complement strand
ATATCTATTTTCTTTTGACTTGATGTTGTACCTAAATCTTTTCCGTTACCTATTTCATTAGTACCAATAGACCATCCCGTTGGTTCGAACTTACTATTATATGTACGATCTATACGATAAATAGTCATTGTACTAACTAGATCTTTCATATTTCCTTTCTTATCTAATTCAATACTATCAGATGAAGCTAACATTACATCTTGGATATTAAATTTATCATAAGTAGATGTATATGCATATTTACCTATGACAAAAATAAATCTTGCTTTTGGCGCAATCTTAGCTGCTTCTTCACCTAATTCTTTAGCTGTCATTTGCTTTGCATTAACTGTAACAACGGATAATAATGTTGCTAATAATGCAAAAGCCAAATGCTTCACTTTTTTCATAATATCAATCCTTTCTTTCTATTAACAGATAAACTCATCCATCTATACAAAATTATATCTATATAATATGCAATTGTCAACGAGCAAACCCACATTAAACCTAGAAATTATTGCTAATTTAACACTTTTTTTGTTTATAACAACTATTATAAATATATTCTTATTTTTTATAAAAAAAATTAAAGTCATCATCAACTTTAATTTTCTTTTATAATTTCTTTTAAATCTTTATATTTTTCTTTAATCTCATCTAATGATAATTCTTTATAAAAATCTTCATTAAATACTACTTTAATATATTGTCCATCTCTTACTATTTCATCAATATTATTATATTTTCTTTTAATATCTATCTCTTTAGATATCGCTATATCTTCATTTTTAAAGTCATAGTAATATTCAACACCTGTAATCTTACCATCTTTATGATGTACTACAATATAATGTTCTTTATTATCATAAACTATTTGTTCCTTATTAGAATATAAGTCTTTATAACCTATTAAGTCTTTACTTTCTTCTTTTTTACTAATATCTTCTTCTTTATCTATCTTTTCACTACTACTAGTAGCAGCAATACCTCCTAAAGACACTGGATATCCATAACTACTATAAGAACTATTACTAGGTGTATAAGTATTATTAGTAATACTATTATTTACATAAGTACTTTTAACATCATCATTTAACTTATTAGCTTCATCTTCTAATTTATTATTAATATCTTTATATGAATTACCTATTTCAGCAATCATTTGGGTATCTTTTTCTAAATCATTTAGAAATAATGCACAAGTAGCAAAGTAATTATCTACAACACTAGCTTCCCCATTAGGTATATTAGTTGTACTACTATATGAGTCGTACCCTCTTGTTGATAAGAAATTAGAATTTTTTATAGCATTTCTTATTATATTTAATTTATTTTCAATAAATTTATTTTCTGATTTAACTTCTTGTAAATTACTTAGTTTATCAAAGTATTTATAAGGATTATCTACTAATAAAGATCCATTATTTATTAATTCATATACTTCGTCTTTACTTATATCTATCCATTTTCCACTATTAGCATCAAATCTTTGAAACTGGTAATCACCATTTAATGATTCTAAATTACCATTAAATGAATCTATTAAACCATTATTAAAGAAATTTATATTAACAGCTGCATGCCCATTACCATTAAATGCTCTTATTATATTAACGCCATTTTCTGCTAATCTTTTAGCATCACTAGCTTTATTAAAGTTATTATATAAATCTAATACTGTAACTCCTGATAGTAATTTTAAGTTATCTGGATTATCAATTAGTGAATTATAGTATATTGAATCTATTAAAGCAACAACTGGTTTAGCATCTGGATTTTCTCTTTTCATATCCATTGCTGCTACTAAAGCCGAAGGCCCTCCAGATGAAAAGCCAGCATACATAGCTGTATCAGTATTTATATCAAAGTTATCTTCTAATACTGATAAAAAGTAATTCATTTCATGACCAGTAGGTTCACTAGCATATGTATATTGATGTAATGACATAACTATAATTGAATCAGATCCATTATTTCTTAACATATTATAAATTGGTTGAAATGAATTAGATTCAACATATCCATCATCTGCTCCATGAGCATACATAAATACTGAAGTACTCGGTGATACATCATCAGGTATATACACAAGATGACGAACATTCTGCCCATTATAATTAAATTCAACTAGTTTTAAATTATCTATTCCTTGAACATTATCTTCAATAACATTAAAATTGTTGTAACTCATATTCATCATCCTACACTATATTACTAATCAAATATATCATAAATAAAAATAAAAAGATATTATTAATCTTGATATAGTTTATTTCTATATATGTAATTAATAATATCTTTATCTAAGTATTTATATAATTCTATAATATTATTTTGTTTAATTAATAATCTAATATTAGTTGATGACATATCATTTAATGGAATTGAAGCCACAATTATATTATTTATATATTGTTGATATTTATTAAGTAATTCACATATTTCATTACTATTTCGTTTAATAACTATTATTTTATAATTATTAAGTATATCTAATCCTTTTTTCCATTTATCTATATAACTTAAATTATCTGTTCCACAAATAAAGTATATTTCATCATTATTATATATCTTTTTAAAGTATTCTAATGTCTTACAAGTATAAACAACATAATCTTTAAGTTCATAATCACTTACTATTATTCTATCGTCTTTATTAGTTAAGATATTTAACATTTCTAAACGATATTTATCTTCAACAAGATTATGTTTATATTCGTATTTAGATCCTGTTGGAACAAAGATTATTTTATCAACATAGTGTTTATTTAACAGTTCTTTTGCTATTTCCATATGCATTTTATGTGGTGGATTAAAACTTCCACCAAATATTCCTATCTTCATCCTTATCACCTTTTGTTATTAACATTATATTAATATCAATTATAAAAGTCAATATGTTTTTAATATTTTATTAAAAACAAGCATAAAAATAAAAAGACCATTTATGGTCTTTCTTAATTTAATTAATGATATAAAGTTTGATTAGCAGCAGCATCTAATGCTTGAGCAGTAGCTTGTGTTGCTTGTCCAGCTTTAGATATAACATCAGCAAACTCTTGAACTAAGCTTATATATGCATCAAATTTTTGTTTCTTTAATTCTTCAAAGCTTTGTTCAAAAGAATCAGCAGCAGAACCTACTAAATCACCATTAGCAATTAATGTTCTAATGATATTAGCAAATTCATCTAAAGTAGATTCCATATTACTTCTACCAGTAGTTAATTCATTAACAGCTGTTTCAACACTACTAAACTTAATACTTGTATCAGCCATTATAACCACCACCTACTCCTGTAACAATGTTATCTTCATTTTCTTCTACTGTATTAGCAGCTTTTGTACAATAACTAGAATAACTACAAATTGCTTTATACATATCTTCTAGATTAGGTCTTTGTTCAACTATTTTATTAGCAACAGTTGTTGCTGCTGGACTTGACCATTCACTACCTACTAGAGAATCAACTACTAAAAACATTTTTTCATATTCACTTTTAAATTCGTTAGCAACACTCATAAGTCTTGATGCATTATCTGCTAGTGCTTCTGTATGTGCTCCAAAAATATCTCCAGACATAATAATCTACCCTCCTATACGATTATCTAATTAAAGTATATCAATTTTATTTTAAATTTCCAAGGAAAAGCGTATTAACTTAACACTATATATTAATGGTTTTAACTCCTCCAACTATATTTTTAAATGAAGTTAATTCTTCTTCTGATTCTAACAATGAAGCATATGTTGAAGAATCAGTAGAATCTAGTCTTTCCATTAAGTCTATTTTATTTTTTAAGTTATTTATTTGGGCTTCATATGATGCTCTATCAGCTATTAATGAGTCTAGTGAAGCAAAATATTTATCAGGATCATAATTATTTATTTTCGCATTTACAGCATCATAACTACTTTGTACCATAGATAGTGTTTGTTTAGTTGATTCTAATTTAGCCGTATCTATCGTATCTTCTGAACCCATATAGTCAATCATTGTTGTATTAGCTTTTTTAATTGCTGCTAATAATGAATCAGCTATTTTAATTCTTGTTTGTAATATATTAATATATTCTTGTAAATGATTTCTCACTGCATTAAATGAATCTCCTACAAGTACTTCTGTTGATGAATCAATAAAGTCTTGTATAACACTAATCATATTTTCAGCATCTTCTTTATCTTTTTCTAAATTAGTAACAGCTCTTGCTGAATTAGCATCACTTAAATCACTTTTTTTTATAAGAGACATTATTTTTCCTCCTTTACTATTTCTTTTAAATCTTCATACATTTTCTTAAGTCCTTCTAAAGATAAACCTTTATATACATCTTCATCAAAAATAACTTTAACGTATTGACCTTTATTAACGACATCTTCTACGCCTTCAAATTTCTTTTTAATTTCTTCCATTGCTTCTTTAGCAGCATCTTCTGTTTTATAATCAAAATAATATTCTAACGCTAATATTTCATCTTCATCATAATGAATAACTATTTTATATTCTCCATTTTTATCATAAACATATTTTTCATCATCAGAATATAATTCATCATAATCAATAAAGTCTTTCTTAATTTTTTCTATTTTTTCTAGTTTTTCTTTAGCCTCTAAACTATCTTCTGTAGATAATATTGAACTACCAATACTAGCTACTGTTCCTCCTGTAACTCCTCCATAAGAAGTATATCCTCCACTATAACCTGAGTAATTACTATTACCACTATAGTAAGATACACTATTATTTAAGTTTTCAGCTTCATTTTTTAGATTTTGATTTATATCAGCTATCGAATTACCTATTTGTACTATTTTAACAGTATCTTTTTCTAATAAGTTTAATAATGATGCACATGTACTAAAATAGTTTTGGATTATTTCAGCTTCACCATTAGGTATATTAGTTGTACTACTATATGAATCTGTTCCCATAGTAGTTAAGAAATTAGTATTTTTAATAGCATTTCTTAAAATATTTACTTTTGAAGCTATAAATTCATTATTACATTGTAATTCTTCTAGATTACCAAGTTTTTTATAATATCTAAAAGGATCATTAGTAGTTGCTACTCCTTCAGCAAATGAAGCAGCTACATCTTCCATTGATATAGGTTCCCATTTACCAGTATCAGGATTATATGAAACGAATGTATATATACCATTATTAGCTAGTTCTTCTATATCAGCACTAGTTAAATCTACTATTCCATTTTGAAATGCTTCTTTATTAAGTGTTACATGGGCATTATGACCATTACCAGTCCAAGCTAATATAACATTTACACCATTAGCAGCTAATCTCTTTTCAAAATCAGTTACGGTATTCATTGGTTCTAAGAACATTAAGATTGAATTATTATTTTTTAAAGCTGAGATAGCTTCATCACTAACATTAAAACCAACTACATCAACAAATACTGCACTTTGTGGTCCAGCATCTGGATGAGTCATAACATTATTTACTAGTCCATTAAATGTATTAGGTCCTCCTGCACTAAATCCCATTGTAGCTATATTTGAAATAGTCGCCCCATTTTCATTACCAATATTTTCAATTAAATTAAAGTATCTTTCACTAGCAACATCTATTTTTTCATAAGCTGTATTAGCAATAATGATAATTTGATTAGGATTTCCTTCGTTAATTATTTGTCTTAGTACCGCAGCATCATTACCTGCTCCTCCAGAACCAGGATAATAAATAAAAGCTGAAGTAGCATCAGAAACATCTTCTGGGACATAGTATGAATATCCGTTTTGTTGAATATAAACTCCTCCTGGACATTGTGTTATTTTACCCTCAACTTGTTCTGCTGGTAGACCATATAAAGAATTAGCCATAAATAGTCCTCCCTATTATCAAAATTATAACATATTTAATTTATGGACAAAATATTTAAACTAAATTAGCTTTATCTTTTATAAAATATTGACATTTTACATAAGAAAAGACTTTTATGAATGACATAAAAGTCTTCTACCATTCTAACCAAGTACTACTATCTGCATCACTTGGCATTCTTAAATCTCCTCTTGGTGAAACACTTATCGTTCCTACCTTTGGTCCATCCGGTAAACAACTTCTTTTAAATTGTTGATTAAAGAATCTTTTAATAAAGAATTTTAACCATTTATCTATTGTTTCACTATCATACATATCTTTAAATGTCTTATTCGCAATATATCTTATTTTATCAGGACTAGCTCCATATCTCATAAAATGATATAAGAAAAAATCATGTAAGATATAAGGTCCAACTACACTTTCTGTTTCTTGTTTAATATTACCATCTTTATCTGGTGGTAATAACTCTGGACTTATTGGTGTATCTAAAATATCTAATATTGTTTTTCGACATTTTTCGACCTTCTCTGTATCAGCAAAATATTTAACTAAATATCTAACTAAAGTTTTAGGAATTGATACATTAACCGCATACATTGACATATGATCACCATTATAAGTACACCACCCCAAAGCAAGTTCTGATAAATCTCCTGTTCCTATTACTAAACCATTTTCTTTATTAGCAATATCCATAAGTATCTGTGTTCTTTCTCTTGCTTGGGTGTTTTCATAAGTTACACTACGGTCATTAACATCTAATTCAATATCTTTAAAATGTTGTAATGAAGCTTCCTTAATACTTACTTCTTTAATAGTTACACCATAACTTTTCATTAATGTTAAAGCATTATTATAAGTACGCTCAGTAGTTCCAAAACCTGGCATTGTAACTCCTATTAAGTTATCATTACTAATTCCTAACATACGATAAGCTTCCAGTATTACTAAGAAAGCTAAAGTACTATCTAATCCACCACTAATACCTATAATACATTTTTTCATTCCTGTATGTTTTAATCTCTTAGCTAACCCACAAGCTTGAATACTAACTATTTCTTTGCATCTTTCCGCCCTTTTACTTTCATCACTAGGAACAAAAGGATACATATCATAAGTTCTTAATAAATTATCATTCTTATCTTTTAAATTAATATCTATTACACGATATGTATTATTAGAACCAACACCCATAAAACTTATATCTTTAATACGATTGTTCATAAGTCTTTGGATATCAACATCACATATAATATGATTAGTCTTTAAATCAAATCTATTATTTTCAACTAACATCGTACCATTTTCAGATATTCCTGCATAACCAGAAAATACTAAATCAGTCGTTGATTCATTAACTCCAGATGAAGCATAGATATAAGCACAAACATTCTTAGCTGCTTGCATATTAATTAAATTCTTACGATATCCATATTTACCTATTACTTCATTACTAGCTGATAAATTAAATATCATCGTCGCCCCATTTAATGCTGCTTCTACACTTGGTGCTTTAGGACTCCATAAATCTTCACATACTTCTATCCCAAAAGTAAACTTTTTATCAATAGTATCACTAAAAACCAAATCTATACCTATTGGTACATCTTTACCAAATAACTTAATACTCTTACTTCTTAAAGTATTACTCGTACTAAACCATCTTTTTTCATAAAATTCCCCATAATTAGGTATATAAGTCTTTGGTACAATTCCCAATACTTCACCCTTATTAATTACTACTCCTGTATTAAATAACTGATTATCACAAACAATAGGTACTCCTAAAATACTTATAATATCTAACTTACTAGTTTCATCTATTATCTTTTTTAAACTATCTAACGCTTTACTAATTAACACATCTTGACTAAATAAATCCGCACAAGTATAACCAGTTATACATAATTCTGGAAAAGTAACTATTTGTACTCCTTCTTTATCTAATAATTTTATTTCCTTTATTATCTCTTTAGTATTAAATGTCGTATTAGCAACTTTAAGTTCTGGTACTACTGCTGCTACTCTTACATATCCATACTTTTTATTCATAATATTCCCTTCTTTTTTAAGGTATATGTCATAAAAGCCAGTTTACTACCTGAATCTAATATTTGCGCTGGTACTTCTGATTCTCCTCTTAACATTTCTAGTATTTCTTCATAAGTCATAGGAAAACATACTATTTTTTCTGCATCTTCTAATCTTTGTTCTTGTTTTTTCTTACATCCTAATGCTACATATATTCTTATCTTAGCTTTACTACATCCTTGATCTTGATAATGACATTCTAATTCATATAATTCATCTGCCTCATAACCTGTTTCTTCAAGTAGTTCTCTTTTAGCAGATACTATAGGTTCTTCACCAGGATCTACCATTCCTGCTGGAAATTCAGCTACTACACTTTCTTCTGTATTAGGACGAGATTCTAAAATCATTACAAATTTATCATCAGTAGTAATTGGTAAAATAATTACCGCATCACCATTTCTTTTATTTTTTGTTATTTGTTCACACATTCTAGATGTTCCATCAGCCAAAGTAATACGATAAACTCTCTTACCAATATATCCTTCTTCATAAGAAGAAACTAACTCTCTTTTAACTACCTTTAATTTTTCTACTGTTTCTTTCATTTTCTTTAAAGTTAAACTATCCATAATATCACTCATTTCTAGTTTAATTATAAATCTTTTATTAATTTAGCATCAATATCATATTCTACTTGTTGACTTTTAGCTTCTTTTATTAATTCTTTCTTTAATTTTAATAATCTTCTTGTTAAGTCAACATAATATCCATGAGGATTTTCTTCTCTTTTAACTTCTGGATATAAAGTACCCATTTCTTTTGTACAATAATCTCTTTTATTAACTATACTAGGATCATCATAAACTAACTCACCATTTCTATATATAGGTACTTGTAATTCTCTAATACGATAATTCTTTATCGTTAATGTATTATTTTCGTTATTAGGATCTATTAAAGTAAATCTATCTTTAGGTATATTTTCATTATATAACGCTACTACATCTCCTAGTGCATAACCAGTTTTTTTATCATAAAATCTATATACTCTTTTATATCCTGGTGTTATTGCTTTAGCACTATCATTACTAGCTTTTATTTTAGATACATATTCGCCATTGATGTTCATAGCTCCTAACTTATAAACACAACCAACTCTCGCTTTATCAGGTAATACAATATTATCTCCTAAACCTATTAAGTCAATTGGAGCTTCTTGTTCTTTTAAAGAACGAATCGTTCTTTCAGTAAGTCCATTAGAAACACATATTTTAACATTAGGAAAACCTGCTTCGTCAAACATTCTTCTTGTTTCTTTAGATAGATAAGCTAAATCACCAGAATCAATTCTAATTGCTTTTAATTCATGTCCTTTATTTCTTAAGTATTGGGCTGTTTTAATTGCATTAGGTATCCCACTTTTTAAAACATCATATGTATCAACAAGTAATGTACAATTATCTGGATATATATCAGCATAAGCTATAAAAGCTTCATATTCTGTTGGAAATGATGTTACATAACTATGCGCAAATGTTCCAGATATAGGTATATCTTTTTCTTGTCCCGCTAAAACATTTGAAGTACTTGCACACCCACCAACTATCGCACAAGAACTAGCTAAAACGGCTGTTTCTGGTCCTAAAGCACGACGAGCTCCAAATTCACTAATTGGTATCTTACCAGCTGCTTCTACTACTCTCTTAGCGGCTGTCGTATAACAAATACCAGCATTTAAATAACTAAGTAAAATTGTTTCAATTATTTGCGCTTCTATAATTGGGGCTTTAACTGTTACAATTGGTTCATTAGCAAATACTGGTGTTCCATCCGGTATTGCATATATACTACCTGTAAATTTTAAATTTCTTAAATAGCTTAAAAAGTATTCACTAAATAAACCAGTATCTCTTAAATAATTAATATCATCATCATTAAAATGAAAATTCTTAATATAATCAATTATTTGTGTAACTCCACCCATTACTCCATATCCTTTATCAAAAGGATTCTTTCTAAAAAACGCATCAAATACTGCTTCTTCTTTATCTTTACCTTTACTAAAATATACTTGACTCATTGTAAGTTCATATAAATCAGTCATCATTGTTAAATTTCTCATAAACTATTTCTCCTCTCTCATTGTTTTAACTAACTTAATCCCTGTATTTTCCATCACTATATAAGCTCTTTTATTATTTTCTTCTCTATCATGAACATTAGGAATATCATAAGTTTCTACTGCATCTTTAGGTACAATAATATCTACATCCATATTCATTTCATCAAAGAAATTTCTTAAAGCTATAGCAAAATTTTGAATACATATATCCGTACAACAACCTACAATAACTACTCTTTTAAGTTCACTCATTTCCATTAGCATTTCCATCATCCCTGGAGCAAATAAAGCACAAGTTGAATTTTTTAAAAACGTTTTACTCGCATATTCTTCATAAATAGCTAATTCTTTAATCGTTTTTGATTCTTTACCACCCATACAATGTTCTGGATATCTTTTAAGTTCAACACTATCTTTTTTATGACAATCATTTACAACAAAGAAACCTTCTCCTTTTTCTAAAGTCATTCTAATAATTGGTATTATATTAGGTACAATATGTTTAATAGTTGGATCAGCCAAATTACCTTCTTCACAAAACCCTACATTCATATCAATCAAAAATACTGCTTCATTCATTTTCTTAATTTCTTTTCTTTCTTTCATTTTTTACCATCCTTATCTTTTTAACTTTTTATTAATATCAGATATTAAAATTTTAAAACAGTTGTACTGTTTGTTATTAACATTATATTAATAACATATATAAAAGTCAACAACTTTTTAACAAAAAGTTAAAAACATTTACAAAAATTTAAAAAAGTAAGTTTTAAACCTACTTTCTATGGTATCAATAATACCTGACCAATACTTAAATTTGTTGTTTTTAAATCGTTTAAATTAACAATATCAGTTACTGTTGTTCCATATTCTTGTGCAATCTTATATAATGTATCTCCAGCTTTTACTACATACGTTTTACTAGATTCACTATTACTTTTAGGTACTAATAATTTTTGTCCTATACTTAATAAATTACTGTTTAAGTTGTTAATATATTTTAAATTATCAACAGTTGTACCATATTTACTAGCTATACTCCATAAGCTATCCCCACTCTTAACAATATAAGTATCATACTCACTATTAGAACTTACTTCACCAGTACCACTAACTAATAATTTTTGATTAATTGTTAAGTTATTAGAAGTTAGATTATTCATCTTTTTAAGTTCATCAACGGTCAAGCCATATTTTTTAGCTATTCCATATAAAGTATCTCCTGATTTAACAGTATAATATACTCCAACATCATTACTAGAACTAGTATCTTTTACCAGTAATCTCTGTCCAACTGAAATTATATTACTTGCTAAGTTGTTCATATCTTTTAACTTTTCCACAGTTAAACCAAATTTATTAGCAATACTCCATAAGCTATCACCTTTTTTAACTATATAATAGTTTTCATTAGCAGATTCTCCCATAAAACTATATGGCACTCCGATATATCCTGCTATAGCTTTAACAACTGCTTCTGCATAGTCTTCCCAATATTTCTTTAATAATTCTGCATCTGTACTATTATCTAAAAAACCATATTCAACTATAATAGCTTCTGTATTACCAGTATTACGATGGATAAAATAATAATCTTTACTTGAATCAGATGGATATCTTCTTTGATAATACTTTCTTACATCCCGTCCATTATTTTCTAATTCTGTTGCTATTCTTTTACTCAAAGCATCACTATTTCTTAAAGCATAGATAATTTCTGAACCTTGTCCACCACCAGCATTAATATGATTGCTAAGTACAATAACATCACTACCACTTCCATAAGGAGCAACAATTTTTTTAACACGCTCATTAGGTTCAATTGTCTCATCAGTAGTTCTAACCATTGTATTTTCTATACCTAATTCATCTAATCTTTTATGAATATATTCAGATATCTTTAAAGTATATTCTTTCTCTATTATTCCATTACCTGTAGCTCCCGCATCACTACCTCCATGTGCAGGAATAGGAAAAGTCCAAAAATATCATTATTTCTTAAAATTCAATGTTCCATTCTATT
>CANRNY010000032.1 GCA_947632085.1 uncultured Bacilli bacterium | reverse complement strand
TTATTTGAGTTTCTAAATAATCATAACTCCAACCATTATTATAAGTTTCTTTTATATACCATATTTTTTGATTATTGTCCTTAACCCGATGCATTATTATTGTATTGTGTGACCATGGTATTTTATATGAATATTCTCTCAATTGTTCATTATCTTTTACAGATAAAAAATACTTTTTCATATCACGAAGATTTCTAGGAGAGTAACCTTTAGCATTGGGAAATTTAATTTTCAATTCGATTGACATTTCTTTTATAAAATTGTTACCATATTCACTATTTTCATATATAATTTTACCAATATAGAAATATAAATCCATTACATTAGTATTAGCATTTTCAAATATTTCTAATTGTGTTTTTTTGATTTTTGTTACTACTTTATCTATGGCTATCTTGAAGTCATTTAATTTAATTTCTATCATATTTATACCTCCTTGTATAATCTGGCAGACGCATCTGCCAAATTATTAAACTCTTTTTATCAACTCTGATATTGGTGAGCCACACCGTCTCATCTTTCATATTAACTTCTAATTTAACGCTCTGATTTTCAAATAATATAATTTCATTTTTCATTTTATTAGTTCCTTCCTTTTACTTTTTTTTATTTTTTCTATCTAAAGATTTTATTTTCAACTTCCGTCATTTTGTAGCCAGTTCTATAATAGTTTTCCTAAAACAATCACCCCCCTAAAATAAAAAAAAGAGACATCCTTAAAAAAGGTATCTCTGCATGCATGCATATAAGTTTAGTTGCTTAAACTTATACACCCTAGTCAATCAAATTGTCATATTAACACTAGCAACTTTATTAATACATTTCAATTGTATCAAACATTTGTTTTAAATACAATAAAAACAGCTCTATTTATTAGAACTGTTTGGATCATATTCAATATTTAAATGCTTATAAGCTTTTTCAGTTGCTACACGACCTCTTGGTGTTCTTTTAACAAACCCTTCTTGTAATAAATAAGGTTCAACTACATCTTCAATAGTTGTTACCTCTTCGCCAATCGATGTTGCAACTGTCTGTGCTCCCACCGGACCACCATTAAATTTCGTAATTAATGCTTCAAGATATTGCATATCTATTTGATCTAATCCTGAATCATCAACTTTTAAACGTTTAAGTGAAGTTTTAGTTATCTCTTCATCAATTATATCTTGTTCAAATACTAAAGCAAAATCACGTACTCTTTTAAATAATCGATTAGCAATACGTGGCGTTTTACGACTGCGTTTCGCTAACTCCCTTGCTGCCTCTTCATCAATTGGCATATTTAAAACTTTACTAGTTCTCTTTATTATTTGAAATAATTCATCATCTGTATAATAACTTAATTTCGCTGTAATTCCAAAACGATCTCTTAAAGGCGCTGATATATCACCAGCCCTAGTTGTCGCTCCTACCAAAGTAAATGGTGGTAAATCAATACGTAGATTTCTAGATGTTCCATCGCCATTTTGAATAACTATATCTAAGACAAAGTCTTCCATCGCTGGATATAATATTTCTTCAATATATCTTGGAATACGATGTATTTCATCAATAAATAAAACATCACCTGGTTCTAAAGTTGATAATATCGCCGCTAAATCTCCACTTTTTTCAATCGCTGGTCCAGAAGCTGTTTTAATATTAGTTCCCATCTCATGAGCAATTATATGAGCAAGAGTTGTCTTACCTAAACCAGGAGGCCCATACAATAAAACATGGTCTAATACTTCATCACGCATCTTACAAGCTTTAATAAATACTCGTAAATTCTCTTTTATATCCGTCTGACCAACATATTCATCTAAAGAAGCTGGTCTTATTGATTGATCAAATTCATCTAAATTATCTTTCTTTTCCGCATCAACAAGTCTTCCCATTGTTAATCCCCCTTTACATAGTGGTATATTTCTTTCCAAGAACTAAATCTTTTAAACTCATTTTCATCTTTATTATAAATATCAGCCATTAGTATACCATCAATTCCATAATTGATAGCATCATATATATTTCTTGGATCATTATCTATAAATAAATCAGCCTTTATATTATGACATATTTCCCCTTTATCTAATGCTCCTAATATTAAACGATGATACTTAAAATCATTTCTCTTTAACCATTTCTCTGTAATATTTCTAATCTTAAAATTATTATTTCTTCTTGTAATAAATATTATCTCATAACCATCATCATATAGTAAATTAATATACTTATTAGCTTCTTCTTTAACTAAAACATCTTTATAATAGTTAATCCCTCTTAAATAATTAATAAACTTCTCTGCCTCTATTAAACGCCAATAAAACATATCTGTTAAATACATAGCTTCTTTATTTTTAAAACCTTTACCATCTAAATACTTTTTATCATATTCTAAAGCTAATCTAACTATTTCCTTATGTGTCTCAGCTATTGTATCATCTATATCAATTGCAATCTTCATACTATCTCATTAATAACTTCAAAGCATCCTTTATTTGTTGTTCAATAGGTAATGAAGCATCTACATTAGGTAATATCTTCTTAACATCTGTCTTTTTATAACCTAAACTATCTAAAACAGCCATTAACTCATCTAAACCATCATTAGTAAATAAATCATCATTTCTCACTAATTTACCTTTTAAATCTAAAATAATTTGTCTAGCAACTTTATCTCCTACTTTAGGAAACTTCGTTAAATACAAAATATTTTCTCTTTCAATTGCATCATAAACAGCATCAACTGGACTAGCTAAAATTGGTAAAGCTAACTTAGGTCCTACCCCTTTAACATTAATAAGTCTTAAAAAGAAATCTCTTTCTTGTTCATTTCTAAACCCATATAAAGTAAATTCTTCTTCTCTAATATGAGCATAAATAAATACTTTATATTCCTTATCTTCTTGATATACATATGGATTCGCTACATAGATTAAATAACCTATTCCATTATTATCTAAACTTATATAATTAGGTCCATAAGAAGTAACTTTTCCTATTATATAATTAAACATTATCTTCACATCCTTACCATTTTAGTATACCATACATTTGTACTAATTAAAAGTAAAATATCAATTACTTTAAGAATTATTAATGATATTTTGGTCTTTAAATACATCTACTCCCGTTTCTAAATTTAATTTAACATTAATTAAACTATCTAAAACAGTAATATTAATATCTCTCACATTACTAGTTACATTAACAATCCCATAATAAGTATAATTATTAGATATATAATTAACTTCATGTAACCCCATAAACATATAATCTACAACACACTTATCCTCTTTACAATTTAATAATTTATTATCTATTCTTAAAGTACTATTACGTTCAATATTAAAAGTTACATTATCTATAATTCCTATTGCACTATTATTTACACCATTATTAACATTAACCTTCTTATAATAGAACTTACTTCTTTTAAATAAATTACTTTTTCCCTCTTTCATAAACTCTATATCATCTAAAGTAATCTTTTTATTACCATAATAAAACTCTTTTATAAATTCTTCGCTATTACTATATAAATTACTATCTTTATAATAAGTATTATATATATTTTCTAAAGTATTTTGATTATACATTAGATCTATTACTTTATTAAATTCTTCTCTATTAATTTTATCTTTATCTGTTAATCTTTCATAGACAAAGTCATAATCTCTTTTCTTAAATTCATCTAAGTATTTTTCTTTTTGATATCCATCATAGTATGAATAACAATAAAGAACATAGATTAAAGATATAATAAAAATAAATAAGAAAGCTGTAATCCCTATTGTAAGAGTCATATTTTTATTACGCATTATAATCACTATCCTACATAATTATATCATAAAAAAAGATTCATCAATGAATCTTTTAATTATTTGTTAATACTTTTAAATAGTAATCTACTTTAGCATTAAGATGTGTACGCATTATTTCTATTGTATATTTTTCAAAGTTTAATACTTTTCCTAAATCTATCTTACATATTAAAGCTATTTCTTGTAAACTATAATAAGTTTCATTAATTAAACCAAATCTTAATAGCATATACATCGCATACTCTTTATTTTTACTATAATCTATTAAGTCATAAGTTCCTAAATTTAAGAATGTCGCAACAAATTCATCTTTTTCTTTACTACCTTTAGCTATTTGACAATTCTTTAAACATAGTTCATAAGGTGTTTCTTCTTTAGTTACTACTTGTTTATCATCACTTTCTGGTGGTAAAACTTTTTCTTCAGTAGTTACTTTAGTTACATTAGTTAAAGGCAAATTACTTTGTTTATTCTTTTTCTTTTGTTTCTTTTTATCTTTTTGAATTTGTTCAATCTCTTCTTTTCGTTTAATTACTTTTTGTTCTTCTTCTCTTTTCGTTACAAATGGTAACCCTTTTATTTTAGCAATAATATATCTTGTAATAAACGTATCAATTGCTTCACTATTATCATATTCCGTTAAAGCATCAATTAAGTAATCTTCTTTCTTTTTTTCATCAGTAATATTAAATCTTCTTGCTATCATATTAACAACACGCATTTTATCTGTAACTAAATTAAGTAATATATCAGCATCATCTATGGCTAATGCACATAACTTAGTATAAATAGCACTTTGTATTTTAAAAGATATAAATAAATAGGGATTTGTATCTTCGGGATAATCTTTTATTCCTAAGTCTATTCCATCATACTTCTCATCTTCATTTTCAAATGCTTTAATAAAGTCATTTATATAATCATAAGTAATTATTGAATAAAGACTAAATTTTTTTAGTAATGAATCTATAATTAGATTCTTATCTTTACTGGTTATATTCATATTATTCTCCTTTATTACCAGTTGTAATTAATTTTAAAAGATGTGTTTCATATTCATTTATTTTATCATTGATGGCTTTTCGATATGTTTCTGTCGACTTTTTAGCTATTGCTACTATATCTTCCCTCCCTATTCCTAAAAATTTTTCTAAATCTTCTATTCTAAATCTTTTACCATTATAGCCATGATGTAATAAAGAAGCTACAATAATCTCTTCTAAAGGCATTTGTAATCTTGTTAATTCTTTAAATTCCTCTGAACTAAATATCTTAACGATATCTAAGTAATCTTCTTTTGTAAATCCAATATCATCTTTAACTGTTACATCTAAAACCTTACCATCTAAAGTATCACTACCATTTTCTATCTTCCTAACGGGTACTAAAGGTACTTTAGTTACTTCTTCTACTCTTTCATCTTTACTTCCTCGTTCAGGATATAACTTCTTTAAACGACTCTTTACTTTAGGTAAATAATGCGTATTTACTTTAGTTCTTTCTCCTTTAGCTAAAGTATCTTCCTTTGTATCTTCGCCATTAAGTAAAACCCCACATACTGCATATATAGCTTTACTTTCTTCTTCTTTTAAAGACTTAACAACTCCATCTAACTCTTCAAAACTATATAAATTATGGAAATAACCTAATAAATTAGCTACTGTTCCAACCTTTTTAGTCCTACGAAAACTATCTTCTAAACTTTTTAATTCTTTATTATATTCAAAACCATCTATTTCTAAAGTCGATAAAGTAATATAAGAACTTCTTAATCTTGGAATAATAACTGAATGTAATCTTGTCTTTTCACTACCACTTAATTCTTGTGTATCAACGCCATCATAATTATTTCCACACTTTTTCTTTAATATAACTTGATCGCTTTCTTTAAACAACTTAATAACATCTATAATAACCTTTTGTTTATCCAAAGGAATATTTAAATAAGTAAATAAATTATCAAAACCTTTTCTCATCCAAAAACCTCCTTAACACTATAAATAGTGTAACAAATAATTATTTATTCTTCAAGAAAGAAAAAAGACCATAAAGGTCTATAAAATCATTGATAGTATTATTAATACGCTTAACATAATAAAAGTAAAACTTATACTTATAATTGTTAAATACAAAGGTACTACCTTATATCTCTTAATAATATTCTTTTCATTCTTCTCATTTATTAAACTTAATTGTTTTTCTATACTATCACTTATATCATTACCAAATCGATTAGCTTCTCTAATATTAATTAAAATATTATTAATCCTATCACTAGGTATTCTACTTTCTAATAACATTAAAGCTTCTTCTAATGATTTACCAACTTTTAAATCTCTTAAAACTTTTCGAAATTCTAAAGATAATTCACTATCTACAATATCCGTACTAATTTGAATTGCTTTCTTAACATTTCTACCACCCTTTAAACTAAGAGCAAAAACATTAAAGAACTCTAACGCTTCTTCTTCTAATCTAATACCTCTTTTATAAATCGCTAAATCAATAAATAAATATTCTACTAAAAAATAATATATAATCGTAATTATTGGTGCTAAAACATATCCAACTTTACTAACAAATAATAGTAAAAAGAATAATATAATACTACTAATAAATTTAAACATTATAACTGTTTTAGCATTTATTCTATATCCTAATAAATCTAGTTTCTTTTGTAATCTTTTCTTCATACTTCTCATAAATATCTACCCTTTACTATCTTATTAATTATTAGGATATATAAAACATAAATAATAGTTAAAGTTAAGATAATTGCATTTCCTACTGAACTACCAATAATTTCTAAATAATTTTGATTAGAAACAATAATAAATATCATAAAGACAAATGGTAACAATAAAAATATTACATAAGCTAATTTATTAATACTACGATATAAATTAACTTCATCATCTAATTTTTCATATTCAATAACATTCTTTTCCATTGTTTCTAAAACACTAATCATATTAATACTAGTTTTATTAGTTAAAGCAAGCATATTAGAAATATCAAGTATTACAGGGACATTAGTTCTTTCATACATTCTTTTAAATGCTTCACTAATACTTAACCCAACTTTAATATCTCCTCTTACTTTCATAAATTCATCTTTTATTCTACCATTAGTTCTACTAACTAAATCATCCATCATTTCATCAATATTACGATTAGCTTTATAACTATTTCTCATAATAATAATTGCTCTAATTAAATCTTTCATTACTATTTTTTTATAATTATGTTGTTTAAAATAGCAGTAAAAATCAACAATTACATACCCCAGAATAAAACATATTATAGCTATATAAGGATTAATATCATTAAGACCTATTAACATCATAAAAACATACAATAAAACAAATATAATACCTATTAATAACTTAATAGCTATAAAATCCATTCCTTTTCTTAATCTACCATCACTAGAAGCATATTTATCATATACTCTAGCTATTCCATTAAATATAACTAATGACTCTAATAAATTACTAACTTTATATAAGAATTTATATCTAAAAGAAACATCTATATCTGTACTATCAATATCTATTCCAAAATCATTTAAACGTTCTTTTCTTCCTAAATAAACAAATAATTTATAAAAAAGATATAAAATAAAACATATTGCTAAAATAGCTATCATAAATAAAACTATTTCAAAATCTTTCATTATATACCTCCTTATTTCTTCTTATTCACCTGTTTATTAACATTAAACATATCATCTAAATCATTAATACCAGCATTCTTTATTTTACTAAGTACTTTAGGTTTATATTTATTTAAGACAAATTCACCTTGTATTATACCTGCGTCATTAACACCATCACTATTAAATTCAAATATTGGTTTTAAAACTATTTCATTATCTTTTACATCAACTACTTCTGATATATCAGTTATCTTTCTTCTACCATCACGTAATCTTGTAAAATGAATAACTAAATCAATCGCACTATTAATATATTTTCTTATCGCATCCATTGGTACATTAAGTCCATCCATTAATATCATCGTTTCTAATCTACTAATAGCATCTGCACAACCATTAGCGTGTAACGTTGTAATAGAACCTTCATGACCTGTATTCATTGCTTGTAATAAATCAAATGTTTCTGCTCCTCTAACTTCCCCAATTATGATACGATCAGGTCTCATACGTAAACTATTTCTTACTAAATCACGGACACTAACTTCCCCAACTCCATCATAATTAGCTACTTTAGTTTCTAACGATACAACATGTTCCTGCTTTAAATTCAATTCCTTAACATCTTCTATCGTAATAATTCTTTCATCATCCGGAATAAAATTACTCAAAATATTAAGTAATGTCGTTTTACCACTACCAGCAGAACCAGATACAATAATATTTAATTTCGCTTTAACACTAGCTTCTAAAAATCTTGCCATATAAGGAGTTAAACACCCATTACCAACTAATGTATCTAAATCATCAATATTCTTTGTAAACTTTCTAATTGTTATAATAGGACTCTTACTAAGAGGTGGTATTACGGCATTAATTCTACTTCCATCTGAAAGTCTTGCATCAACCATCGGATTATTTACATCAATAGTCTTCCCAGACTTTTCTAACAATCTTTCAATCGTTCTAATAATATGTTCTTCATTAATAAAAGAAACACTATTATCTTTTCTTAAAACTCCATCTATTTCAATATAAACATCTGATGGGCTATTAACCATAATCTCTGTTATATTATCTTCATTTAATAACTCTGTAATAGGTCCATAACCATTTATTTCCCCATCAATTAAATTAAATAAATATAATCTTTCATTCTTCGATAAATCATATCCATAAGTAATATCATCTATCTCACTATTAATAACATCTTTACTAACATAACCACTAGCTAATCCCTTATCACTAATATCTTCTAATATGCTAATTCTAAAACTATCTAATAACTCTTTATCCTTAAATATCATATAATCATTAGTTTCATAAGCTGATCTTCTAGGTTTAATATTAAATTCTTCTAATAATCTACTCATCACTAACTTCTCCTTTTAATATATCAGTTGCCATAACTAAGAAAGTATGATAATCATCACTCATTACATCAGCAAACTTTCGATCTAAAGAAACAATAACACCTTTCATAATTAAATTTTCCATCTCTTTTAAATACAAATCTACGGAAATAGTATAATCTATATTATGACCTACTAATCTCTTTAACTCATATAAACTAAAATAATCTTTAAAAGGATCTCTACTATTATTAAGTATCAACTTATAATTATTAATATCTAACGATTTAAAAATAGCTATTAACGACTTCATATTCTTAACATCTAACGGATCATTAGTCATCATAAAATATATTTGATCTACACTATCTAAAATCGTTAAATTAATATCATTTAAAGCATGATTAGTATCAATTAATACTGCATCATAATAATAACTAGCATTCTTAATTATATTAGGTATTAAACTAGCTTCTATCTTATTAGCATCTCGAGGATCTTTAGGAGCACAAATAATATCTATATAATCATCTACTTGTACTGTATAATCATGAATATCATTAAAAGCCGCACTTTCAATATCTAACGCCAAATGATATATACTCTTATCAAATTTTCTATTTAAAAAAGTAGCTACAGCCCCACTATATAAATCAAAATCTATAATAAGTACTCTCTTTTCAAGTTGTTCTAATATTCCCGCTAAATTAAGTAAATTAGTAGTTTTACCTACACCACCCTTAGCAGAAAAAAAACATATCGTCTTACCAACTTTATTTGCCATAATATCACTCATTTCCCCTATATTATCTATCATAATCTATTATAACATCTTTATATCAAGAAAAAAAGATTAATCTCATCTAAGATTAATCTTTTCCTTAACTATTCGCCACCTTCAGTAACATTTATTTCTATTTCTTTAGTAGCTAGTGCCTCTTCACTTTGATAATTGAAATTCAAAATTTCAATTTTTAACTTGTAGTTGCTACTGTCTTCAGCTTCATTCTCAAATTTAACTGTTAAAGTCTTAGTAGTATCTTCTAATTTAATATTACCATCTTCACCTAATTTAGCTTCACCATTTGTTGTTTCACTCTTAGAATCCCACTTAATCGTTACATTTTCACTAACAGGTTGACCATCACCTTTAGTAACAGTCGCTTTTAAAAGAACAGTAAAGCCTTTTTTGTTATTAGCTTTAATTCCGACATTAAAGGTTTTTTCTTCACCCTTTTTTACAGTTTCACCATCATTAGGTTCAATAGTAATTTCTGGATCATTTTGTTCCCAAGTTGCAATTAATAATAAATCACTAGTAACTTTAATTTTAACTTTTGTTTCATCTTGTGGTTCAGAATTTTCAGTTGGTATAGCTTGACCATCCTTATCAACCCACTTAACAAATTTATAACCTTCTTTAGTTGGGTTATTAATTTCAACTACAGATCCTTCTTTATATTTTTCAGAAATTAATTGTTCTTTTTCATTTAAAGTACCACCATCTAAGTAGAAATCAATTTGATAATCTTTCTTCCATACAGCAACTAAAATCATATCCTTATTTACAGTTACACTTACTGAGCCATCTTCAGAACCTTCATCAGTAATATCTCCACCATTTTCGTCTACCCATTTTTCGAATGTATAGCCATCTTTAGTAGGATTTTTAATAGTTACTTTCTGACCTTTTGTAGCAGCTTCAGGATGTGTATCTCCCTCTTCACCAAATGATCCGCCATCTAAGTAATATTTAAGTGTATAAGTATATTCCTCAGCTATAGCGTATAAATTAACTTCTGCTTCATCTGTAGCTGTTAAATTCATAACTTCAATACCATCGCTTAAATAAATACTATTGTTATTATTTTTAGCCCCATAAGTTAATGACCAACCACGTAATCTTTCATTTTTTGCTTCAAAGTAACTACTATGATCAGTTAACTCACAAGTTTCACCATAAGTACATTCTACATCTTTACCATCCATTACTGTATAGTCATCAGCGGAAAAATCAATAACAGATAAAGCAAGACTAGATTTAGATAAATTTGTTGGCTCATAGAACTTAATTGTATAAGTATTAGCTTCCCATTTAGCATATACAGTAATTTCTTTAGGTTCATCCTCGCCTAACACATCACTTATCTTTTCGACTTTATCACATTGATTTTTTTCATGGTCTTTACACCATCCAGCAAAAGTATATCCTGTCTTCTCAGGTTCAGGAAGTGTATAATCTAATGTAGTTCTACCATACTTATCCAATGCTTCAGTAGTAAATTTACCACCATCTAAATCATAAGTAATATCATATAATGGCTCATTTTTTTCATGCCATTGGGCAGTCAAAGTAAATGCACTTTTCTTAAAATCAATTCCTTTGTATACTTTTTCTTCAGAATATAAATATCCATCTTCATCAGCCCATCCAGCGAAGATATATTCTTCTCTTTCAGGAGCTTTAGCTAAAGTACATCCGCTTTCAAATCCACAAGTTGTTTCATCTGGCTCTTCCAATTCTTCATCGGAAACCATAGTTTTTAATAAACCACTTTCATCATCAAGTCCTAAATCATAAGAAATTGTATATTCCTTTTCTTTCCATTTAGCTTTTAATTTTAAATCTTTAACATTTGTTACTTTTAAAGTATAATTACCATCAGCATTATTTACTTGAGCATTTTCAGAATCGTCATCCGTAACTTCCCAGCCATCAAATGTATAACCAGTCATACTAGGAGTAAATAATTCAATTCCTTTTTCACCTAAAGTATCTAAAATGTTATAAGTTGATTTAAAAGTAGTTAAATTTCTATAAGTACCACCATCTAAATCATAAGTTATGGTATAAGTTTGTGGTTTCCATACCGCATATAAAGTAATTTCATTACTTTCACCTAGCATATCAACCATTGATTCTCCACCCTCAAAGTGAGTACCTTGATCACCATTTTCATCTTTAACAGTTGACCATCCATCAAATGTATATCCTTTTCTAGCTTCAGCTATAGTAGGTAATTTGCAATCACCTAAAGCTTCTAAATTACATTTTTGTGATGTAGTATCAGCAGTTGATGATTCTAAACCATTTAAATCAAAATTTATTGTATAAGTAATAGCTTCATAATATGGCTTTAAAGTAACATTTTTATTAACTGACTTACCAAAATCAAAGCATGAACTTTCATCTTCGTAATCTTCTATACTATTATCTATCCAACAAACAAATTTATAGCCTCTCTTTGTTTGTGGAGTTGGTACATCATCGGCTGATAACTTTTGTCCAACTAAAACACTAACTTTTGGATTTTGTTCTTCTTTTGAAATATCAAAAGTAACTGTTAAAGCCGTGCCAGCACAAGAAACATCATCTAAAGTTTTGCCATCAATTGAACTAATACAAATAAGTCCATTATTATTTGGTACATCTGCTTTATCACCATCGAAATTATACCAACTACCAAAAAGTTTTTGATAAATAATTGGATTTTCTTCATTAGAAGTATGTGTAGCTGCAATTATTTCTAAATAATCAATTTTTGTTAAATCAGTATACATATGCGTACCTAAAACATAATTAAAATCTGGAACCACATCATAAGAACCTTCAACTTCAGAATTAATAGCATAAGTTTTAGCACTAACGCTAATTATTTGAACGAAAAATAGTAAATATATAATTGAAACAATTTTTAATATTTTTTTCATACTTCTCACTCCTTATTTTCTTGTAGCCTTAACACTATTACTAGAACCTTCTGACTCATAAACAAGTGGTTTTTCTGCAACTTGTTTTTTGAAAACGTTTTCTGCAATTTGAACACCTTGTTTTAAACATCCTTCTTCTCCCATCATAACGCATGCTGTACTTGGTATATATCCACCAGATATATTAACCTTACAAGTATTAGAACCAAAGCCTTGAGTACTAGTATTCGAAGAACAAGTAACAACCACATTAGCTTTATTATATCTTGCATAGAAGTCCATTGAGCGATTAATTGTAGTATTATTTACATTAGTTCCCCCTGATTTAGCAGTAAACCATCCAGCAAATGAATAGAATGGTACATTTGGTGCACTAGGTGCTTTAGCTTTTGCACCTTTTTTAACTGTTACAACTCCACCTGTTACAATTTTTTCATTTCTATCTAAGAATCTAACAGTAAATGAACTAGGCCCACTAGGAAGAGCTGTCCAAGAAGCATATAATGTAACATTAGCATTAACCTTAGAATTAAAGTCATAAGCTTTACCAGAACTTGAATTAACTCTCCAACCATTAAATGTATAACCACTTCTTGTTGGATTAGCAGGCTTCTTAGCTTTTTCTCCAGCTTTAACTGTTTGTGTCTTAATAGAACCACTACCACCATTTAAATTAAATTTAACAGTATATGTTTTTTCTTCTGGTTCTGTAGGTTCTTCAGGATCAGTTGGTTCTTCAGGTCCTTCTGGTGTAACTTCTACCCATTGAGCTGTTAAAGCAATATTTTGATTTAATGGAAGAGTGAAATCAAATAATGCATCATTATAATACCAACCGCTAAATTCATAACCTTCTCTAGTTGGTGCAGGTGGTTCAGTTGGTATACTACCTTCTTCTAAGAAGATACTATTTACATTAGTACCACCAGCAGAATCAAAAGTAATCGTATAATAAGTAATATCAGGATCTAACTGATGCCATTCAGCTCTTAATGTAATATCTCCACTAACTTCTTTACTAAAGTCATATAGTTCATCACCAAGCATCCATCCAACAAACTCATATCCTTCTTTTGTTGGTGTTGTAGGCATTGCTGCTACACTACCTTCTTCTACTTCTAAAGCATTTATATAACTACCCCCAGCTGTATCAAAAACAACATTATATTTCTCTAAAACTTCTTCTTTTTTCGGATTATAACAGAATAATCCAACTATAAAAACACATATTATCAGTGTTAATGTATTTAAAAACATCGTTTTTTTCTTTTTACTATCCATCTATAATCACTCTTCCTAGACTATCATTTAAATTATATCATTAGTAAATAAGATTGTAAATTGAAAAAAACATAAAATATTAACTATTCTACTATTATTAGGATAGTTTTTTTCTAAAAAAATATACAAAAAAAAGCAATATTAATTAAAATATTACTTTTGTTTTAATATATCTCTTGCTGCTACTAAACCAGTTGCTGCTGCTGTTACAATATTACCAGCTTTACCAGCTCCATCACCAACAAAATAGATATTATTATCTTTAATTTTAAAATTATTATCTGTTTCTATTTCATTACTAAAGAATTTTATTTCTGGTCCATAAAGTAATGTATCGTCATTAGCAACACCTGGTATTATTTTATCTAAAGTTTCTAATCCCTCTAAAATATTAGTTATAATACGATGTGGTAATACTAAAGCTAAATCTCCAGCTACACAATCTTTAAGTGTTGGTTCAATAAATCCTTTATTTATACGATGCCATTCACTTCTTCGACCTTGTTTTAAATCTTTAAGCGATTGAATAATTGGTTTACCATCACCTAATACATTAGCTATTCTGGCAATAGATTCGCCATATAATCTTGTATTAGTAACTGGTTGTGTTAAATTAACTTTTGAAATAAAGGCAAAGTTTGTATTATTACTTTTTATTTCTTTTAGTGCATGTCCATTAACACATATAAAACCATAGTAGTTTTCTTTAGCTACAAATCCTCCTGGATTAGTACAGAATGTTCTTATTTCATCTCCATAAGTTTTAGTTTTAATAAATATTGTTGGATCATAAATTACATTGGTAATTTCTTCCATAATATCTTTTCTTACTTCGACTCTAACTCCTATTTCAATACTTTGTGATAGGTATGGAATATTTAATTTATCAGCTAGCTCTTGTATCCATTTAGCTCCTGTTCTACCTGGAGCTACAACTACATTTTTGGCTTTTAATGTTGTTTCTTTATTCCCTGTTTTATAAGTTATTTCATGTTCTTTTTCATTAATTGTTTTAATATCTGTTACATCAGCTCTATCAATTAATGTAACTCCCTCTTTAGTTAAGTAATCACATATTCCATCTATATATTCTGGTAAATGATCACTACCTAGATGTTTTTGTTTAATAACTAATAATTTAGCTCCCGCTATAGCTACTTTTCTTTTTATTTCATTAGCTTCATCCATATTACTTGGATATACTTCAGCATCCATTTTAAATTTATTAAATATTTCTTCTGTTT
>CANRNY010000031.1 GCA_947632085.1 uncultured Bacilli bacterium | reverse complement strand
ATTTCTTTTTTGTAGTAAACAGATGGACTTCTTACTAATTGAGAAACGATAACACGTTCAGCACCATTAATAATGAAAGTACCAGCTTCGGTCATTAATGGTAAGTCGCCTAAGAATATTTCTTGTTCTTTTACTTCGCCTGTTTCATGAATAAATACACGAGCTTGAACTTTTAATGGAGCAGCATAGTTTACCATACGCTCTTTAGCTTCTTTAACTGTGTATCTAGGAGATTCAAAATAGTAATCACCTAATTCAAGGGAAATATTACCAGTGAAACTTTCTACAGGAAATAAATCTTCAAATACTTCCTTAATTCCCTCTTCTAGAAATCTTTGGTATGATTTCTTTTGAATTTCTAATAAGTCTGTTAATTCTAAGGTGTTTTTAACCCTAGAGAATGTTTTTCTTTCTCTATGATCGCCAAATTTTGCCATTTTTGCCATTGTTTGTTTCACCCCTATACCTAATTTTTTGTTTTGATTGCAGACAAAAAACAATATGCCACCAATTTATAATTGTAAGTGATGTAAAGTTTATTGTCAATGTTTTTCGGCCTTTATAATATAAAAGCCTTTGCTTTTTTCGACTAATTCACACTTGTAATTTTCTTCTAAATGTTTCATAGCACTTTTTGCTCCTTGATCTTTTCTTATAACCATCCAGAGCTCACCACCCTCTTTAAGATAGTCTCTTGCTCCGTCTAAGATGCTGTAAACAATTTCTTTACCTGCTCTGATTGGGGGATTTGTTATAATTAAATCATATATATCAGTAATGTTTTCATAAACATTACTTTCTATCACTTGAACTAAACTAGATACACTGTTGGCATCAGCGTTCTTTTTAGCCAAATGTAGAGCTCTTTTATTAACATCGCACAAAGTTGCCTTTGTACCTAAAATTTTAGCCATAGATATACCAAGTAAGCCATATCCACAACCGACATCTAATATATTTAAATTTTCATTATTAATATTTTTATATTTTTCAAATAAAGTTTCTAACAATAAATTACTCCCAAAATCTATTTTATTTTTTGAAAAAACACCATTATCGCTATAAAAGGTTAATGTATGGCCTTTATATTTGTAAATAATGGTTCTAATTTCACTTTTTAAATCAGGGTTATTAGTAAAATATTGTTCCAAAGAATCACCAGTTTCTTTTTCTTAAGACATAATATAATTAATTATATATTTATTGACCTAAAAAGTCAATAAAAGTATTATTTATTGTACTGATTTTTTACAATAATGCAAGTATTAATTAAAAAAAATTAAAAAAAAGATTTATTTTTTTATAGTAAATAAATCTTGTTCATCAATTTTCTTTTTATAATATGTTACTTTTTCCGTCCAATGTTGATTAACCTTAGTTTTAGTTCCATGGACATATGGTCCCGATAAAACTAAAATTGCATTATCAGCGGTCATATCAACTTTATATGTTTCAATAATATTTTTTAAGGAAATAACATAAGCAATTATTCCGGCTTCAAGAGTTGGAAATTTCATCCAGCCTCCATACCCTTTTTGACCACCTAAATTATTACTATTAACAAATAAGCTACTAGTATGAACTCCGGTTTCGTGATAACTAATAGCTAAAGCTAATGATTTATCAACACCGAACATATCACATATTTTACCTAAATATTGATAGATAGTTAAACCATCAAGATTAATAGTATTATCAACCATGTTTCTTTTGGTATCTATTTCATCAGAAGCTCTAATTTCGCCCATTGTAGTACCATACTTTTCAGGATTACGATAGATATCTCTAACAAAGTAAATTACTCCAGCTTCAAAGCTCGTAAATGATTGAGACTTGCTTTTCTCTTCTTTCGGAGCAATTATAAAATTCTTATTAAATTCTGAATCATCGAAATTATTTGTTAGTTTATGAGCTATTTCTAGCGTTTTACTAGCATTTAGTTTGAATTTTTGAGCATAATAGATAACTGTATTATCTTTTTGACGACTTTCAGTCATATCACTTAAATTAGTGAAGAAAGGTCTTTCAGATAACTTAACAACATCATCAACAGTATTTGGAGCACTAGTTTTATACGATACTATTTTGGCAATACCTGATGAGTGGACAGCAAATATATTTTCTCTATCTATAGCAACGAATATAGCAACAGTAATTATGAATATTATGATAGGAATGCTCATAACAACTTGTTTTCTAAGACGTAATTTATGTCTTTTTTTCGTCATATAAATTCTCCTTATGTATGTATATAATTTTACTTTATAATTTCCTTTAAGTCAAACTTAGTAATTTTTTTGGTTTAATGGGAGTGTCTATTAACACTTTAATTGTCAACTTAATTTTTTTTATTTATTTAAATTCCTTTGTAAAATTACCATTTTGGAAAATTGGAACTTCTGTTCCGTCTTCAGTAACACCTATTATTTCTAAATCTTTTGTTCCAACCATAAAGTCAACATGATTAGCGCAGAAGTTTAAATTGTTATTTAATAGTTCACTTCGTGTCATTTTAGTTCCACCTTTTAGACATTCAGGGAATGAATCCCCTAGCGCTAAATGGCAAGAAGCGTTTTCGTCAAATAGAGTTTCGTAAAAAATTATATTAGATTTTGAGATGGCTGAATCATATTCAACTAAAGCAACTTCGCCAAGACGATTAGAATTTTTGCAACCTGAAATAATATTTTCAAGAATTTTTTGACCTTTTTTAGCGTGGCATTCAATTGCGACTCCCTTATCAAATTTTATGTAAAATTCATCAATAATATTATCTTGATATGCTAATGGTTTACTAGAATAAACTATGCCTCTAGCACTTTTACAATCTGGTGAGGTAAAGACTTCTTCCGTCGGAAAGTTTACTAAAACTTCTTTTTTATTAGTTAGTTTTTCATTACCAGAACACCATACATGATTTAAAGGCAAATCAATAGCAAGGTCTGTACCTAAAGAATTTTTATATTTTAAAGTTTTAAATTTATAAGAATTTAATTTTTGACATCTATCAGATAAAGTATTTATTTTTTTATCCCATAATTTTTCAGGACTTGATGAATCTATTCCACAAATATTAAATATTTTATACCATAAATCTTTTTCTGGATCTTTACTATCAGGGAAAACTTCTTTCGCCCACTCTAATGTTGGAACAGCAGCTATACACCATGGAACCATTGATTTAGAACGTAATTCATCAAACTTTTCACGAGTTTCATAACCATAAATAGTTAAAGCATTTAGTTTATCAGGATCAACATCTTTCATTAAACCTGGTGTTTCGGAAGCTAGCATCACAAATGCTGCACCCTTTTTAGCATAATCATTCCAAACTTGATGATTCCAAAAACTGCTTTGTTTTAATTCCTTTTCATTTAAATTAAGTAAAGCATCATGCTTTAGATAAGGATCTGATGCATCAAAATAAATATCTTTAACCCCTATTTTATAAGCTTCTTCAGCAACGATTCTAGCAAAATCTCGACGAGCGACATTATAACTAATAAATAATGGTTGATTTTTTTCAACTTTTAAACAAGTATTTAATATTACTTGTGCATACTTTATTAATAATTTTTCCATTTTCTCACCTTCATTTATTATTATACCATAAATTACCAATTCTATTCTTAAGATAAATATAAATTAGATGATATTATTAGGAAATATATAGGATGATACTATCACCTTTCTTTAACTTGGTTCCTGGTTTAATACTTTGACTTATAACCTCAAATTCTTGAGAAGTAGTTTGATCAGCGCTGTTACTTTTTTCAATTATAACTACAATTCCTAAAGCTTCTAACTCACCTTTAACTTCAAGATAATGCTTACCAGTATAATCTTCTATTTCATGCTTATAAACTCCTCCTGAAATATAAAGGGTTACAACAGTTCCTTTAGCTCTTTTAGAGCCAGAAACGGGATTAGTTTCAACAACTAAACCTTCTTTAATACTATCATCATTTATTTCAATTGTTTTACTATCAACTTCAAAACCAATTGCTTTTAATTTTCTTGTAGCTTCAGCAACTGTTTTATTTGTTAAATCAGGAACAACTATATAATCTTTGGCGAATAAACTATTCTGCTTTTCTTCTTCCTTTTCATCTTCATTTTGTTCTTCTTCGGTTTCAGTTTCTTCATTTTGAGGTTTTTCCTTTTCTTTTTCAATATCATCTTTTAAATCAGATATTTGATTTTCGAGATTTCTCATATGATTAATCGCATATAAAGTGAAACCAATTAAACTTATTATTACTAAAATAATTAGAATAGAAATAATTATTTTCTTTTTATTTGAATTCTTTTTCATAATTATTTCCCTATTTAATAATTAATGTATCCTTACTATACTTTTTAACACATTTTAAGATATCTTCTTCACAATCAATATCAAAATAGAAATAAAATGGTGTATCAGTTAAAATAGTAATTGAGTGTTTTTTTATAACAATAGCTTTTATCTTTGACCATTTAAAAGTTATCTTGATATCATAATAAGAATCATTAGTTAGACCATCTTCATCTAAAAGGCATTCACCTTTAAAGCACTTAGTATGACGATAATAACGAATTAAGGTAAAACGAATTAATTCAATTATTAAGTAAACCAAATCAAAAAAGACGATTAAGGAAAAGAATAAAGTACTACAACTACCACATGGCTTTGTTACTAGATAAATTATAATAGCTAAAGCAAACCACAAAGTAAAGTTAAGAAGAAGATGAGGAAAGAAATTTAATTTATTGGCTTTCCCTTTTTTGATAATTCTTTGACGATGACGAGCGACATTTAAAGTTTCGTTATAAATTGAAAAATAATTCTTTGATATATCACATTTTATTTTCATCTTTAATCACATCCTTATATATATTATAACATTTATTAGAAAATGTTTTACTTTTTACTTAACAGTTGTTGACAACTAAGCTAGATTTAAAAAGCTTTTTTTGTTAAATTAAAGATGGTGGTAGTATGGAATATATATTAAAAACTAATCCTTTAGTAATGACGAAGATTGATTATGAGCATTTAAAAGAAATCGAGCAGAAGATTAAAAGAAAAGAATCTTTAACTTTAGAAGAAGCAACATATTTTTTAGATTTTGTTGTCTATGCAACGAGATGTAAAGTTGTTAAAGATTTTAATGAAACTTTTGAATATAAATGTGATTTAGCTCAAAGTATTATGACTTATTATTTAAAAGGACTAGGAGTTGAAACTTCACCAAATGCAACGCAAGAATCTATTTCCTCAGGAATTGAAGGACATAATTTTAATGTTGTAAAACTTAAAGTTGATAATGAAGATAAATATTTTATAGTAGATGCTACTTATCGTCAGTTTTTCTTAAAAGAAAATTGCCAAGATAGTAAGTTTTTTATTCATAATGGAATAATATTAATATCAGCTCATCCAGGATATTTTATAAAAGAAGAAGATTATCCGTTAGTAGAAAACTTCTTAGAACATGGTTATATGGAAATGACAGAAAAAAATGCTAAAGTATATGGTGATAGTTTCTTTAAAACAAAAACAGGAATAAAAAAAGAAGATATTCCATCTTATCAGTTGCCTGGTTCAGCATATATGAAATTATTCTTAAAAGGAAAAGTAGCTTTAAGTAAAACGGAAAACGAGTTAAAAAACGATAATTTATTAATTACTAGTAATAAAGTGGTAAAAATATAAAAATTACTTCTTATACGCCAAGAATGAGTACAGAAGATTATGAAACAGTTAAAAAAGCTGCTGAAGATGCTGGTTATAAATGTAAATAAAAAGATCGGTATTTAAATACCGGTTTTTTTAATTTTGATAATTTATTTGTTGGCCTTTTATTAAGTCATAGTTAACTAATTTATTACTATCTAAGTCTTCATTATACATATTAATAGCTGTTATTTGGCTATTTTCATATGTTGTATAGTAATAAATCCCTTTATCCATATTACAACATGAACTATAAATAGTTATTTCATATTTACCTTCACCCATATGAACTAAACCACGTTGTTGATAGACAGAACCTAAAATATGGAAGAATTGACTTATACTTTCAGATTCACTTTCACCTGATAAAGAATTCATTTTAGTATAAGTAGCTTTAACAAAACGAGATGCTGAATCTAGACCACCAGGTAAATCTTTAGTTCCCATTCCCCTACTATATAAATCAAAATTTAATTTAGAAGAGAATGTATTAATTGGTTGTTCGTTAGATAAATTAGTATAATTATTTAAATTAAACATATGGATATCAAAAGTTGGATTATTAGTTAAAATACCTACTGGATTATCATAGATTTTTAAACCATCTTTTACTGATTCAACAGTGATAGACGATTCTTTATCAGAAATAATCCAATGTAGGGGTGATGCTGGTAATTCATCACTAAAATTAATATTTGTAATGTTAATCTTACTTAGTAAATCTTTAACTTCAGTAATATTAGCACATTGAGATAAAACCCAAGGAATAAATTCAAATGAAGCGATATTATTTTTATCTTCTTTTTCTTCATGGTAATAAGCGTTGCCTGGGAAATTTAAACCGGCCATACCTAAACCTTTTTCATTTATGGCATCATAATATAAAGGATAATCATTAGCAACAAAAGCCATACCAATTAAAGCATAATGAGTTTTTAAACTACCCTCTTTTCGAAAATTAAATTCATAGTTACGTGGAGTTATAGTTACGGTTTCTTTATAAGAAAACTCCAAATCGAGATTACGACCAAAATAATGATCTTTTGAATAATAAGTAGCTGCTGTACACATATTTTTTTCCTCCTTTTTAATTATTTTCAATTAAAGATAATGTCATTATTACATCGTCTTTACCTAAAATACGTGTTAATTCTTCTTTATTTTTATTTGTTACTTTACCTAATTTAGTATAATTCCATGAATTAGAATTATAAAATAAAGTAATTTGATTACCTTGATAAAGCATTAAGTCGCCTGGTTCAGTTTTAAGATATGTATCACTAGTTGGTAAACTAAAACCTAAGCTTCCTACTTTTTCAAAATTATCATATTCAGAAGCGTTAACAATAATGTCTTGTTCTTTTAATTTACTAATTAATTCTTTAGTAGCTTCGTTATTAACTAGATCTAATATAAGTTCTTCGTTATTAACTGTTATCTTTAAATTGTAATTCATATTATTATCTTCCTTATCTATTAATTCTTGGTTATTTGATTTATTATTATCTTCTTTAGTTTCTTTTTTTAGATTATTTATGGTAATAAAAGATATAATGACAACAATTAAGATAATAATTGGGATATATATTTTCTTAGACATCTTATTAATCCTTCCTTATTTTTATTATATCATCATTTTGTAATTCGCCAACTAATAAAGATGAATTTTGGTTGTGTTTAGAATAATTTTCGTTGACCTTTTTTTCATCATAATTAGCATAACAATATTTACAAAAATGCTTACAAGAATTATAAACACCAATATCAACCATTTGCACACATTTACATTTTCGTTCTTTACGGGCTGTCCAATTTTTATATTTTTTACCAGTTAAGATATAAGCTAACTCATGAGATATACATTCACCTATTTTAAAACCATATTCACTTAAGTTACGTTCTTCAAAACAAGTTTGGACCGTCATATTATGTTCTTTAGCATAATTACTAAAACTAGTTCCAATCCTTTTATAATCATTTTCAGTAAATGGACGATAATTTAAGGTGTGGGCATTATTGCGAACGTTTTTATAATCATCAATAAAAGAAACTATTATCTGTTTTACATAACCATCTAGTAATTCACACATTTTAGCGAAGGCTTTCTCGTGATACGCAAGATTATATTTAGGGCTTAAAAAGATTGGATCATATCTAATATAAAGATTATCAATACCGACAATGGATGATAGTTTTTTTATTGCTTCAATTATTTCTTTTTTATCAGGAACATTTGGTTCGATATCTTTCTTATAAGGTGTTAAAGTAACTTGAAAAATAATTGTTTTTTTTATTTCTTGTAAATAATCTAAAATAGGAATTGGATTTTTCGTACAAAACAGAATAGCATCAACATCAGTAAAATTAATACGACTTACTAATTTAGGATTGAAAGGATTTCTTACATCAACAAAACCTTCATGGTAACGATTCATAAACCACTTACTATAAAAAGCAACGATATCAGTTCTCCCACTAACATTTAAAATCATTTTTTCACCTACTTTTAATATTCATTCTTTTCAGTTATTACTTTATCCATTTTAATATCAAAGGATTCAGTTGGTATATTTTTTTCTGTTAAAACTTGACTATGAAAACAAAGCCCAATTTTATATACATTTAAATTATTTAAATAACGATCATAAAATCCTTTACCAAATCCTAAACGGTTTTTAGCTAAATCAAAACAAATACCAGGAACAATAATTAAATCAATTTGCTTTTTATCAACTAGATTGTTAGGATTTGGAACTGGTTCTAAAATACCAAAATTACTTTTAAGCAATTTTTCATTAGAATTTATTGTATAAAAGAATAAATCATCACCTATTACTTTGGGTAATGCAACAACTTTATTATGCTCAAGTGAATACTCGATTAAATTATCGATGTTTACTTCGGATGGTAAGCTTTTGTATAAAGCAATAATTCTAGCATTTTTATATTCCTTAGTATTAATTATTTTAGTATTAATTATTTGTGATTTTTCAGTTTTATTTGGTAGTTCTTTACGAACTTGTAAATATTTACTACGTAGTTTTTCTTTTTCAATACTTTTATCTTTCATAATAATCACTTGACATATATTATATCATTTAGTGACAAAAAGAAGAAAAGAAGATTTTTAAATTAAAATAATGATACATATGTTTAAAAGATATGTTATACTATAAATGTAAGGGATAGTCATAAAAAATGACACATTTGTTTATTCAAATGCCCTTCCATTTTGGGTTGTGGCATCTGATATTAGCTGATGCTAATAATAGATGCCTTGTTTTATTTAAGTAATAGGATTATTACTATAAATAAAAGCAGTAAAATAACGGAAAAGAAATACTTTTCTTTTTTTGTCATAAAACCACTCCTTCCCTTTTCATGATGATTAAGAAATCCCCCTGAAAACAAAAAGGAAAGGCATCTATCAAATGTGTCGATATATAAATTAACAAATTAAAATTATAAAGTAAATGATGAAATTTAGACCAATTTCTAAAATTATATTTTGGTCTTTTTTTATTATTTAAAAAAGTAATTTGAATGTAAAAACAATGGACTCATTAATTTGTAGTTATAGAGCTATAAATAAATGATATAACAAAAAAGTAAACTTATTTAGTTTACTTGATACCAATACATTTTATTATCTTTAAATAAGTAAGATATCTTTCCTTCATCACAAAGATATGATAAGTATGATTTAACAGTACTACCGATTAAAACATATTGATTAGGATTCATAGTTAAATTATAAATATCAAAAATATTTTTTAAGATATCTTCAAAAGTTATTTCATTTTGACATAAGTTATAAATTTTATCTAAAACTTCATTTATCTTTTGACGATTTAAATTTATTAAACTAGAAATATCGTTAGTTGCTTCACAATGAGATGGAATATATAATTCACCAGATAAAGTTGAAAGATAATCTAAAGTATTTAAATATTCTTTAACATTATAGATAAAAAATAAATGATACTTAGTTATTGTTTCTTCGCTAAATAAAGAATCGCCTAAGAAATAAATATTATCGTTAGTTTTAATTCCTATTTGATCAAAGAAATGACCTTTTAAATTAAAATATTCTAAGCCTTCAGGAAGATTACCATCTATTTCAGTTACAACTGATTCTTTAGCTAATAAGAATTTATTTTGTAAATCTTTAAAAGGATAACCACCATATAGGAATGATGGTTCTAAAAGCGGATGTTCGGTAATACTCTTTTCGATTTGATGAGTCAGAATCTCACAATTAGTACGATCTTGAATAACTTTATTACCACCAACATGGTCGGCATTAGAATGAGTATTAATTATATATTTAACTTGCCAACCTTGTTCTTCAATTATCTTTAAAACTTTTTTACCGGCATCTTTATCATTACCAGTATCTATTAGACATACTTCGTTATTATTTATTTTATAAACGCCAATATTAGTAGGATTTTTAAGATAAAAAGTATTCTTGCCAACTTGAATTAATTCCATTTTTATTCTCCTTTCTTATGAGTTATTTTTCTGTTTTAACTTTATTTGATTTAGAAGATGAAGCAGACTTGTTTTTAATTTTTTTATTTTAATACTAGTAATTATAAGAATGATGATATCAATTATTAAAGGAAGACCAAAGAATATAAAAATGAAAGTAAGGTCTCCTATAAATTGATCAAACCAATTAGTAGCATCTAAACCTAACATTGGATGAGGATATGTCATATTCATACAAACAATGGCATCAGTTAATAAAAAGATAAAAAAGAGAATTAAAATAGTAATAGTGATAAATCTTATTATTTTTAATCTTTTCATCTTTATTTAATCCCTTCTACTAAATTTTGTAATGTTAAGTATTTTTATAAAAAAAATAAAGTACTATAAATATTATACTACTTTATTTATAACCTTTCTATAAGAAGGTTTCACGATATTTGTTTTCACCTGTTAGAAGAGAATGCTCTAAGACTTCTAAGCGCAATGGAAGTTTCGCGGCTTGAATTCTTTTAATTAAACTTTCTTTATGATTAGGATACTTAATAGATAAACGATATAGTTTTAGATATTCTTCTAATAAATCAATCATTGTATCTTCACTAATTGGAGATGTTACATTACTATTTGGGACAATACGATAAACAAAGAAAGATTCTTTAAAGTTAGTGTAAGTTTTAGCACGACATAATGCTTCTAAAGTAAAACATATATCTTCATATCTTTTACATTCAGGAAAGAATAAATCTTTTAATATTTTGCGTTTAAAGCACTTAGTAGGACAACCAAGATACTCAGTGGTAGCTATTCTAGAATCTAATGGATTATCATTTTCAGTCATATAAACAAATTCACCAGTTAATCTTTTCTTAGTGAAATCAAGAAAAATAACATCTTCATTAGTTATTTTAGTTGCTAATTTTTTTAATACATCAGAAGAAGCAAGATAATCATCACTATCTAGAAAAATAATATAATCACCACTAGCTTCTTTTAAACCAGCATTTCTAGCCCCACCTGCTCTTTGGCGATTTGTATTTAGTAATTTATCAACAGGAAACTTTTTTATCTCTTTAAGACTATCATCAGTACTACCATCGTCTATTACTATAACTTCAAAATTTTTATAAGTTTGATTATAAATACTATTTAAACATTCAGCTATATATAATCCTTTATTATAATTTGGAACAATAAAAGTAAATTTTATCTTATTATTCATCATTATTCTCCTTACAATCATTTAATTTTAAACAAGAAGCAAAATATTCAGCAAATTCCTCTTTTATTTTACCACCATCATACTCTTTTATGCTATTTATATTTTCTTGACTTAATTCTTTTAAAAGATGACGATTTTGATAAAGATTAAGTAATTTATTTTTTAAATTTGTTCTTATTAAATCATCGTTTTGACCATTTGCACGATCACCTATAATATATTCTTGTTCTTTAGGACCAAGGGCTTCTCTTACGATACCAACATCCGTTGTTATTATAGGAATACCACAAGTCATAGCTTCTAAAATAGGCAGTGGGGTTCCTTCATGAAGAGAAGTACATAGATAGATATCTATTTCACTATAATACTCGAGCATTTCTTCATGAGTACGTAATTTATCGTTACGATCAGCATAATGCTCTTTAATATGATATCCTTCATTAATTAATTCTGCTATTACAGGTTTAATAATTGTATTTAAACCTTTTAAATCGATATTATTAACTTTTCTAGCACTATTACCTACCCAACCAACAACTAATTCTTTGTGTAAATCCGCAAATCTTGCTAAATTAAGTGGTTTTAAATTGGTATAATCAATGGGATCGTGAACAATACCATATGGTTTTTTATAATTATCTATCTTAAGATATTCATTATATAGTTTTTTAGAAGAAACATAATAAGATTTAGTATATTTATTAAAAATATTTTGAAAATTTTGAATACTTTCAGAATCTAGATATAAAAAATCATAAACACCAGTTGATAATTTTTGACTTATCATTTTTAGATACTCATCATAGTTATAAGAATGAGATTCGACTTGTGATTTAAATTCAGCTGATTCTAATAGTAATAAAGATTTACGCCAGAAGAAATGAATTAAATCACAATTTTTATTACGTTCAAGGCAACTAAATAAATTTTCTGGTTCAGTATACATATCAAAATAAGCTATTTTAATATCATAAAGTGAAGATAATTCTTTTTTGATTTGTTGAGCTATTATATCAAAGGCCCAACCTTTAACATCACATACTAAACATATTTTAGGTTTACTTATCCTACTCATATTGTGCCTTCCGTTTTTAATTTTTGTTTTTTCTCTAAGAAATTATAAAATAATTCGCGATTATAAAGAATTAAATATAGAGATGTTTTTTGGGATGGCTTTAATAAAGGTATTAGTTTTAATTCTAGATTTTCATCTTGTAAAGCATCACAAATGATGTCAAATATATGATTAGATTTTTCATTTACTGATTGATATTGACGATGAGCAATAACATGTTTAATACTTATACTAATAATAGATTCTAATAATGCATAAGTATTATATACTTCATAACTTGGATTACTCTTTTTAACATCTTCATAACGATATAAAGCAACATCTAAAAAATCATTTAAATTCTTTTCAGAACAAGTTGCAGTAATACTATTTTTTCTTTTTAAATAGTTATAACATACCTTATCGACATAAGCTATTTTATTAATATGTTTAGTCATTTCATAAGTAAAAAGAACATCTTCATAACATATTTTTTCTTTAAATTGGCAAGAATCAAATAATTCTCTGCGATATAATTTAGTACAGATATAGTTTTTAAAACTTTTACGTAATAAAACTTCTTTTAACATAGATTTCGAGGTATATACTTTAGTACTTTCATCATGATTAAGTGGTTCTTGTTCATTATTTATCTCAATTTTATATCCATTAGCACGAGTCATAACTAAAGAAACGCTAGCAACATCACTATTACTATGTTTGATTGCTTTGAATAAAGTTTCACAATAATCTTCAGTTAAAACATCATCACTATCAATAAAAGCAAGATATTTACCAGTACTAAGTTTAATACCAAGATTTCTCGTAGCTGATAAGCCTTCATTATCTTTATGATAAACTTTTATACGAGAATCTTTTATGGCATAAGAATTACAAATTTTTAGCGAATCATCTGTTGAACCATCATCTATTAATAAAATTTCTAAGTTTTTATATGTTTGTTTTAAAACACTATCTATACTTTTTTTTAAATATTTTTCTACATTATACACAGGTATAATGAGGCTAATTTTATCCATATTTTTTATTCACCATGTTTACTAGTGGCAGTTAATTTTTTTATAAAAATTGGCCACTGAGATGATATTATCACAATTAATTAAAAAATACAAATAATACTAAATAAATGAGTTTTATGATTCAGGAATGTTTATTTTTTCAGTTACTTTGTCTTCTAATAACTTAGGATTACTTAAGATATATTGCATCATATGAATTGATTTTATTAAGTAGAAACCATCAGAGATACGTTCATCTATTGTAATACCTAAATCACAATAATACTTAGTTTCATTTTTTACTTTAACTTCTTTTATTTCACCGATTGTTACAATACCAGAACAAGTACCAAAATCAGTGACATTATGGTAAATACCATTACAATGCAAGCTACCAACATTAGATATTAACATACTACTATAATATAAATTATCTTTAATTAAAGAGGCTGGTAAAAGACCATGACGATCACAAAACATAAGTAAACTAATTAGAGGAATTCTAATTAAATTAGGTAATTTACCTAAAATATTGATAGCGTTATTAGCACCAGTTCCACTATCTTGTTTATCTCTAATGTTATTAACTTTAGCACTAATTTTTTGACTGATGGTAAATAGATTATCATCATCACTAATTGGCATAACAACCATCAATTCTTCCGATTTATCATTTAAAGCAACTTTCATAACGTAAGATAAAGAGATATCGTTGTGTTCATAAACATGATGATTAGCAACAAAACGATTAAGTAAAGGACGATTAGCTATTATTTTAGCAAAAAGAGTCATAAAGGCATGAAAGTACGTAATACTATTGTCATCTTTTTTTATATTTCTTATATATTTTACTAATTTAGTAACATCCATTTGTTGATCAATATAAAGCTCACCTAGAGAACGACGAGGTTTAATATCAATTAATATTTGAGTCATACCACTAATATCTTTAATTCTTTTTGCATCTTTACGCATTAAATCACCTATTTAAAAACATTTCATATAATTATATGATTTTTTATATAAACTCAGTCTCTGCTATTATAATTATAACATATAAAAAGATAGATTTTTTTACTAATCTATCCTTCATATTTTGCTTTTACTTTATCTGGTAGTTCTTCATATTCTACTTCTTGCCAGTTATTAACACCAAAAATATTATAATATTTTATTTTTAAGAAAGCTTCTTCACGTAAGATACGCGAGGTTTTGAAACTTATTTCTTTAGCATGAGCATTTTTATCATACATAGTAAGTGTATATTTATACTGCATATCTTCTTTAGAATCTAATTCTTCAACTTTAGAATTATCTATTTGCGTATAATAATACATCTCTTTTTCAAATAAATAGTAATAAGTAAAACCACATAATAAGATAAAAACTATAATACCAATAATAATGGGAAGTTTTTCTTTGATAAAAGTCATTTAATACCTCCTACTCTATTTTAATATTTACTTGACCTGAGTAATTATTACCTTTAATAATTAAATAATTACTCCCATCTTTAACATTGAAATCGTATTCATAGGTTCCATCTTGGATAGCTAATATTTTTTCTTTTTCTTTTAATTTATAGATAATTTTTAAATCGCCGACTGAGTCTGAGACTTCTAATTTAATATGAATACTTTCATCTTCTCTATCAATTGTTGTTCCACCAAAGATGATTTCGGCGCCATTAAAATTTTTATAAACAACTTCATATGTACCAGTATAATGATCTTGACCAAAATTTCTTTCACCTTTTAATTTACTATTGATTGTTAAGACTAAATCACCAAATTGTTCACTAGTTTTCTCATAGAAAGATAAAACTTCATCTTTTGAACAACCAGAACATAAAGTTAAAGTTAAAATTATTAAAGTTAAAAAAATAAATACTTTTTTCAAACTATCACCTACTTCTATTTTTTATCGTACTAAGATATTTCACATTAAAGAAATAATCATAATATATAGTTTTATTTTTTACTAAAAGAATTATATTAATTAAGTAAAAAATTAAGATTCCACCAATACTTATAATAAGTAAGGCATACTCTTCTAAAGCATTTAACTTAAAATTATTAGCGATTAAAAATAGTAAAAGCATCATTAAATAGACACTGCCAAAATAATAAAGAAATAAAAAGATGATACGTAGAGTTAGTTTAAGTAATCTATATTTACCAAATTCTAATCTGACATTTAAAAACTTACTACCTAGAGTTTGGCCCTTTCTACAGAACGGATAAACGATAAAATAAATGATAAAGATAATTAAAAATAACCATTTATAATGAATAAATAAACTTAAGAAGATAGCGATAAAGTTATATAGAAATAAATCTAAGCAAAAGGCAGTTATTCTTCTAAAACCAGATACGACTTCACCTTTTTTAGTAGACTCTTCATCTATTTGGTCTCTTGTCGGTAAAATATTATCAATTAAACCCATTATAAAGTAACCAATTATTCCACCTAAGGTATTCATTAGTAAGTCATCAACATCAAAAACACGATATGGATATTTATATAAACCATATAAGCCAGAAACTTGAGTAAGTTCAAAAAATAAACTCAAATTAAAACTGATAAGAATTGTTTTTGTTAAAGAACATTTAAAATAATATCTTAAATACATACCTAGGGGAATCATCATTAATAAATTAAAAGCAACAGTATAGAAACAAGGTTCGGTTAAAGCTTTTAAATAAGTATAAGGCTGTGTTAGGTTAAATGATGATTCTCTTAATAGGTCATTAATAAAACTAAAAGGAATAAGTCTTATCATATTATGTTTATATACTACGTCATTCTTATTTGGTAAAGGAAGTATAACTAAAAAATATATTGTTATTAAGTAGAGAATGAAAGAATAAACTATTAAAACACGAAAAGGATTAATAGAACCATATTTATGATACTGATGTAATATAAAAGGAATCCAGAAGATTAAAGCAATAAAAGGAAAAGTAACTAGTGCTGTTTTAATGGAAATAAAATAACTCATTTATATTTACTATAATCTTTCTTTAATAATATTTTTACTAGAATAATAAGTAATTAAGAAATATCCACCATAGATAATGACTAAGATAATAGCAGTAATAATAATTGATGGTAGTAATTCTTCATTACCAAAGACTTCTAATATTTGCATAGCAAACATAATACCAAAGATAGAATGAATTAAAGCTAATATTAAAGGAAGAGCAAAGAAGATAGCTATTTGTCTAAATAAGGCCTTATTAATTAGCTTTTCATCAGCACCTAATTTGCGGATCATTCTAAAACGTTCTTTATTATCACTACTTTCAGATAATTCTTTTAATCCTAAGATAGCTGCACTACTAATTAAGAAGATAATACCTAAATATAGACCAATAAAAGTTACCATCGCTGATAAACCCACTGTCGCTTCTTTAATAGACAATTTAGTTGATCCACTAGGAAGTAAATAAATATTAGTTTTTTCATCTTTATCTAGTTGATTAATTTTATTTTCGATGGCAGTTATTTCAGCTTTATCAGTTGTTTTATAATTACCAATTAAATGGTTATAAACTTTATAATCTTCATCAATAACATTATCAGGCACTAAGATAATACCAGTATTGATATGGTTACTAGACATTTCTAAAAATCCTTCTTGACAAGAATCATATTTAGGTTTTAAGGTATGATTAAATAAATTAATTTTTTCGTGATTAGCTAAAGCAAGATTTCTTATTTTAACCATTGATTCAAAATCAGCTACTATCATATATTCATCATCAGCTAAAGAATACTCTTTGATACCATATATTTTAGCAGCTTTATTGTAATCGCTAATTTTCATTATTTCTTCTTTGGTATCATAAGCTAAGAAAGGAAAACTTTTTCTTACATCATCTAATAAAGAACCTAAAGTATCGTTCATTGTTAAATCTGGGGTAGCATAAGTATTTACTTCAACATATTCTTTAAAATAAGATGTAATATCAAAGTCAAATAATGCAAACATTTCTTTAACCGTATAGTGGGAATTTTTTATTTGGGAATCATTATAACCATAATTACGATAATCTTTATAGTATCTATCCATATTCATATTTTGCGTAAAGATAGCATCAGCAGGAGCTAACTCTTTAATGTTAGCATTCATTGAGTTTTTCATTGTAAAACAAGATGATAATAAACAGATAGTAACAAATAACATTAAACAGATTATTGTCGTTGAAAAAACAGTGGTGTTTATTTTGCTAGAAAATTGTCTTAGAGTAAAACTATTTAAACCCTTATAGTAATATTTTTTTAGACTTTGAACGATTCTTAAAATTAAACCGGATAGAGACCAAAAGATAAAGAATGTTGATACGACACCCATCACAATTGGTACCATAATATCTTTAACTTCTTGTAAGGTTAAAAAATCATGTGTAACTATGTGATAAGCTTTACCAAGGACAATACAGGAGATGATAAAAATAATTATACATAGATAAGGATTTTTTAACTTAATTGTCTCACTTGTTTTAGCACCATTTAATAAATCAATTAACTTACATTTACTAACACTTATCGTATTAAAAATCATAACAATTAGATACATAATACTAAAATAGATGATTGTCTTAAGACATGATTCAACTGAAAAGACAAAAGTAAATTTAGTTAAATCAGCTTCAAACATATTAGCGACAACTAAACTCATAACTTGGGATAGAAGGATGCCGATACCTAAACCAACTATTAAAGATAAAATACCAATAAATAACGTTTCAAAAAATAAGATTAAAGATATTTTTCTTTTACTCATACCTAAAGTTAAATAAATACCAAATTCTTTATTTCGTCTTTTCATTAAAAATCTTGTAGCATAGATGATTAGGAAACCTAAGATAAAGGAAATAAAGATACTAACACCTGATAGCATTGTCATCATAAGTTCAATTAAATCGGCTGTTGATGATGAAACATCCATCATAACGGTTTGACTATCTAAGGCATTAAAGATATAAAAGATAGAAATACCAAGAATAAGCGTAAAAAAGTAGATGGCGTAATCTTTAATACTTTTCTTGATATTTTTAAGGGATAACTTACAAAGCATCATTTAAATCGCCACCAAGTAAAGTTACAACATCGATAATCTTATCAAAAAATTCTTTACGAGAATCATCACCTTTACGAATCTCTTTAAAAATTTTACCATCTTTGATAAAGATTACTCTTCTAGCATAACTAGCGGTAAAGGCATCGTGCGTAACCATTAGAATAGTTGCCCCTAGTTCATCTAAATAATTAAACTTTTCTAAAAGCATTTTAGAAGACTTAGAATCTAGAGCGCCGGTTGGTTCATCAGCTAAGATAAGTTTAGGCTCAGTAACAATAGCACGAGCTGAAGCAACACGTTGCTTTTGGCCACCACTCATTTGATATGGATACTTATTTAAGACATCCTTAATATCAAGTTCGTTAGCGACTTTTTTAATTCTTTCTTCAATTTCTTTAACACTCATATTTTGAATGGATAAAGCAAGAGCAATATTTTCATAAGCAGTTAAGGTATCCAATAAGTTAAAATCTTGAAAGATAAAACCTAACTCTTCTCTTCTAAATTTATTAAGATCATTACCTTTAAGTTTAGTAATATCAACTCCGCCAACATAGATATGACCGGCGGTTACTTTATCAATTGTCCCAATACAATTTAAAAGCGTTGTTTTACCTGAACCGGATGCACCCATAATAGCAATGAATTCACCCTTTTCAACTTCAAATGATAAATTATCGATGGCTTTAGTTAAAGATGAACGACTACCATAGTATTTTTCTATTTTGTCAACTTTTAAAATTTTTTCCATATATATTTTCTCCTTTCAGTAACAATAATAAGTTAAATAAACTATTTTGTCGTTCGTTTAATATTACAGAATATTACAATTTTGTAAGTTTACTTTAAAACATCATAAAATTGATTTTTAGCAAAAGTTATTAAGACTTTAGTATATTTATTGTAAGTAGATTCAATATTTATTTTATGACCTAGTTTATCACACATATTTTTGGCAATATATAAACCCATACCTGTTGATAAATGCCCTTTTCGACCATTCTCGCCAGTAAATGATTTATCAAAAACTTGTTTTAAATCCGATTCTTTAATTCCTATACCATTATCTTCAATCATTAAGATTACACAATCATTTTCTTCTTGAATAGATATTTTGATATAGGAATTATTGATATTTCTTTTATATTTAATACTATTATTAATTATTTGATTTAAAATGAATTCTAACCATTTAGAGTCAGTTAAGACTTTAACTTGGACATTATCAACTATGTAATCAATTTTATTTTCTAATAAGTCATCCATATTTTTAAGACCAACATTTTTAATGACTTGAGATAGATTTGTTTCTTTAATTAGATAATCTTTTTCAGCGTTTTCACTTCTTGCGTAATAAAGGACTTGATCAACATAATCTTCTAATCTTTTTAATTGTAATTTAGTTTTTTTATCAAATGATTTTTGATGATTGTTACTCATTAAGACTAAGGAAGATAAAGGTATTTTAACTTCATGAATCCACATTTCGATATATTCTTTAAAATCTTGTAAGTGGTCTTCCATTAATCTTACATTTTCATTCATTGACTTATTAATTTCATATAAAGCTTGATATAATAGTTCTCCTTCATAAAATTCGGGTTTAGTTAAGGTTTCTAATACTAAATAACTTTTATCAAGAACTTCAATGTTAGCTAGTAAGTCCGTATAAAATTTTCTTTTACGAAAATAAGGAATTAAGATAATAAGTAATAAACAAATAAGGTAGATAAATGATGAAGATATAATAACGGACTTGGGAACTTTAAAAGCTAAAAAGATAAGAAGATTAAGAATATAACAAGTAATAAAGATTAAAAGTATATATAGTTTATCTTTTAAGTATTTACTAAATTTCATAATAAAATATACCCCTGTCCTTTTCTCGTTTCAATCGCCTCTTCATAACCGATTTCTTTTAATTTAGCTCTTAGACGACTGATATTAACGGTTAAAGCATTATCGTTAATAAATTCTTCATTATTCCATAAATCAGTCATTAATTCATCACGTGTAACAATTTTATTTTGATGAGATAAAAGGTATGAAAAAATTATCATTTCATTTTTAGTTAGAATTATTTCTTTATCATCTTTTTTTAATAAACCTTTTTGTAAGTTTACAGTTAAATCTTTATATATTAGAATGTTAGAATTGTTATTACTTCTTTTTAAGACAGCTCCAATACGTAAAAGAAGAATATTGGGATTATAAGGTTTTGTTATGTAGTCATCAGCACCATAAGAAATAGATAAAGCCTCATCAGTTAAGTTATTTTTACTAGTAACCATAATCACTGGAATATTAGATTTCTTACGTAGGTTTTGCAGTAAAACTTCACCATTAGTATAAGGAATATTAATATCTAATAAAACTAAATCAGGTTTAAGATGTAATATTTCTTCAAGAGCATTGGCATAATTGTCTAGAATATAAGATTCATAACCACTATTATCTAATAAAGATTTTAATTCATTACTTATTAAGGTATCGTCTTCAATAAT
>CANRNY010000030.1 GCA_947632085.1 uncultured Bacilli bacterium | reverse complement strand
AGATATTGAACAATATTTGTCTTCTATTCATAGATATATTCAAATTGGTATATATGTTAAAGGTTATTATTCTAAGGTTTTAAATAGATTCCAACGTGAAATTATGGAAATTTGCGAATTTTATGTTGATGATGAAACTAATAGACCGAAGGCTAATATTTTATATTCTAAAACATTGGATGGTAAAGTTACTTTACATAATCCAACTAAAAAGTTAATTGATTACTTGGCTATAGGTAATGTTTACTTTGAAACAGATGACATTTTTGGTTTAGGCGGTGCTGCAGAAAAAGAGGACTTATCAAATTTACGTGATAGTTCTGAAGATAACTTAGCAACAAAGGAAACAAAAAATACATTAATTGATGCATTAAATACAACAGAAGGTGAAACAACGCAAGGTCAAGGTGAAGCTCAAACAACTGCTGAAGCTGAACAAGTGGGGGATAGTGGTCAGGGAGCTGCTCCTGTTATGGCTACTAATCCTGTGGCTCAGAATCCAGTTAGTGTTCCACAACCTGTAGTTTCACAGGTAGCTACGGCTACGGCAGTAGTAGATGCTAATTCTCCAGTTCAATCAAATGAAGTTTTAGCTCCTTCCGGAACTCCAAATACGGTAGTTAATAATGCTGAAATGGTTCCTTTTAGTCAGCCGACTACTGCTCAAGCAGTTAGTCCTACTAATATGTTTCCAACACCAAATGTTCCTAGTGGAAGTGTTCAACCAATTGCAACAACTCCAACAGAAACTAGTGGTGTTCAAACGCCACAATCAAATGTTTTTCCAACGGCGACAATACCTAGTGATGTTCAAGCTAATCCGGGAGTAGGTCAAGTATCAACTCCTGTTAGTACAACAGATGTTTTATAATAAGAAGGTGATATTATGGAATTAGTTATATGGTTAGTTATAGCGGTTTTCGTTTTAGCTTATAGATATAATACTGGTGATAATGTTTATAAATTCTTTGCTGATACTGTATCTAGTGTTTATAATACTTATGCACCTTATAGTTATCGTGAAGTTAAAGAAAAAACTAAAGAACTAGGTTATGAGTATACTCCTAGACAATATGCTACACAAGTAATGATGATGGGTGGAGCGGCAGCTGGTATAACTTTCTTATATTTCTATAGTATTCCTGTTTCAATTGTTTATACAATAATTGCAATTTGTTTTGTACCATATTTAAATTATTTAAGAACTCAACGTTTATATAGTGAATACTTATTTGAACAAGTTCAGGTATATACTACTAATGTTATTATGGAATTTAATACGACTCAGAGTTTTGTTAAAGCATTAGAAGGTGTTAGAGATTCCGGAATTTTACAAGATCCTGTTTTAAGAGATGTAAAAAGAATGATTCAAATGTCTTATGATAATGGTACTATTGATGAATCAATTGAATTCTTCAATAATGCTTATCCATATTATATGGTAAAAAATATGCACCAATTATTCTTACAAATTACTAAAGAAGGTGCAAGAGACTCTGGTGAAGCTCTAGAACTTATGTCAATGGATATAGATGCTTTAGTTGAAGGTGTTTATCGTGATAGAATGGATAGACAAACATTCCATAAGAAATTCTTGACATTCGGTATGGCTTTGTTCTTGTTAGTTCTAGTTATGCAATTATTATTTGGTAGATCTGAATATTTAGTTATGCTAGAAAAATGGTATGTTAAATTAATTCTTCACGCAATTATAATTATAAATTGTTATTTCTTAATAACTGGTGAAAAATATTATAATGAAGATGTGGGGGTTGAGTAGTTATGTATTTTGAAATAGTTGTTATTGGTATAGTTGCTTTTATTGTATTAACTGTAAATGGATATGTTAAACCAAATAAATTTATTCAAGATAATCAAGATATATTTATGAAATTAAAGGAAGATGATTATGACTTCTTAGTTCGTGCTAAGTATGGTGAAGGTTTAGATTCTGATGTTTTATATCAAAAAAGAATAAAGAATGGTTTAATTGTTATTATTTTAATGATATTTATTATGATAGCTAATTTAACAGCGGTTAAGATTGTATTAGCTTGTGTAATTGGTTATGGAACATTTAAATTAGATTATTTAAACTTAAAAAGTTTTTATAAAGCCCATTTATTGCAGATAGATTCCATGTTACCTTATTATTTAAAGGGACTTGAAATATTAATTCAACACTATACAGTTCCAGTTGCTTTAGGTAAATCTATTAGCGATGCTCCTGAAATATTTAAAGAAGGATTAATAGATATGATAAACAAGATTAATGCTGGTGATGCAACTGTTACTCCATATATGGAATTTGCTCAAATGTATCCAGTACGTGATTCAATGCGTATGATGCGTTTATTATATCGTTTAAGCTTAGGTCGTCAAGAGAGAAAACAAGAGCAATTAATTACATTCTCTAAGACAATATCTAATTTACAACAAAAAGCTCGTGAAACTAGATATAAGGAACGTTTGGATAAAATGGAAAGTAAAACTATGAGTATGCTTGTTTGTACAGGTATAGGTGTTATGATTTTACTTTTAATTGCTGTAATGAATATGATTGGTTCGTAAAAAAACGTGTATACAATTGTAAAAATTATTGTATAAGAAAATAATAAGTGTTATACTTTTTATATAAAGTAAAAAATAGAAAGGATGATTTATAAATGAAAGAGGCAACAGGAGAATTAAATATGACTGTTATTACAGTTGTTGCAATCGCAGCAATCGCAGCTTTATTTACAGTATTTATCTTTCCACAAATTCAAGCTAACATAATGTTACAAACTGCATGTTCAAATATTGATGCTAATGGAAATTATACTTCTAAAGCTGGTGGCGATGGCGAAGGTGAAGAAGTAGAATGCGTAGGTTTCTCATGTACTGCTAATTATAATGGTAAAACATATAATAAAGATTGTCATGCTAGTGGTGATGGAGAATAATTAGTTTAATTTACTAATTATCAATGAGGTGATTAAGAAATGAAAGAAGCTACAGGTGAATTAACTGGTTCTGTAATTGTCGTTTCAGCCGTTGCTTTGCTTACGGCTTTTTTCTTTATGTTCATTTGGCCAATGATTAAAGAGGGAATGCAAGACCGTGCAACATGTGCTAATGCTATGTGTGATAATGGATACAATGATAATTGGATGGCTTATTGTAAAAATCCAAATGATCCAGATAGTGAGGTTTTTGAATGCCCATTTAGAGGGTAGGTGTTAACATTGAAAGAAGCTATAGGTGGAACTTGGATATTTGTAATAGTAATAACCTTTTTAGCGTTATTTACTACTTTTGTTAGTGTTTCAACAAATTATTCAAGATGTTATAAATTAAAGGATGAAGTGTTACTTACATTAGAAAGAAACCATGGTATTAATTCAGAATCAATAACTAGTATTAATGCTTATTTAAGAGGAGCAGGTTATTCTTCAGTTGGTAAATGCCCAGAAGATGGAACTTGTTGGTATCCTTTTGGTTTAAATAAGGATTATACTACTGGATATCATGCTCCTGGGGATAAAAATACAAATTATTGTATTGCAAAATATCAAATAACTTCACGTACTGATGATGAAGATTCAAAAACAATTTATACAAATGGTCCTGTCGGTCACCCAGAAAGTGCTTATTATGGAGTAGTGCTTTTCTTTAGATTAGATTGGCCAATACTTAGACAAATGTTTAGTATTGATATTAGTGGTGAAACTTCTATTATTTATCTAGTAAATGATTTTGATGAAGTTAATAATGAAGAATGCTATGGGTGATGAATAGATGAAAAATGGAATAGTAAATATTTGGCTTTTAGGTTTAATTGTTGTTTTTATTGCTCTATTCTCAGCATTTATAATTATTAACATCAATTATTCTAAATCATTTAAAATGAAAAATGAAATTTTGACTATTATTGAAAAACACAAGGGAATTGTTAGTAGGGATTTGTCTAGTACTGGTAGTTCTACTATTGTTGGTGGTGAAACAATAACTACTAATGTAAATACAATTCAGACTATAAATCTTTATTTGATGGGTAATTCTTATGATGCAATGGGTTATTGTCCTACAGAAGATGATACTCCTGGTACTTGGTATGGTGTGTCTTCACTTAGTAATAGTGAACATACATCTATATCATCAGATTATGAATTAGCTGATGAAAACAAAAAATATTATTATTGTTTTGCTAAATATAAAGCTAATGAACAAAAAGGTAGATATAAATCCTCATATTATAAAGTGAGATTATTTTATAAATTTGAAGTTCCTGTGTTAGAGAATTTCCTTTCAGTAAAAGTTGAAGGGACATCTGATGAAGTTTATGATCCACAAGATGAAACAGATGAACCAATTCATGAAACTGATTTTATTAGTTAATTTTTTTGAATAAAGGGAGTTGACATTTAATGAACGTTATAGTTGCTAATAAATATTCTGCTATGTTATCAAGTCTTAGTAATAAAATAGATTTGATAAAAACAATTGATGGTGAATTCCAAGTAGATGATTTAGTTGCACAATTTGATAATTTTTTCTTTAATAAAATGATTTTAGATATTACTGCTATAGCAGGATATCAAGATATATCTCAAATTCAACGTCTTTCTTTTGGAATGGATATGTCTAAAATTATATTGTTGCTTGATGATTCTCCAGTTGTAAATTCACCACAGTATTTGTCTGAACTTGTATCAATGGGAATTTATAACTTTACAAGAAATATTGATGCTATAACGTATTTAATTGATAATCCAAATACTTATAAAGATGTTGCTCAATTTCATATCATAGGTAATAATGGTGGACCTAATCAAGGACCACAAGGTGCTCCTAATGGTGCGATGATGGGTGGTGGCTTTAACGGTAGTAGAGGTGCTACTAATGAAAGGTCATTTATTAATTCAAGTATTGCTATGCCAACTATGGGTGGTACTAGAGTAATTGGGTTTAAAAATCTTACTGATCATGCTGGAGCTACGACTTTAATATATATGTTGAAAAAACAATTATCTGAAAATTATACTGTATTAGGTTTAGAATTAGATAAAAATGACTTCTTATTTTTTAATGATCCAGATTTAAGAAGTGTTAGTAGTAAGGATTTGGATTCAGTTATTAAAAATCCTGTAAATAATTATAATGTTATATTAATAGATGTTAATGATAGTGCTGAAGGTGCGAAATGTACAGAAATGCTATATCTAATTGAACCATCTACTTTAATGTTAAACAAGATGATTAGAAGAGATCGCAATATCTTAGATAAGATTAAAGGAATGAAGGTTGTATTAAATAAAAGCTTATTAGATCCAAATGATATTAGGGAATTTGAAGCTGAAGCTAGATGTAGTGTTTTCCATAATATTTGTCCTTTGGATGATAAAAAAGATAAACATAGGGTTTTAGATGAACTTTTGAATAAATTGGGATTTGATAAAAATAGACCGGCAAGCGAAAGTAATAAAGCTGCAAGGTTGTTTGGAATTGTCAAAGAATAAAAGAAAAACTTGACATATTTTGTAAATTTAAATACAATTATATTATGAATGAAGGAGATGTTTTATATGGATATATTAGCTGCTGTTAATTTTTGTGCAAGAACTAAAGAAATATGGCAAGTAGTAGGAAGAATTTTAGGTATTTTTAAAATCGTTATTCCACTACTTATAATAATTTTTGGTTGTATAGATTTAGGAAAAGCCGTTGTTGCTTCTAAAGATGATGAAATTAAGAAAGCAATGAAACAATTAGCAATGAGAGCTGTTGCTGGTATTGCTATTTGGTTTGTTCCATTATTAGTTGGGTTAGTATTTGATTTAGTAGATGCTACAACAGATACTGATTATACAGTATGTTCTGATTGTATTACAGAAGGCGGAAATTGTTAATATAACAAAATAATCTTTAAATAAAATGATATTTGTTTTAATATCATTTTTTTTGTGTTATAATTTTTATGATATGAGGTGTTTTCTATGTATAGAAAATTATTATTAATTATTTTAATCCTTATAGGGGGATTTTGTTTAGTAACTAATGAAGTAAAAGCTTTAGATACTTCATATGGGGTTACTTATAGCTTAGCTAATGATACTGATGATTGTGATGGTATTTTTGATAAAGAAGTTATAGATTTTTTACAACAGATGTTTAACATATTTAAATATGCAGCACCATTATTGTGTTTAGCATTGTCAATTGCTGAGTTTATTAAAGCGACTGCTAGTCAAGATAAAGAAGCTTTATATAAAGCAATAAAAACGACAGGAAAAAGAATTATGTTTGCTATTATTTTGTTTTTTATACCTACTTTGATTAACTTCTTATTTGACTTATTAGGTTGGTATGGTACGTGTGGTATTAGTTAGAGGTGATTATAAATGCATTTTTTGTTTAAATTAACATCGGTTCTTACTAGTGGATTTGTAGGCATTATTTTAGCTTTAGACTCTATTGTTATTTATGGTAATATTGCTCCTGTATTTAGAATATTTATGGCATTATCTGGAGCTAGATTATTATCATCTGATGCTTATACTGATATAGCTAATAAGATTTATGCGATTGTTGGAGTTGTAATGCTTTTCGTATTAGCTTATGCGATATTACGAGCTATTATTGATCCTGATCAATCAATGAAGAATGAGTTAGGACCACAACTTATTAAAAGAATTGTTATTGCTGTTGTAGGGCTTGCATTAGCTCCAGTTATTTTTAATGTTATGTACCAAGGACAAAATTTATTTTTGGAACATGATGTTTTAGCTAGAATTTTCTTTAGAGGTAATAGTGATTTAGAAATAGATATGGGACAGTCGAGTGTTGATGTTGGTGATACATCGATTCCGATAGAACAAAATGTTAATGTTGATGAACAAATTAAACATATCGGTGGTGGTGTTACTGCAGTTAGTTTATGGCAAGCATTTTTCTTTCCATCAGAAGACAGTGGTAAAAGTGCTGATGAAATAGAAGCTGATCCTAAGGATTATTTCTTAAGTAGTGCGGCTTATGCAGGTGCTTGTCTTGGACTTGTAGCAGCGTCAGTCGCAGTTAATGGAGTACCTGTTATTGGTCAGATAGCTAGTATTTTATTAGGAGCGGCGGCTGTTTATTCATGCGTTACTAGTGTTGTTGATGGTATGACTTATTCTAAAGTTAATGATATCACTAATGGTGATAAGATAACGTTGTCTGAAGCTTATGCATATGCAGCTGGTGGAGGATCGTTTGGTGTATTTACGGTATTCCTCGATAATTATGTTGATGATGGTGAAATAACTTATTTATTTGGTTTATCAACTATAGCTGGAGCATTTACTTTATATGCATTTATTTCATTTAGTATTGATATGGGTGTTAGGGCAGCTAAGTTGGCTTATTATCAGATTATAGCGCCGATACCGCTTATTATGCAGGTATTGCCATCATTTAAATCTAATTTTAGTCAATATACAAAATCTGTTGTTTCGACTTTTATGGAAGTATTTATTAGAATTTCAGTTGTTTATATTGTTGTTTATATTATTTGTCATTTAACGGAAATGTTTTCTTCGGTTGATGCTCTTTGGGGTAATCAAGATTTGTCTGGTATTGAGACAATGTTAGCTTTAGCTTTATTAATCCTTGGTTTAGTTGCTTTTGCTCGCCAAGCTCCTAAATTTATTGCTGATTCTTTAGGAATAAAAACTGGAGATATGAAACTTGGTATAGGTAAAAAGTTTGCTGAAGGTGGAGGCTTTGCAGCTAAAGCAATTGCTGGTTCTGGACTTAGAACTGCTGTTCAAAATTGGAATAAAAATAAAGGACAAGGTGGACTTAAGAGAGTTACTTCTTCATTAGCTGGTGGTTTTTCAGCTGCTGCACGTAGTGCTTATAGTCAATTTGGCCCTGGTGAAGGACATAAAATGGCAATGACTAATGAAGAATCTAAAAGAGTTGCTGGTACAGCTAATGAAGCAGCATATCAAGCTGGTATAAATAGAGATGAACGTCGTAGTCAAAATGCTAGTGATAGAGATGCATATGAAAGAGCTATAGAAGCAAGGGATAATGCCGAAAGAGTATACGATACCTTAGCACATGATCCTAATGCTGATCCGGCAGATGTAGATGCTGCAAGAAAGGCTAGAGATGCTGCAAGAGCTGCAGTAAGAGATGCAAAAGAAAGATTCTATGCTTCAACGGCTGTTGGTACTATTGCTAATGATGCATACAAAAAAGCTACAGTTTGGGCGACTGGTACTATTGATACATCTAAGATGGATAGACAAGTTAAATTATTCCAAGATTTAGCGGGACTTAAAAAACAATTAGAATCAACGGTTGATAATGATGATGCTGTTTATAGAGCACAACAAGAACTTAATGAATTGGAGCGTAGAGGTGTTAAGGAAATCACTGATGCTGTTTATAATAGTGAATTAAAGAAACGTGCTTTAAGAGAAGCTGCACAACGAAATACTACACGTCTTGCAGGTGAAACTGATGCTTCTTATGATGCTAGGGTTGCTAGAGAAATTAGTCGTTTAGAAAGTTCAACAGCCGCAGCTGATTTATCGGCGATTGATAGTGAAATGGATACTCTTCGTAGTAGTACATTTAAACGTGCTGACTTTGTAGCAGATGTAGAATCTGCTGAATATAAGGCTGCTAAAGCTGAATTACAGGGCTTACAATCTAAAGCTAGAGATGATTTAAAGGCTGCGAAAAAAGATGCTGTTGCTAGAAAACTTGTTGAAGCTACGGCTGGTGTTGATAATGATACTTCAAGATCATTAAAGGCCTTCTTTGAAACTCATCAACAAGAACTTGATACTTTTAGAGATGTTTTATTTGATGGTCAAAAATCTCTTGGTGATTATATAGCTGAGAACTTTGGTGCACGAGCTACTAGTGGAGTTATTGATTTTAATGTTATGAATAAAGGTTTAGGTGATATTACTTTAAATATTAAAGATGGTAATGGTGTAAAGAAAACTGTTACTGTTGATACTAGTGGTGATTCTGCTAAGTATACAGTTTTAAATGATGATGGAACAGTTGCTGTTGATGATACAGATGCAGCGAATCCAGTATCACTTTCAAATATTACTGAGGAAGTCTTTAAGAAATTTATGTCTCAAAAGAAATTTGAAGTTAAAGGTTCTCAATCAGCCACTGGTAGTGTTGAATCTAAGGCATCTGCAATGAAAAATACTGCTGAAGTTGCTGAACAGAAATTTAGAGATTCTGATACATATCGTACAGCTAAGAGTCAAGAAAGAGCACAAAAAGAGAGCAAGAAATAGATTTATGAAGGGAATGTGTGATATATGAATGGAAATAATTATTTAATTCCAGCCAACTCAAAAAAATCACAATTAATACTTAGTTTCTTTACTCCTGTTGATTTAGCAATATTTCTAACAGGAGTAGGGGTAACTGTGATTTTGTTGCTACTAATAAAATCTAGTAATACTGGTGTTCTATTTGCTTTATTATCACCAGCGTTATTTGCAACTTTCTTGGTTGCACCTGTACCTAATTATCATAATGTTATGACATTATTAGGTAATATATATAGATTTTATACTGGAAGAAAAAAATATTATTGGAGAGGTTGGTGTGCAAGATATGGCGATGATAGAACAAGTAAACAACAATTCAAGTAATAATGTTGGTGTTGAAGCATCAAGTAAATATTCAGAAGATTGGGTTCCTATTAAAAATATAATGAATGGGATGATTCAGTTAGATAATGGATATTATGTTACAGGGATTAAAGTTGCTCCTAAGAATATCTTTATTTTAGATGCTGGAGAAAGAGAAAACGTTATTTTTAACCTACAAAATTTCTATAATATGATAGATTATGAGTTTTGGTTAGTTGTTGCTGATAGACCAGTTGATATTAATTTGTATTTGTCTCAATTACAACTTTTATATCAAAGATGTGGCGATGGAGCGAAAAGAAAGCTTATTATACAAGATATTAATAAAGCTAATGCTTTTATGGGTGCTGAATATAATGTTGTTGATACTGAATATTTTATCTTATTTAAAGAAAAAAGAATGGAAACTATTCAAAAAAGAATTCATAATTTGATTGCAGGCCTTGCTAATGCTACTATTAATTCGACACAAGTTTCTAATGCTGATTTAAGAATGATATTAGATAACTTCTTAAATGGTGGGATGACTACTACTTTTGGGACGGTGAGAGTATAGTATGAATATAAAAAGTGAAATAGCTCCTAAAGGTTTACAATTTAAGCCAATGGAATTTGTTATAAGTGGAAAAAATGCGACAATTCTTACAGTTATTAGTTATCCTAAATTTATTAATCCAGGTTTTTTATCTAATTTAACTAATATTTCAGGTGTTAAATTAGTTGCTAAACACATTCCAATTGAATTTTCTACATTACAGAATATGTTAAATAAAGAAATTGCAGATTTGAAAATGCGTTATCAATCCGAAAAAGATCAAACTATTCAAGAGCGAATAAGACAAGATTATGAATCATTGGAAAGTTTTATTTCAATGTTAGCTTCTACTCAAGCGAGAATTTATGATTTTCAATTACATATAATGATTACAGCTGATAGTTCAGAAGAACTTGAAATGAAAAAGATGCAAGTACGTAGTTATATTGATGCTTTAGGTATGAGAGCGATTCCTTTAATGTTTGAACAAGAAAAAGTTCTTAAGTCTATTATTCCAATTTTCCCTAAACAAGATATTGAAAATAGAATTGGGACACCTATACCTTCAATTACAATAGCAGCAATGTATCCTTTTGTATTTGATAGTGTTAAAGATCCAGGTGATTCTACTTTATTAGGTGTTGATTTCTCTGGTGGTGTTATTTTATATAATCAGTTCTTATTTAAAATAAAGAAAGAACATAATAGAAATAATGCTAATATGATTATTTTAGGTACTTCTGGTAGTGGTAAATCAACAGCTGCTAAGTTATTAATTAGAAGTCATATTAGAAATGGATATAAAGTTATTTGTGTTGACCCTGAAGGTGAACTTGAAGAGATGTGTCGTAATGTTGGTGGTAGCTACCTTGACTTAGGTAAAGGTGGAGATTACGGAATGATTAATCCACTTGAAGTTGTACCTGATGCTGATCAAGATGAATTAGATCAAGGATTAGGTTATACGGTATTAACACGTGCTTTACAATCTTTAAAAGCATTTATGAAATATTATTCACCAAGTATTGAAGAAGATGTTTTAACAATGTTTAGTGAAATTGTTCAAGATACTTATAAACGTTATAAGATTGATTTTGATACTAATTTTGCTACTTTAAAATCTGAGGATTTCCCAACATTTGATGATGTATATGCAACAATAAAAGGTCGTTTACTTTCAATGCCTGATAAAACTCGTGAAAGAGATGTAATGGAAAGACTTGAACTTAAAGTTAGACCTTTGACTAAAGAATTAAGATATTATTTCTGTGGTCATACAACATTAAATATTGATAGTAATATTATTGTATTTAATATTAAAGAGTTAATGAATAGTGATGAAAATATTAGAAATGCATTATTCTTTAATATTTTGAAATATGCATGGGGTTTATGTCTTGATAAAGATATGACTACGGTTTTATGTGTAGATGAAGCACATGTTTTATTATCAACAAGAAATGAATTAGGAGCAGAGTTCTTAGCACAAATGCAAAGACGTGCTCGTAAATATAATACGGGAACAATTATTATTACACAACAACCTACCGATTTTGCAGCTCCTAACTTAATTGTTCATGGAAAAGCTATATTTGATAATGCTTCTTACTATTTAGTAATGGGCTTGAAGAAGCAAGCTGTTGAAGATTTAGGATTATTAATTGATTTAAATGAAAGTGAAATGGATAGTATTAAATATTATAATCAAGGTGAAGCATTGTTTATTTGTGGTAGTAGACGTATGAGAATAAGAATTCTATGTACACAAGAAGAATTAGATTCTTTTGGTGCAGGTGGAGGATTATAGTAAATAAAGCTGATTTATCAGCTTTTTTCTTTTGGTTATTTATGTTATACTTTTAATAGTGTGGAAGTGGTAAAAATGGCACAAGATTCTGAAAATAAATTTGAAGCTAAAATTGAATTAGAACCTGCTATTCCAACTGGTGTTAAACCGCCAGAACGTGCGGTTGATGACTATGTTAGAGATATTGAAAAAATAGATAAAAATATACCTAGTGCTAGTAGTGAATTAGATCGTGCTCTTTCACCAGGATATAATCCTAATGCTATGATGTCTAATACAGGAGCTAGCCAAGGTGCTAGAGCATCAGGTTTACCAAGAAAAAGTGAAAATAATTTAGAAAAAAAACCAAATAACTCTACTCCTAAAGAGGGAAGTAGAACTGCTCCTACTGAAAAAGTTAATCCTAATGAGCAGGCTCCAGATGTAAATAAAGATTATGGTAGTCCATCACTACCTAATGTGCCACGCCCAAATCGTCCACAAAATGAGGAATATCCTCCAACTAATAATACTGGTACTAATAATAATCCTTCAACTAGTGCTAATAATCCAGAAAATGAAGACCCAAATATTGGCAGTACTTTACCAAGAAAGAATGATTTAACTGATGGTAAAGACCAAGATAAGGCTCAAGATCAAGCGCAAGATAAAGATAATGCTCTTGACGGGAAAAAGGATGTTCCAGGAGAAAATCCAGAAGGTGCTGGTAAACAAGATAATAAAGGAAATACTGGGCAAGAAAAAAATCCAGAAGCACCAAATGATTTAGATAAAGAAAAGATAAATAAACAAAATGATCCAGCTAATGGTAATGGATATGGGGCTTTAAGAAATAGACCAACACCTAGAGATGGTGGAGATAAAAACGATCGTGTTCGTCAAAATATGGATCATCAAAAGCGTATGCAACAAGGAGATAGTGACGAAAAGAAAAAAAAGGCACCATCAAGTAGTGGTAGTATAAATAATAAAGTTGCACCTTCTATAGGAGCAAGAATTAAAGATCGTTTTAAAAATTTACTTAGTGGTAAAGCTCCTTCGAAAGACGATGTTTCAGATAATAGTAATGGTAGAAACGATAGAAATTCTAAAAATCCATTTAATAAAGCATTAGGAGCGGCGAAAAATGCTATTATTAATTTTTTAAGAGTTAATCCACATATTGCTATTATCTTAGCTATTGTTATTTTAATCTTTTTAATTTTAATGATTACTAATTTAGCAGATGAAATGGAAAATAATGGTAATAATGGAAAGTGTAATTATTCTTTAAATGGTGTTTTATCAACTGGATCTGTTGAATTAGAAGGTATTCAAGTAGAACTTGTTAATTGTGATGCAAAACCTGGAAATTATACAGTTTTAGAAAATGTTGATTTTGAAAAATATGTTGTTGGGGTTGCTTTAGCAGAAATAGGTTTTTCTAAAGATAATCCTGAATATTTTAAAACAGGAATTATAGCGGCACGTAATTTTGCTTTAACAAGAAACTCTTCGATGTGTCCAAGTAATCCGGATGATTGTTTTTATGGTTATAATCAAAGTTCTGGTAAAATAAGAATGCGTGCTTGTGAAGCAGATCAAGTTTATTGGGATTATGATAAAGACATATATAGACAAGATAGAGGTGCTATTTCTCTTTATTCACCTGAGATTAATAGTGGAAGTGTATGGAAAAGAGCATTAGATGAAACTACTAAGGAAGAAGTTTTAGCTATTGCTGATGAAATTAAAGGAAAAGTTTTATTAGATGATAGTGGTAATGTTGTTCATACTGATTATATTAATACAGATCAACAAGAATGGAATAGATTGGCTTCAGAAGGTTATACTTATGATGAAATATTAAATATCCATTATGGTGGTGGTTCTGTATCAGGAGCTACTTGTAGCAGTGGTAATATTGATTATGGTGATTATGTATTATCATCTGATGGTCATACTATTTTACATGAACCTTTAGATTCATTCTTATCTAAAAATGGTACTAGTTTAGAAGCGTTTAATGGTTTAATTGAAAAGAATGTTAAAAAAGCAGGATATGGAACAAGAGCTGGTGTTGTTGCAGCTGCTGTTACTTTAATTGCTGAATTAGGTAATAATTATAATGTTAAAGTTCCTTACTATTGGGGTGGTGGACATGCTGATGGTGTTGTAGATGGAGCTTTAGGTTATTGGGGTAGTACTCAATGTCATACTTATGCTAATAATCAATCATATAACTATTGTGGTTTAGATTGTTCAGGATTTGTTCCTTGGGCAATTAAGAATGGTGGATTTAATATTGCACAAATGTTAGCAGGTAATTTCCAAAATATGTCTGGAGCACAGCGTGTTTCTTTATCAAATAGTCCAGTCTTAGAACCTGGTGACTTATTAGAATCTAGTGGTCATATTGTTTTAGTCGTTGGAATAGAAGAAAGTACAGGAAATTATATATGTGCTGAAGCTAGTGGTAATGCAGCAGGAGTTTTATTTACAAGAAGACCTTTTGGTAGTTCAGGGTATTGGGGAGTTAAAATGGATGGATTTTATGCAACTCATCAAAGGAGTGGATAATTATGAAAAAAAAGATATTAATGTTGATACCACTTTTGTTCTTATTATGTGGTTGTAGTGCTAATGTAGATTTAGTTGTAAATGAAAATGGTATAGATGAGACAATTTCTGTTACAGCTTTAGAAGATAATTATTTATCTAAACAACAAATAAAGGATAGTTTTAGAGAATTTATTCCAGCTTTTGCAGAAACAGAAATTGTTGATACAATGCCTGATCAAAAAGAATCAGGAGTTGACTATTATGAAAAAACAACGACAGAATTAAGTAGTGGATATGTTCTTAAATATAAATATAACTTTGGCTTAAGTAGCTATGTTAAAGCAAGATCAGTTATGAAGGCTTTTACTTCTTCTTCAGTTATAAAAAATACAAATGAAAATACTTTAACTTTATCTACGGATAGTGCTGGTATTTTATTATTTAAAGAATATCCAAATTTATCGGAGATAAAGGTTAATATTAAATCAGAGTATCCAGTTAAGGAAAATAATGCTGATGAAGTTAAAGATAATGTATATACTTGGGTGTTTACACCAAGTACTCAGAAGAGTATATATATTCTTTATGATATAGAAGATAAGAATAATAACAATAATAATGGTAATAATTCTGGTGGTATTCAGGTAGTTCGCAATGATGATAAAGAAAATGAATCAGAGATTAGTAAGATAGCAAATGAAAATCCGGTTTTAGTAGCATTATGTGCTTTAGGAGCGTTCTTTATCTTCGTTATAATAATTTCAAAATTTGCTAAACGTTAATTAAAGATAAAAGGTTAATAAAGACCTTTTATTTTTACTTTAATGTGTAGTATAATATTAGTAGATTTGGGGTGAATAAACTCATGAAATTTCGTATCTCAAGTAAAGATTTAATAATGTTTGCAATATTTGCGGGTTTTTTATTTTATCTTTGTGCTATTGCAACATCTAATATAAATTCTTTTGGCGAAACAGGAGCTTTTTCGGGATTAAATCCGATTCCTGGATTAACTGATTTTTTTGGTGCAACTCTTGTTTTATTTTTAATCTTATTAGTTTTGATATTTACTAGTGTTTCATCTTTAGTTTTTGAACGTAAAAAAGGAGTAGGTTTTGAAATAGGTGAAAAAGATAATAAAGGTTATTCTAGATGGTCTAAAGATAGAGAAATAAAAAATGATCAAGGGGTTGAAATTGTTGATCCACTAGCTAATGAAACAACTGCGGCTGGAATTCCTTTAGTTAATGATGGTAAAAGATTATGGGTTGATAATGGTGAATATCATAATTTAGTTATTGGTTCTACTGGTTCTGGTAAATCACAAACAATAGTTGAACCAATGGTTGAACTTTTAATAAAAAAAGGCGAAAGTATGATTATTACTGACCCTAAAGGTGAACTTTATAAAGCATCTAGTGATTATATGAAAAAAAGAGGTTACAATGTTGTTATTTTAAATTTCCGTGAACCGCAAAATGGTAATGCATGGAATCCTCTTACTTTACCTTATCAATATTATAAAGATGGAAATGTAGATAAATCTACAGAGTTATTGGATGACGTTGCTTTAAATATTTTGTATGATCCAAATAATAAAGGTGAACCTTTCTGGGAAAAATCAGCAGCAGATTACTTCTCAGGTTTAGCTTTAGGTTTATTTGAAGATGCTAAAATTGAAGAAATTAATCTTAACTCTATTAACTTAATGAGTACAGTTGGTGAAGAAAAATTTGCTGCTAGTAATTATATTAAAGAATACTTTACTTTAAAGGGTGAAGATTCTAATGCTTATGTATTTGCTTCTAATACTATTAATGCTCCTTCTGATACTAAAGGTGGTATTTTATCAGTATTTAGACAAAAAATAAGATTATTTGCTTCACGTGAAAATTTATCTGAAATGCTATCATATAGTGATTTTGATATGCGTAATATAGGTAAAGAAAAAACAGCTGTTTTTATTATAATTCATGATGAAAAAACAACATATCATGGCTTAGCTACTATTTTTATTAAACAAGTTTATGAAACATTAATTGATGTAGCGCAATCAAATGGTGGTAAATTACCTTTTAGAACAAATTTTATTCTTGATGAGTTCGCTAATATGCCACCATTAAAAGATGTTACAACAATGGTTACAGCAGCACGTTCTCGTGCAATAAGATTTACTTTTATTATTCAAAACTTTGCACAATTAAAAAGTGTATATGGTAATGAAGATGCTGAAACAATTAAAGGTAACTGTGGTAATTTAGTTTACTTAATTAGTACTGAATTAGCTGCTTTGGAAGAAATAAGTAAAATGTGTGGTGAAGTTAAATCTAGTGATAAAGATAAGACAGCTTCAACACCACTTGTAACAGTTACAGATTTACAAAAATTAAAATTATTTGAAGCAATTATAATAAGATGGCGTTTATCACCATTTAAAACAAAATATACACCTAACTTTAAGATGAACTGGGGACATCCTAAAACAGAAGCAACTTATCCTGTTAGAGAGAAAAAAGAAGTTCAAAAGTTTGATGTAAAAGAATTTACGAAAAAGAAGAAAAGTGAAAAAATTAAAAATTCACTTAGTGAAAATGGTGGAGCGGCTTCGGGCGGTAATCCATTTAAAGCGCCTGGTGATAATCCATTTGGACCACAAAATGATATGTTTGGTGGACCTAATCCATTTGGACCAATGCCTACTGATAAAAATGATAGTGGGTTATTTGGTGGTTTAGGTGGCGGTTTGGATTTAGATGCTATGATGAGAGATATCGATAGAAAGATTGCTGAATTAGACGCTGAAGAAGCCCGTCAAAAAGAAGAACAAGCACGTTTGAAGGATTCTGAAAAAAATAAATTAGAAAAAGAAGAAAAACCAGTAAGTACTAATGATAAATTAGATATGGATATGGATAAATTTAACGATGAATTTGAAAATATGCTATTAGGTGATAAAAATTCAACTATAAAAGATGTTGAACCTATTGAAGAAAAAGAAATTAAAGATTTTAATGAACCTAAAGAGTCTAAAGAGATTGATGATGATATCAAAGATTTGAAAACTCCGGATATAGATTCATTTAATATATTTAGTAACGATGATCATAAAGTAGATTTTAAAAAGACTGATGATAGTGAAATTACTATTGGTAATGAAAAAGCTAATATAGCAGTAGCTACAAGTAGTCCAATTGAAGATGTTGATAGTTTTGATTCATTGCCTAAAGTTGAAAGTGCTTCGATAATTCAACCTAATTATAATAGTGGTACAGTTGTTAAAACAACAACTGATGATTATAATATTTATAATAAAGTACCTGATATAATGAGTAGTATTAAAGATGAAGTTAAGAATGAAGCTGAAGTTAAAAAGGATGTTAGTGAATTTAAAACAAATTCTACACCAATAAAACCTGCTGTTACTTCATATAAAGTTGGTGGTGAAAAGAAAGATATAATTGAACCAACAACTGATTATAATATTTATAATACAAAGGTAGAACCAGAAATTATAAAAGAAGAAAAAGCACCATCAGTAGAGAAAAAAGTAGAACCGGAAAAAGTTAATGTAAATATTAATCCAGATAATGTTGTTATTAATGATAATAGTGTTATATCTGATGATGAATTCTTTGATGATTTCTTTGGAGATGACTAATTGATTAAGTCATCTTCTTTTTTTGGCATAAATTATAGTGGGGTGATGGCGATGAAAAAAATTTTATTAAAAGATTATAAAAGTAATATGGGAATATTTATAGACATTAACTATAATAATAGTAATGTTCAAAAAGATGCCTTACATATTCCTTATGAACAGTTACTTATTAATCATAAAGAATTACTAGATAAAAAGAAAAAATATTATATATATTGTAATGGAGGAATTAAAGCAAAAAAAGCTACTAATATACTTGATTTCTATGGTTATGATGTTACTTATGTATATAAAGATTGAGTTTACACTTTAAGAGTTCGTTTATTGTTATTTATATCTAATTAAACTATAATATAATTGTGATGTTTATGGAGTTTTTCAGTGATATAAATACTTATTTAAATGATTTTTTAATGAATGCTGGTATTCTTGCTCCAATATTTAGTTGTATATTAATCTTTTTAGAAGGAACATTGGCTTTTTTGCCATTATTTGTTTTTATTACAGTTAATATTTATACTATGGGATCTATATTAGGATGCTTTGTTTCATGGATATGTACAACATTAGGATCATTTACAATGTTTTGTTTATCAAGAAAATTATTAAATAACTTCTTTCAAAAAAGAAGTAAAAAGAAAAAATATTTAAAAAAAATAATGAATACTGTTAGTAATTTATCGTTTTCACAATTAGCATTAATTATTGCAATTCCTTTTGCGCCTTCATTTTTTATTAACCTAGGTGCAGGAGTATCAAAAATACCTAAATTAAAATATATATATGCTTTATTAGTAGGTAAAATATTTATTGTATTATTTTGGGGTTATGTTGGAACTAATTTAATTGAGTGTTTAAAAAATCCGATATTAATTATTAGAGTATTAATTATGTTACTAATTGCTTATATTATAAGTAAGTTTATTAATAGAAAATTTAATATAGATGAGAGGTGTTAATAGTGGATTATGTAATATTAGTTTTATTAATTATATTAATTGTTTTAGCTATTTTAATTTTACTTAAGAAGAATGATGAAAAAGATTTAGTGGAAAGATTAGGTAAATTAGAAAAAAATGTTAATAGTGATTTAGCGGATTTTAAATTTGATATAAATAAATATTTGACAGAAGATTTTAATAAATTAAATGAAAGTGTAGAACATAAATTATTATTAATTAATGAAAAAGTAAATGAAAGAATAGATCAAAACTTTGAGAAGACAAATAAAACGTTTAATAATATATTAGAGAGATTAACTAAAATAGATGAAGCACAAAAGAAAATAGATAGTTTATCTAGTGAAATAGTTGGGTTACAAAGTGTTTTAACTGATAAAAAAACAAGAGGTATTTTTGGCGAAGTTAATTTAAATTATATTTTGACAAGTGTTTTTGGCGAAAAGACAGGGGCAATATATGATATACAACATACAATGAGTAATGGATATATAGCTGATTCTATTTTATATGCTCCAGCTCCACTTGGAACAATATGTATTGATAGTAAGTTTCCTTTAGAAAATTATGAAAAAATGACTGATACTAGTTTGTCTGAAAGTGAAAGAAAAGATGCTTTAAAATTATTTAAGAGTGATGTAAAGAAACATATTGATGCAATTGCTAATAAATATATAATACCTGGAGAAACTTCTGATGAAGCAATTATGTTTTTACCAGCTGAAGCAGTATTTGCAGAAATAAATGCGCATCATGAAGAATTACTTAGATATTCATATGAAAAGAAAGTATGGATTACAAGTCCTACGACCTTAATGAGTACATTAACGATTATTCAAATGATATTAAAAAATATGGAAAGAGATAAGTATGCACAAATTATTCATATTGAATTAAATAAATTAAGTAAAGAATTTGATAAGTATCGTGAAAGATGGGATAAGTTATCTCGTAGTATAGATACAGTTACAAAAGATATTAAAGATATTAATATTACAACAGAAAAAATTACTAAAAGATTTGATTCTATTAATAGTGTAGATGTTAGTTTAATAGAACATAAAGAAGATTAGATATACTTTGGTATATCTTTTTTTAACGAAACCAAATGAGAGTAAAAACGGTAATAATAAGTAAATAGTAAATGATAGATGATAATTGTTTTTTATTAATTAATTTAATTAAATAATTAATTAATAAGTAGGATATAATAGTTGTAATACTGATACTTATGAGGATAGATGTTAAGTCGTTAGTAATAAATAAATATTTAATTCCTTTTATTGAGTTAGTAAAAAGAAAAAAAGGATTTATAATTATTGAGTATTTAAGACTTGATTCTTGATTAAAATGACACAGATAAAAACCAAGTAAGTTGACAATAAAGATAGGTAAGTTAATAAATAGATTTATAACGTTAAGAAAGATTAAAAATAGAATATTTTTAAGAGTTATAGATTTGGTAGGATAATTAGTTGATTTATGTTTTATATAAATAAGAATAAGAGCAGTTAAGAAAAAGGAAAGTGATATTTTTTTAAAAGAATAATTATAATGAGCTTGATAAGTATAATTAATAATTAAAGTTATGATGATATAGATAAGTAAATATATAATAGTTTTAATATTAGTTTTATTAAGTTTTTTTATATAGTTTTTAATTATATAAATTATAGTTGCTATTAGGGGTGGAAGAGTAAAAAGAGAGTTAATGATTGGATAATTAAATATTTTAGTATTAAAAAGATTTTGAAATAGAAATAAGTGATTATTATATGATAATGGTAAAATATTAGTTATACTGCTTATTAAACCTAAGATAAAGTAAATTATTATTTTCATATTTTCTCCTTATTTAATAATATATTTATCTTTGTAAAATAGAATTAAATATGAATAATTATTTATTATATATAGTGGGAATTGTTTGTATAAGTGTAGGGATAAGTATTATAGTTATTTATTCGAATTTATTAGTTTATGGTTTTGGGATAGGGGAATTTATTAAAAATATTATAAAAACATGGGAATTTTATTTGTTGCCGATAGGAATTTTTATAATTATAAAAAAAGATAGATTTTAGTAATCTATCTTCAGACTGTTGACAAACAAAAAAAGTTTGAAAACAGTCTTTTATTATTCATAAAAATTTTGTATAATATACTTG
>CANRNY010000029.1 GCA_947632085.1 uncultured Bacilli bacterium | reverse complement strand
TTGTTAATACTTGTAGTGTTACTAATACAGCTGATAATAAATGTAAAAAAATGATTCGTGATGTAAGAAGAGATAATAAAGCTGCGATATTAATGGTTTGTGGATGTACGGCCGAAAATAAACGAGAGACTTTAAATGATTTAGATATAGATATTTTAATCGGGAATAAGGAGAAATCATTAGTAGTTAAATTGATTGAAGATTATAAGTTAAGTAGTGAAAAATATATTAAATTTTATAATACGAAAAAATTAGAATTTGAAGATATGGAAGTAAAAGAATTTAATGATTTAACAAGAGCTTATGTAAAGATTCAAGATGGATGTAATAATTATTGTGCTTATTGTATTATTCCTTATGTAAGAGGTAATATACGCAGTAAAGAATTTAGTGAAGTAATAGAAGAAGTAAAGAATTTAGTTAATAAAGGACATAAAGAAATAGTTTTTACAGGAATTAATACAGGAGCTTATGGTAAAGAAACGGGTAAGTATGATTTAACTGATTTAATTAGAGAAGTATCAAAGATTGAACAATTAGAAAGAATAAGAATATCTAGTATTGAAATAACAGAAATTACAGATAAATTTATTGAAGAATTAAGAAATAATAAAAAGTTATGTGGTCATTTACATGTTTCATTACAATCAGGTAGTGAAAAAATATTAAAATTAATGAATAGAAAGTATACGAAAGAAGAATATTTAACAAAAATAAATAAAATTAGAGAAGCAAGACCTAATATTAATTTAACAACAGATGTAATAGTGGGATTTCCAGGAGAAACAGAAGAAGATTTTAAAGAATGTATAATGTTTTGTAAAGAGGTTTCATTTAGTAAGATTCATGTTTTTCCTTATAGTGTAAGAGAAGGAACGAAAGCGGCTTTAATGGATAAGCAAGTACCTAATAATATTAAAAAGGAAAGAGCTCGTGAATTAATTAAGATTGATGAAGAGTTACAATTAAAATATAATCAAAAGTTTGTTTCTGAAGTAGTCAATGTCTTAATTGAAGAAGTTAAAGATGGAATATCTATTGGACATACGGAAAATTTCTTAAAAGTAATAATAAGAAAAGAATTAGTTCCTAATAAGTGTTATGATGTTGTAGTAACAAAAGCTAATATACTTGATGTCGAAGGCATATTGAAATAAATAAAAAAATATTATATAATTTTGTATGATAGATGAAAGTATGTGATATGATGGTAAATGCTGATAATAGGGAATATGTTTTTTCAAAGAAGTATACTTTAACAGAAAAAGCATTAGATGGAATATGTGATGCAGTTAAGAAAAAATATGGTTTAGAGGTTAGTAAGATAGAAGAAACTCCAAATGGTTATGTATTTATTTCTAAGCATGGGTATACAATTGGGGATGTTTCTTATGATTTTCATACAGGACTTTATAAAAATTTTAATTTTCATATGGGTGTTGTAGAAAAAGAAACTGAAGCGACAGAAAGAGAAATGCGTGAATTTAGATATAAGAGATTTAAATTACAACGTCGTAAAACTGTTTGGCGTCTTACAGCAGCTGCAATCTTGGTATTAGCATCAATTGGAGCGATTAAGGAGTTACCTAAAGCTTTAAATAATAATACTCCAGGAGTAGAAATTCATTTAAATTCAGTTGATACAGCTGATGATTTAGTCTTAGTTTCATGGGCGAATTATGCGATGGGTAAAATAACGGATAGTGCTTCGGATAGTCCATATGATGCAGCTCAAGAACAAAAAGATGTCTTATATAGTGATTTTTCTAATATGATGATTAATTACTATAATTATGTTGATCAAATAGAATCAGGATTACCACATGATATAACGGCTAATTTAATTGATAAATATCATGGTGAATTTAGAGATGCTGCTGCTCATTATAATGATGCTATATTAAATAGTATGTTTGAGGATGTCTCATTCTCATCAACACCATATGCTGATGCAACGGTATTAGATGAAACAGGTGGAACATTTAATAAAGGTGGAGCATTAGGTGAAGTAGTAGATGATAGTAATAATGTAGTATTAGTAGATTATAAGGATGCTCCTTATAAGATATATGTTCAAGCAAGTGATGTAAAAAATGGTGATTATAGTATAGATAATTTACCTGAAGGTTCTGTTGTATATAATGATGAAGTATATGTAGTGGAATCTCTTTTAGATAATATAGGTGTAGATAATCCACCAAAAATGTAAGTGATGAATAATCACTTTTTTCTTTGACATTAATAAATAAGTTTTTTTGACACATACTTTTAAAGTGTAGTATATTTATGTTAGTAGGATGTGATAATATGGCTGATAGAGATGAAAAAGTAGTTTCTTTTGAAGAATATTTAAAAGCTCAAGAAGAAAGTATTATGCAAGAGGAAAAACTTGATAGAGAAGAAAAAATTTATCGTCGTGGTTATAGAAAAGGGGTTAATAAAGGTCGTAAAGACGGGAATAAAAAAGGATTTGTAGCAGGAGCAGTACTGACAATTTTAATGTGTGGAATGATAGCGTTTGGTGGTCATGCTATAGGGAATGCTTATAATAATTTAACAGCTAATAATAAATCTGTTGATTATGGGTATAGTGCAGTAGCAGCTGGAACACATCGAGCTAGTGATCCACAATATTATTGGTATGATTATGGGGATATTGCTTTAGAATTTGATGCTAATAATATGGATTTTGATTCTTTTGTATATGGGGCATTTAAAAATATTGGTTGGAATGAAGAAAGTACTTTAGAATGTATGGATCGATTATTTTATCAATTTAATTTATATGGTTTTACTGATTATGATAGCTTTGTTAGTTATTGTGAATCTAAAGGGGTTTGTGAAGAAAAAGATGGTAAAGTAGTTATAAATGTTGATAAGTATAGAGATGCAATTAAAAATTATATTCAAGTACTAAGTGAAGCAGAAAAGAATGAAGAAGTAGTTGAAGGATTTAGACAAGGTAAATAGGTGTGATATGGAAGAATTAGAATATATAACTTTAGAAAATGGAAAAGATTATTTTATAATAGATGAAATAATGGAAAATAATGTAACATATTTATATTTAACTAATGAGAATGACGAAAAAGATTTTTGTATACGTAAAATGGGTAAAGATAATGAAGTATTAAAGTTAGATAATGATAAAGAGTTTGATAAAGCATTACTTTATTTTACAAAGAAACATAAGGATGAAAAGATATAATAAAAAGGGCGAAAAAACATTCGCTTTTTTTAATGGAATATGATAAAATGAATGAAGGTGATACTGACGATGGAATACATAAGAGGAAAATTTAGACAAATGATTTTTGAATCTGATAATGGATATAAAGTAGGACTTTTTCGAGTTAAAGAAGCTTCAGAAGAAATGAAGGAGTATGAAAATAAAGTTATTACTTTTACAGGTTATTTTGCGGATTTAAATAATGAAGATTATTATAAGTTAGTTGGTAATTATGTATTCAACGAAAGATATGGTAATCAGTTTCAAGTATCTTCTTATGAAAGAGAAGAACCTAAAGGTAAAGATGCCGTGGTTGATTTTTTATCTAGTTCTTTAATTAAAGGATGTGGAGAAAAAACAGCAATTGCAATTGTTGAGACATTAGGAGAAGAAGCAATATCTTTAATTAAAAATGATTATCAAGAATTACTTAAAGTACCTGGAATATCTGAAGTTAAAGCAAAAAGAATATATAATTCAATTGTTAAGTATCAAAGTACAGATGAAATAATAGTTAATTTAAAAAAATTAGGTTTTACAATCAATGAAGCTTTAGCTATTTTAAATAGATGGGGTGAAAGTTCTTTAGAAATAGTAGATAAAGATATATATTCTTTAATAGATATAATAGATTTTAATAAGTTAGATAAAGTATTTTTAGGGATGAAAGAAGCTGATAGTCATGAAAGAGTATTAGCGTGTATAATTGAATCTTTTAAAAGATTAGGTTTTAAAAATGGAGATACTTATATTTATAAGGAAGAGTTATTTAGTAATATTAGAAATGAATTTAAGATATTTATTACGGAAGATGAATTAGATAATTATCTAGTTGAGTTAAAGAAAAATAAAGATATTGTTGTAAAAGGTAATAATTTGTTTTTAAAAGAATATTATGATTATGAAGAAGATATTGCACTTAATTTGGAATTAATTGAAAGACATAGTAAAACGGAATTAGATAATTTTGAGGCGTTAATTGCTGGGATAGAGTTAGAGTATGGGGTTAAATATAATGTTGATCAGAAAAAAGCGATTAAGAATGCTTTAACTAATAGAGTTAGTATTATAACGGGTGGACCAGGAACAGGTAAAACGACAATTATAAATTCAATTGTAAAACTTTATATTCGAATTAATAATTTAAATTATAAAGATATTATTAATGAAATAGCATTACTAGCACCAACGGGAAGAGCAGCGAAGAAGATGAGTGATTCGACAGGATTAGGTGCAATGACAATTCATCGTTATTTAAAATGGAATAAAGAGAAAAATGAATTTCAAATAAATGAATATAATAAGAATTATCATAAATTAATTATTGTTGATGAAACAAGTATGATTGATACTTATTTATTTGATTCTTTACTTAAAGGAATTGGTCATAATATAACTTTAGTACTAGTAGGCGATGCTAATCAGTTGCCTTCTGTTGGACCTGGTTTAATATTAAATGATTTAATAGATAGTGAGATGTTTACACATACGACATTAGAACAAATTTATCGTCAGAGTGAAAATTCATATATTCCAATACTAGCGAAAGAAATTAAAGAACATAACTTAAGAGAAGATTTTGATAAACAAACAGATGATTATAATTTTTTATGTGCTAGTGGACTAGCAATTAAAGAAATGATAAGAAAGATATGTTTAATGAGTAAGGAAAAAGGTTTAACAGAGGAAGATATACAAGTACTGGCGCCAATGTATAAGGGAGAAAATGGAATAGATAATTTAAATGTTTTATTACAAGAGATATTTAATCCTCGTGATGAAAAAAAACATGAAACTAAAGTGGGCGATGTTATATATAGGGAACATGATAAAGTATTACAGTTAGTAAATGATCCAGATAATAACATATTTAATGGTGATATTGGATATATTAGTAGTATAGGTACAATAATGAATCCAAAGAAGAAAGAAGTTTTTACGATAGATTTTGATGGTAATGAAGTTATTTATGGTCGTGAAGATTTAATTAATATTAAACATGCTTATGCGATAACGATTCATAAAAGTCAAGGTTCAGAGTTTGCCCATGTAATAATGCCAATATCTAAAAGTTATTATAAAATGCTTTATAATAAACTTATTTATACAGGAGTTTCAAGAGCTAAGAAGAGTTTGGTAATTATTGGAGAAAGAGAAAGCTTTGCTATGGCAACTAATAATGATTATTCAACTAATCGTAAAACATATTTAAAGACGCAGTTAGTGAATAAATTTTTAAATAATGAGCATAATACCTTGTAGAGGTGAATTTAAATGAAAAAAATGATGCAAGATATGATGCAAGATAAAAAGAATATAATGATAGTTATGGGGGTTAGTGCAGTTTCAATGATGGCAGGCTTAATGCTTGGTTGTTTAAAAGAAAAAATGAAAAATATGGAAACATGTTGTATCATAGATGAAATGTAGGACCTATATATGGGTCCTTTTTCCTAGGTGAAATATGAGATTAGAAAAACTTAAAGAGATAGTTTTATTTCTAATAGCTGTAATATTAATTGTTTTTATCGTTAAATATTTAAGAATTATTCCGTATCTTAAATTGTTTTTTGGTATTTTAATTCCTTTATTTATCGGTTTTATTTATGCATGGTTGGTAAATCCATTAATTAATCGATTAAGTAAGGGATATAAAAGAAATTTTATTTGTGTAGCTTTATTTTTATTTATAATTATTTTAGTTTTATTGTTATTTTATTTACTTATTCCAACGATATATCAAGAAATTAGTGAATTAAGTGATATATTACCATCATTTTTTGCAATTTTAGAAAGAAAAATTAGTAATTTAGGATTAAAGATTTATTTAGATAGGGGATTAGCGTTTTTACTTGATAAAATACCTATGTATTTAGTATCTTTTGTTAAGAGTTTATTTAAATATTTAGGGATTACTTTAATAGGTTTAATTTTAGGACTTTATATTAGTATGGATTATGAGAAGATAGTAGAAGCAATAAATGATATAGTTCCGGATAAGTTTAAATGTATTTATGTTAATTTAACGCAAGATGTAAGTAGTGAAGTACGAAAGTGTGTTAATGGAACTTTATTTGTGGCATTTTGTGTATTTGTGATGGATACAATATTATTTATGATAGTGGGACTTGATGCGTCGTTATTATTAGGGGTTTTATGTGGACTTACAGATTTAATTCCTTATATTGGACCATATATAGGAGGAATAGTGGCAGTATGTGTTGGTTTTACGGAAAGTAGAGCATTAGGAATAGTTACGATAGTGATTTGTGTTATTGTTCAGAGTATTGAAAATTATGTATTACAACCGATAGTAATGAGTAAAAGTATTAAAATAAGTCCAATCTTAATTATTATTGGTTTATTAGTTTTTGGTAATTTATTTGGTGTATTAGGAATGATTTTAGCAACACCTATTTTAGCGATTATTAAAGTTTTTATTGAATATTTAAAGAAAGCCCGAAATAAATGTCTAGAATAGGGTTAAAGTAAGTCTTTACTTTTTAAAAATTGTTTTATATAATTTATTTATTAAGTTTATTATTAATCGTTGATGAAGACGAAGTAATTTAAGGAATTAATAGAGAGCTAGTGGATGGTGGAAACTAGTGAGGAATTAAATGAAATAGCTACCTTCGGAGATTAATCGGGAGACCGTTATCATTAATTAAGTAAAATAAAGGATGGTACCGCATTATTTGCTCCTTGCAAGTAATGTTTTTTTTATTGAAGGAGGATTTATGAGAATAATTTTAGTAGCTGGTAAAGCTGGTAGTGGTAAAAATGAAGTAGCAAATTTACTTAAAAGTAAATTAGATAAAACAGTTATTACTAGTTTTAGTAAGTATATTAAGTTATTTGCTTTAGAATTATCTAATTGGGATGGTAAAGATGAAAATAAACCACGTGAGTTTTTACAAAATATGGGTGATACTTTACGAGCGGTAGATGAAGATTTTATGACTAATCGTTTGTTAGAAGATATTAAAGTGTATGAACGAATGGGTATTAATAATATTGTTATATCTGATGTTAGATTAGTTCACGAGTTAGAATATTTTAAGAAAATGTGTAATTATGAGGTTGTAACTATAAGAGTTAATGCTGATAGTTATAAAAGAAATTTAACTGATAAAGAAAAACAACATCATACTGAGTTAGAATTAGATAATTATGAAAATTTTGATTATGTTATTAATAATTATTTTGATGAAAATTTAGAAATAGAAGTAAATAAGATAGTGGAAGGAATGAAGTAAAATGAATTTAAAAGATTTATATATTAATTTTTTTGTAGAGAAAGGACATAAACAAATACCTAGTGCACCAGTAGTACCAGAAAATGATCCATCTGTATTATTTAATACAGCTGGTATGCAACCATTAATACCTTATTTAATGGGGCAACCACATCCATATGGAACAAGATTAGTTGATTATCAAAAGTGTGTTAGAACTAATGATTTAGATTCTGTAGGAGATGTAACACATCATACATTCTTTGAAATGTTAGGTAACTGGAGTTTAGGTGATTATTTTAAAGATGAAAGTATTGCTTGGAGTTTTGAATTCTTAACTAAACATTTAAATATTCCAGTAGAAAGATTAGGTGTTACGGTTTTTGCTGGTAATGATGATATACCATTTGATGAAGTTAGTTATAATAAATGGTTAAGTTTAGGTATTCCTAAAGAGAGAATAGCTAAGACAGTAGAAGATAATTTCTGGATTGCTGGGGAAACAGGACCTTGTGGTGGCGATACTGAAATATTCTATTTTAGAAGTGATGATGAGATACCTGAGTCTTTTGATCCTGAAGATGATAGATGGGTTGAAATATGGAATAATGTCTTTATGCAATATCATAAAGATAGTAATGGAGTAGTTACAGAATTACCAAAGAAGAATGTTGATACTGGTATGGGTGTTGAAAGAACTACAGCGATATTAGAAGGGGTTAATGATAATTATTTATCTAGTATCTGGAAAGATGTTATTGATTTAATAGCAGATATTGCTAATCTACCTTATGAAGGCAATGAAAAGAGTATGAGAATTATTGCTGATCATTTAAGAACAGCAGTCTTTATTTCAGCTGATCCCGCTGGTATTAAACCATCTAATACAGATCAAGGTTATATCTTAAGAAGACTTATTAGAAGAGCTATTCGTCATGCTAAAAATTTAGGAATTGATATTAATAGTAATTTTGAAGAACAAATTGCTAAATTAATCTTAGATAAATATAAAAAGTATTATAAAGAATTAGAAGATAATTATAATGTTGTTTTAGAAGTATTAAAAAATGAAAAAGTTAAATTTAGTCGTACTTTAGAAAAAGGTTTGAAAGAATTTGAAAAAGTAGCTAAAGATAATAAGGATATTGATGGGGAGACAGCATTCCATTTATTTGATACTTATGGTTTTCCTTTAGAGTTAACTATTGAACTTGCTAATGAAAGAAATTTAAAAGTTGATGAAGAAGGATTTAATACGAAGTTTAAAGAACATCAAGAGAAATCACGTACAGCATCAGCAGGAAAATTTAAAGGTGGTTTAGCTGGTAATGGGGAAATAGAAACGAAGTATCATACAGCAACACATTTACTTAATGCAGCTTTAAAAATTGTTGTTGGACCTGATGTTCATCAAAAAGGTTCTAATATTACAGCTGAAAGAATGAGATTTGATTTTAGTTGTGATCATAAATTAAGTGATGAAGAAAAGAAACGTGCTGAAGATTTAGTAAATGAATGGATTAGTGAAGGAATACCAGTAACTGTGGAAGAAATGCCTAAAGAAGAAGCAATTAAAACAGGTGCTGAATGTATGTTTATTGAAAAGTATCCAGATATTGTAACAGTTTATAGCATTGGAGATGTTTCTAAAGAATTATGTGGAGGACCACATGTAAAGAATACTAGTGAATTAGGTCATTTTAGAATAATTAAAGAAGAAGCATCATCAGCAGGTGTTAGAAGAATTAAAGGAGTATTAGAGTAGTAATACTCTTTTTTTTATGCAATTTTAAAAATAAAAAAGGAAATAGGAGTTGCTATCTAGAATATATAGGGTGAAGGGAGTAGATTGGTAATGAAGTAAAAAAATAGTTAATAGTTAATAAATTATTAAAGGAGGATTTTATGAAAAAAATATTAGGTTTATTTATTTTATTATTATCTTTTATTTCTTTTAGAATAGTGGTATCAGCTGAAGCATTTAAAGTTAGTGATTATATTCCTAATATTTATTTTAATCGTGTTTTAGATGGTGTTGATCATCCAATTAGAAGTCGTTTTATTATGGATTATGAGGGAAATATTGTTTATTGTATTGAACCATATACGACATTGAAAAAAGAAGTTGATAATCTTAAGAGTGTTGGAGATGTATATAGTTATAATGAGTTAAGTGATGCTCAGATAAGAAGATTAGAATTATTAACTTATTATGGATATGGATATAAGGATCGTACAAGTAGTGATTGGTATGTAGTAACTCAACTTTTAATTTGGCGTACAGTTTCACCTAAGAGTCAAATCTATTTTACAGATACTTATGGTGGAAAAGAAGTTAAAAAATTTCAAACAGAAATTGATACTTTAAATAATGATGTTTTAGAGCATGATCAAAAGCCTAAGTTTGTTAAGGATTATACGGTTAATTTAAATGGTAGTTTAGATATAGATGAATTAAATAGTAATGATTATGAAATTGTTAGTAATAGTTATAAGACGGATTTAAGTAAGGGATTACATTTAGATAATATAATAACTGGGGGAAAGATAGTATTTAGAAAAAAGAGTAATCGTTTTGCAAATAAGATTATGATTTATGATAGTAACGATAATCAAGATTTAATTAAACCAGGAAATATAAGTAATCAAGATTATGCAATAAATATTAATGTAACTAAGGGAGATATAACTTTAGATATTTTAAAAGATACTTCGGTTTATACAGTTGAAAGTGATTTTTCTAATACTTGTTATGAGATAAATGATAGTGATGGAAAGTTAGTACAAAAGGTATGTGCCGATGATGAAATGATATATAAGACTTTAGATTTACCATATGGTAATTATGTTGTTAAACAAGTTAGTCATGGAATAGGTTTTAAACCAGATAATAAAACTTATAATGTAACTATTGATAAGAAAAATGAACACCCTAGAGTTACTTTAGAAAATCTATTAATTAAAAATACAATTGAAATAATTAAGTACGCTTGTAAGAATAAGGTATGTGCTTATGAGAGTGGGGCTGAATTTGATATTTATGATATATTAGATAATAAAGTAGATACGATAGTAACTAATGAATTAGGTTATGCTAGTATTGTTTTAGGCTATGGTACATATAAAATTGAACAGATAAATGGGATGGATGATTATACGTTAGCTGATAGTTATCAAGAAAAGATAGTTGATGAAGAAACAGAACATAAAAAGAATTTATTTAATTATTATATTGAACCTAGTCCGGAACCAGAAGAACATAAATTAATTCCAGAACCAGCAAGTGAACCAGAAATACCAGAAGAGATGGAAGTACCACCAGACACAAATGCTTTAGGAATTGATCCAACAATGATTAGTTTAGTAATGTTTGTGATAGCGAAAAAAATAATGAAATAAATTGATAACCTTAAACTTCACTAAGATAGTGAAGTTTTTTTATGTAAATTTTTTTAAAAATGGAGGGATTTTTTGGTCAAAAACAACAAAATATGATAAAATATTCACGAATTTTGAAGTTTTTTGCAAAAAATTCAATTAAAAAAAAGGAAATCGACTAGTTACCTATAATAATTATAATTGAGGGGTGATTTTATGGCTTTTGTTAGTAATGACGAAATAAATAGCATTAGAGCGAAAGCAGATATCGTCTCAATTATTGGAAGCTATTTACCTCTTACGCAGCGCGGAAAGAATTATTTGGGTGTTTGTCCTTTCCATGATGATCATTCACCAAGTATGAGCGTTTCAAGTGAAAAGCAAATATATAAATGCTTTTCTTGTGGAGCGACAGGCAACGTATTTACTTTTGTATCGGAGTATGAAAACGTTTCTTTTATAGAAGCAGTTAAAATAGTTGCTGATAAATGTGGAATGAGTTTGTCAGTTGATACTTTTAATAGCAAAGTACCACAAGTTTTTAAAGAAGAACATGAAATAATGGATTTAGCGCAAAAATTCTTTATGAATAATTTGCGTACTGATTCAGGAAAAGAAGCTTTAAAATACTTAAAAGAACGAGGAATTGATGAAGATATTATTAAAGAGTTCGGTATTGGGTTAAGTCTTGATAGTAATGATACTTTATTTACGTTATTAAGTAAAAAAGGCTACGATAAAAAGAAACTTATGGATATTGGTTTAATTAATGTAATCAATGATAAAACTTATGATATGTTTAGTCGTCGTATTACTTTTCCTTTATGGGATAAAGATGGTAATATTGTAGGATTTAGTGCTCGTATTTATCGTGGAGAAAAAGATGTTTCAAAATATATGAATAGTCGTGAGTCGAAGTTATTTAAGAAAGGTGAAACTCTATACAATTATCATAAAGCAAAAGATGTTGCTAAAAGAGAAAAACAAATAATAGTTGTTGAAGGGTTTATGGATGCGATAAGAATATCAACGACGGGAATTAAAAATGTTGTTGCGTTACAAGGTACAGCAATGACACAAGACCAGATTAATCTACTAAAGAAGTTACGAGTAAAAGTAATCCTTTGTTTAGATAATGATAATGCTGGGGAGATAGCGACGATTAATAATGGTGAAGAATTAGAAAAAAATAATATTGAAACATATGTAATTAGACTTAGTGGTGAAAAAGACCCTGATGAGTATATTTTAGCTAATGGTAAAGAAGCATTTGCGCAAAATGTTTTAGAACCAATTACGTTCTTTGAATTTAAAATGAATTATTTAAAACAGAATAAAGATTTAAATAATGTAACAGATTTAACATCTTATATTAATGATGTTTTAAAGGATTTAGCAAATAATGATGATGCTATTTTAAGAGAACTTACCTTAACTAAATTAAGTAAAGAATATGAAATATCGTTAGATGTTTTAAAAAGTAAGTTAGAAGAGTTAGCGCCAGTTGAAGTAAAAGAACGAAAAGTTGAAGTTAAAAAAGAAACAATAAAAAAAGATTCTTATATGATTGGGGCGGAAAAAGTTCTTTATTTTATGATGAATGGGGAAGAATATATAAAGGAGTATCAGAAAAGGTTAGGGTTCTTTAATGATAGTCAATATCGTGAAATTGCTAATGAAATAGTATATTTTAATGAAAATAATAAAAAAATAACTGTAGCGGATTTTATTACTTATGTTATGGATAAAGAAAGTATTAAAAATAAAGTAATGGAGATTGTTAATGAATCAGTTAATGATGAAGTAACAATGGAAGCTATGGATGAATATATATCAGCTCTTTTAAAAATTATGACGAAAAATGAAATTAAACGTTTAAAGGAATTAATGAAGAAAGAGTTAGACGTGGATAAAAAAGTTAAGTTAGCTGCGCAAATTGCAGAGCTAAAAAAAGAGGAAGTGTAGATATGGTAGAGATCAAGAGTTTTGAGGACAGAAAAAAAGAATTAGTTGAATTAGGTCAAAAGAATAATAATATATTAACTTTTGAACAATTAGCTGAGAGTTTAAAGGGTTTAGAAATTGATAATGATTCATTAGATGATTTATATAATCTTTTAATGGAAAATGGGATTGAAGTTGTAGCTGAAGGTAGTGAAGGCGAAGGTCCTAAAATGGATATGGAAGAGGAAAATTTAGTATTAACTGATGAAGAAATTACTAAAGATATTAATATTAATGATCCTGTTCGTATGTATTTAAAAGAAATAGGTCGTATAAGTCTTTTAAGTTCGGAAGAAGAATTAGAATTATCTGTTAGAATTGCTAATGGTGAAGAAGAAGCAAAAAATATTTTAGCTGAATCAAATTTACGTTTAGTTGTATCTATTGCTAAAAGATATGTTGGTCGTGGATTACTATTCTTAGATTTAATTCAAGAAGGTAATATTGGACTTATGAAAGCCGTTGATAAATTTGATTATGGTAAAGGTTATAAGTTTAGTACTTATGCTACATGGTGGATTAGACAAGCTATTACAAGAGCTTTAGCTGATCAAGCAAGAACAATAAGAGTACCAGTTCATATGGTTGAAACAATAAATAAAATGGCTAGAGTTCAAAGACAAATGACTTTGGAATTAAATAGAGAACCTAGTGAAGAAGAATTGGCTGAAAAAATGGGTATTTCAGTTGATAAAGTAAGAGAAGTTATGAAAATAAGTCAAGATCCAGTATCATTAGATACACCTATCGGTGAAGAAGATGATTCACATTTAGGTGACTTTATTAAAGATGAAAGAAGTATGAGTCCTGAAGAATACGCAACTAATGAAATCTTAAAAGAAGAAATTAAGAATGTTTTAATGACTTTACAAGAAAGAGAACAAGAAGTTTTAGAACTTCGTTTTGGTTTAGTAGATGGAACAAGTCATACCCTTGAAGAAGTTGGTAAGAAATTTAATGTTACAAGAGAAAGAATAAGACAAATTGAAGCTAAAGCTTTAAGAAAACTAAGACATCCATCTAGAGCTAAAAAACTAAAAGATTTCTTAAGTGACTAAGTTAAGTAAAAGACTATTAAGCTTAGCAGAATTTGTTTTAAAAACTGATAAAGTAGCTGATATTGGTTGTGATCATGGCTATTTAAGTATTTATTTAAAAGAAAATAATTTAGTTAAAGATATAATAGCTAGTGATATAAATCCAAAGGCTTTAGATAAAGCAATTGAAAATATAAAAAAAAGTAAATTGGATATAAAAACAATCTTAAGTGATGGAATAGATAATATTCCAATGAAAGGCATTAATACTTTGATAATCTCAGGAATGGGAACAACTACTATACTACATATTTTAAATAATAAAGATAAATTAAAAAAAGTTAATAAACTAATTGTTCAATCGAATAATGATCATGATATATTAAGAAGAGAAATTAATAAATTAGGTTATTATTTAGAAGATGAAAAATATATTTATGATAAAAAGAAATGGTATGTATCTTCTTTATTTATAAAAAGTGATAAGAAAAATACAAATAAAGAAATATTATATGGTTTTTTAAATAATCAACAATATAATAAGTATTTAATAGAACAAGAAAAACTAATTATTAAGAAAATACCATTTATGCAAATTAATATTAAATTAAAAAAATATATTAAATTATGGAAATTAAAAAAAGCTATTTTGGAAGAGGAATAGCTTTTTTACTGGAAAAAAGTAGGAACGTTTGAAGGTTTGATAGGAGTATTTGGTTTAGTAGTTATTTTTGAATTGTTAATATTGTTTTTGGTTGGTTTTATTTTAGGAAGATTACTTAAAACTTTATTAGAATTAGCAATAATAGGTTTAACTTGTTTATATAAAGGAATCATTTGATTAGCGATATTTAAAGTTTTAGATAAACCACTAATGATATTTAAAAAAGAAAAATTATTATACATATATATCACCAATATAGTATATGATTCATACTTACTTTTTATTAATTATATGGTATAATTTTATATAATATAGGGGTTAGTAGAAGGTGATACAATGCTAATAGATGTTTATACAATAGTTTTACTTTTCTTTGTTGGTTTAATAGCTGGTTATGTATCTATTATTGTTGCATTGAAGTTGCCTTTAAAGAAAAAAGAATATATTAATGTTTGTGATAATTGTAATCATAAATATAAATGGTATGAATTAATACCATTATTCTCGTTTCTGATGAATAGGGGTGTATGTCCTTATTGTAAGACGAAGTTATCTATAGGTTACTTTATACTAAATTTTATAAGTGGTTTATTATTTAGTTTTGCTTATATATTTTATGGTTTTAGTTATGAGATGATAGTTGTTATTCTTTTAACTTTATTAGCTGTTATGATATATGTAAGTGATTTTAAATATTATGTTATTTTAGATGAAGCATTAATCTTTTTTTCTCTTTTAATATTATTATTTAAAGCAATCTTTTTTGGCTTTAAAACCTTTTTAATATCTTTATGTAGTGGTTTATTAATTTTTGTTTTTATGTTAATAATAAGGTTTATTGGAAACAAAGCTTTTAAACAAGATTCGTTAGGTGGGGGAGATATTAAGTTATCAATGTTTTTTGGTTTTGTTTTAGGAGTAAGACTTAGTATTATATCTTTAGTTATTGGTTCTTTTTTAGCATTTCCAATTGCGGTTTATTATTCTTTATCGAAAATAGATAAAGAAATACCATTTGGACCATTTTTAATGACAGGATTATTTTTAGTATTTGTTTTTATGGAACCAATTAAATCGTTTTTATCGATTATATTTTGAGTTTAAAAAGAACTCTTTTTTATTTGAGATAAAAAAAAAGAACATTTAAGTCCTTTTTAGAAATTATTAACGTAAGATGAATCATAGTTGAAGGAATCATCGTCATCATCGTCGGTATCATCATCTTTAGGAATTACAATTGGATTATTACTTGCTGGAGTTTCGGTAGGTGCATCATTATTTGAAGTTTTAGTAGGAGCTGGAGTAGGGTTAATTTGAATTGAAAGTTCTGGCTCTTTAGCCTCGTTTTCTTCGTCTTCATCCTTTTCTTCACTATTAGTATCTTCTTTAACTTCATCATCACTAATTCCATCATCTTGATTATCATCATCTGTTATATCATCTACAGAAGGTTCGCTTTCAGTGGCATCTTCAGTAATATCATCATCAGTAGATTCGTTATCTGTTTCATTGTCTTCAGATTCTTCAGCTTTATCTTCATCATCATCTTCAACTTTATCTTCATCAGAAGTTGATTCGTCTTCAGGGGAATCATCATCTTTTTCGTTTTCAGCTTTAGGTTCTTCCTCAGAATCTTTAGAATCTGTTTCGGTATTTTCTTCAGTTTGTTCATCTTTAGAAGAATCATCTTTATCTTCAGTTTTTTCTTCTTTATTTTCTTTTTCTTCTTTTTTATCTTCATCAGCTTTGGTAGAAGAATCTACATCTTTTGTTTCAGCTTGTTCATCATTTTTCTTTTCATCATCTTTAGTTTGTTGATCTTTTAGTTGATTTTCAATTATCTTAAGAGCTTTTTGAAGGAGTTCATTATCATTAAGGATTGATTCATTAGCTTTATTTTCATCCTTTGGTTGTTCATTTTCTTTTTCTTCTTCATTATTTTCTTTTGGTTCTTCATTCTTTTCGTCTTTAGGTGGTTGTTCTTCATTATTTGGTTTATCTTCAGAAGATTCTTCTTTTGTTTCGTTTACTTTATTTTCTTCTTCGTTATTATTTTCTTGTGGTTGAGAGTTGTTATTTTCTTCTGGAGTTTCATAATCATCTTCAGGAATTTTACCAAGAAGTAAATTTTTTAAATCTTTTTCATCTTCACTTAAATCAGTTTTGATATCAATTATTTTAATAGCTTCCTCAAAAGAAGTATCACCATTAAGAACTTTTTTAAAAACATCTTTAATAATTGAATCGTTTTCACTATAAATTATATTATAAATTAAATCTTCATTACGATGATTAGATATTGCTTGACGTAATTCATCATTTACACATACAACTTCAGCAACAGGAATTTGATCTACATAGCCATCTTGGCATTCTTCACAACCAGTTGGAACGTATAATTCTTCAATATCTTCATCTAAAACAGCTTTTAAGATTCTTTTTTCGTATTCACTAGCTAGTTTTTTCTCACGACAAGTAGGACATAATTTTTTTACTAATCTTTGAGAAATAATTCCGTTTAAATTAGATCCTAATAAGTAATTTTCAACATCCATGTTTTGTAATGATTTAATTGTTGTAAAAGCTGTTTTAGTATTCATTGTAGAAATAACTAAGCTACCAGCTATAGATGATCTTAAAGCAGTACGAACTGTTTCATCATCAATTAATTCATTAATAGCAATTACATCAGGATCAGACATAAGAATTGATTTTAATATACTATTATAAGTTATACCTTTTTCATTATTTATTTGAACTTGGTTAATACCAGTTAATTTCATTTTAATAGGATTTTCAACAGAAATAATATTAAGTGGTTTTTTACTTAGTTCTTGTAAGATAGCATACATAGATGTTGTTTTACCAGATGAATTAACACCAGTAATTAAAATAATACCATCTTGATTATTTAACATATCCATTATTTTATTGATATTTTCTTTTTCAAAACCTAAACTATTTAAACTTTTAAAGTTCTTCGCATAATTAGATAGGTGAACAACGATTTTTTCACCATCAATAACAGGGATAGATGCTGTACGCATGTTATGAGTTTTACTACTTAATTCAAAATTAATTGAACCTATTTGGGGAATAGTAGCTTCAGTGATATTCATACCAGATAGGATTTTTATACGAGTTAATATATTAGTTTTAACACTTTCAGGTGATGTTGTATATTCGATTAAATCACCATTTATTCTAAATCTAATTACTAATTTATTTGGTTCAGGGTCGAAGTGTATATCTGATGCTTTCATTTTGATTGCATCGGTTAAAATACTTTTTACAATACTTACCGTTGCTTCTTTTTCATAGTTAAATTCATGTAATGCCATACTATCAATCCTCTTTATTCTTATATAATTATAACTTATTTATTATTTTTACTCAATAAAATTTTATTGCTTTTATTTTTTTCTTGTTTTATAATACCTTTAAGTATGTTGAACAAGAGGAGTATTCTATTTTGAAATTAAAGAGAGTTCTTGGTTGGTGGAAAAGAATATGGATGATAGAAGAATGTTGCTTGGGAGTAAATCGTTAATATGCGTTAAATATTTTAAGGGTATAACAATAGTTATAAATTAAGGTGGTACCGCGGGTTTATCTCGTCCTTAAGTTATAACTATTTTTTTATTTTAGAAAAGGGGAGATAACATGTTAGAAGAGTTTAAAAAATATGTTAGTAATTATGATTTAAGTAATCCGAAAATTAAACTTAAATATAATCACTCAATACGTGTTATGAATTTAGCGAAAAAGTATGCGAAACTATTACATTTTAGTAAAGAAGATATAGAACTTGCGACTGTGATTGGTTTATTACATGATATTGGTCGTTTTGAACAAGTTCGAGTCTACGATAGTTTTGTCGATAGAGATACCGTTGATCATGCTAACTTTAGTGTTAAACAATTATTTCAAAATGGGGAGATAAAGTTATTTTGTAAGAAAGAAGAATGGTATCCAATTATTGAAATAGCTATTAAGTATCATAATAAATTTGAATTGCCAGATGTTAAGGATGAGAGAATATTAAAACATACTAAATTAATTAAAGATGTCGATAAGATGGATATTATGTTCTTATATGCAATTCCAGAAGAATGGCATTTTAATAGTAGTGATGATGAAATATCAAGTGAAGTTATGGAAGCAGTTAGAAAACATCAATTAGTTAATAGAGCTTTTGCTAAAACGACTAATGATATAATATGTATGCAATATGCTTTTGCTTTTGAAATATATAATGATATTTGTTTAAAAGAATATAAAAAGAATTATATTAATTATAATGAGATAGTAAATAAAAATCATGTTTTTGATGAAGTAGATAAAATAGTATTAAATTATATAAATGAGAGGGTAGATAATTATGAAAGAAATAGAAACTAAATATGATCATAAGAGAATAGAAGAAGGCAAATACGATAATTGGAAAAATAAAGGTTATTTTAATTCAGGAGATAAGAGTAAAGATCCTTTTTGTATAGTAATACCTCCACCTAATGTTACTGGTAAATTACATTTAGGACATGCTTTAGATGTTTCAATTCAAGATATTATTATTCGTTATAAAAGAATGCAAGGGTTTGATTGTTTATGGCTTCCCGGTATGGATCATGCAGCAATTGCTACGGAAGCTAAAGTTGTTAAAAAGTTAAAAGAACAAGGGATAGATAAATACGAATATGGTCGTGAGAAATTCTTAGAAGCTTGTTGGGATTGGACACATGAATATAGTGGAAATATTAGAGAACAATGGGCGAAGATGGGTATTTCTGTTGATTATAATAAAGAAAGATTTACTTTAGATGAAGGATTAAATAAAGCTGTTACAAAGGTTTTTGTAGATTATTATAATGAAGGAATTATTTATCGTGGAGAGAAAATAATTAATTGGGATCCAGAAGCCCAAACAGCTTTATCAAATGAAGAAGTTATCTATAAAGATGTTCCAGGAGCTTTTTATCATTTAAAATATTATATTGAAGGAACAGATGAGTATTTAGATGTAGCTACAACACGTCCTGAAACTTTATTTGGTGATACAGCAGTTGCTGTTAATGAAAGTGATGAAAGATATAAAAAATATGTTGGTAAGAATGTTATTTTACCTATAGTTAATAAACCAATACCAGTTATTACTGATGAACATGCTGATCCTGAATTTGGAACTGGGGTTGTTAAGATTACACCAGCCCATGATCCTAATGACTTTGAGGTTGGTAATCGTCATAACTTAGAGAGAATTATTGTTATGAATCCTGATGGAACAATGAATTCTAATGCTGGTAAATATCAAGGTATGAGTAGAGAAATGTGTCGTGAAGAGCTATTAAAAGACTTAGAAAAAGAAGGCTTGTTAATTAAAATAGAAGAAATGACACACTCTGTTGGACATAGTGAAAGAACAGGAGTTATGGTTGAACCATACTTATCTAAACAATGGTTTGTTAAAATGGGTGATTTAGCGAAACATGTTTTAGATACGCAAAAGAAAAAAGATGAAAAAGTTAACTTTGTACCAACAAGATTTGAAAAAGTATTAAATCATTGGATGGAAATATCTTATGATTGGTGTATATCTAGACAATTATGGTGGGGACATAGAATTCCGGCTTGGTATAAAGATGATCAAATATATGTAGGTATTGAACCACCTAAAGAGAGTGGATGGGTACAAGATAAAGATGTATTAGATACATGGTTTAGTAGTGCTTTATGGCCATTTAGTACTTTAGGTTGGCCAGAAAAAACAGAAGATATGGAAAGATTTTATCCTAATAGTGTATTAGTTACAGCTTATGATATTATTTTCTTCTGGGTAGCAAGAATGGTTTTTCAAGCTGAACATGTTACAGGTGTAAGACCTTTTAAAGATTGTATTATTCATGGACTTATTAGAGCTAAAGATGGAAGAAAGATGACTAAATCTTTAGGTAATGGTGTTGATCCAATGGATTTGATCGATGAATATGGAGCTGATGCTTTAAGATATTACTTAGCAACAGATGTTGCTATGGGTACAGATTTAAGATTTGATCCAGATAAAGTTGCTAGTACTTGGAATTTTATTAATAAATTATGGAATGCTTCAAGATTCGTTTTACTTAATATTGAAGATTTAGATGAACTAACTTTTGATAATTTAAGAGATGAAGATAAATGGATATTAACGAAGTATGAAGAAGTATTAAAAAGAACAATTAAACATATGGATAAATATGAACTTAACTTAGTTGGCGTAGAAAATTATAGCTTTATATGGGAAGATTTCTGTAGTAATTATATTGAATTTGCTAAATTTAATTTAGATAGTAAGACAACAAAGAGTGTTTTATATACAGTATTAACTGGTATTATAAAGATAATGCATCCATTTATGCCTTTTGTAACAGAAGAAATATATAGTATGTTACCATTTAAGACGAGTGAATCTATTATGATAAGTGAATATCCTAAATATGATAAATCTAAAGTATTTACAAGTGTTAAAAAGAAAATGGATGTTGTAATTGAATTTATTTCTTATTTTAGAAATAAAAAAGCTGAAAATAATATAGGTAGTGATTTTGAAGTTATTACTGATATTGATAATGAACTAATTTTAAAGATGTTAAAGATTAATGATAAAGTAGTTAATGATAGTAAGTTAACAGGTAGATTAGAAGTATCTTTAGATGAATATAAGTTAGTTATTTGTTATGATGATTCAAAACAAAAGGGTGAAGAATTAGAAAACTTAAATAAAGAAAAAGAAAGTTTAGAATCATCAATTGCACGTCGACAAAAATTATTAGCTAATACTAATTATGTAGCTAAAGCACCTGCTAATATTGTTCAACAAGAAAAAGATAATTTAGCCCGTGAAGAAGAAAGATTACAAGTAGTATTAGATAGATTAGAAGCTATAAAATAGCTTCTTCAGACTGTTGACAAACAAAAAAAGTTTGAAAACAGTCTTTTATTATTCATAAAAATTTTGTATAATATACTTG
>CANRNY010000028.1 GCA_947632085.1 uncultured Bacilli bacterium | reverse complement strand
TGGTGCCGGATGACTGAATTGAACAGTCCTCTGATCATTACCATTGATCTGTTTTACCACTAGACTAAACCGGCATTACTAAATACATTATATCATGAAAAAACATATTTACTATTCTAAATATGCTTTTTCATATACTGTTTTTTCACAAATATTTTTTTCTTCATTTAAAGTATAACCATCATCACATTTTACTGTTGGTTTATCAGTTTGTTCAATTATACATTTTTTACCATCTAAAGTTCCAAGTTCACAACTATACTTCTTACCTTGATAAGATACTTTATGACATTCCCCATCTTCTTTTAATTTCTTTGTTCCATCTGGACAAGACCAACTAACTGTAAAATCTATCTTTTTTTCTTTAAACTTTGCACAAGTACCATCTTCAGCTTCTTTTTCACAAATCATTTCATAACAGCCATCTTCTCTAACTTCTGTCTTACTTAGTTCATCATCTTCATCTATATTCTTAGAAGTACAATTTTTTGCATAAACTTGACCATAAACTTGTTCACTAATACATTTGCTATCTCCTGCATAATAACCTTTATTACATATAAACTTTGGCTTAGCATCTATTGTTAAAGTATTAACACATAAATCTTTTTCTTCATTATATTCATAACCTGGCTGACAAGTTTTAACTACATCTTTAGTTTCATTAACTATACATTGTTCTCCTGCTAGTTCTCCTCTATCACAAACAAATACTTGTTCTTTACCACAAGAAGTAAGTAGCAAGATAGCAATAAGTATTAATACCTTTCTCATCATACCACCTCTATTATAATAATTATAACCTAAATATAAGTTAAAAAAAAGCAAAAAAAAAACTACTAAAAGTAGTATTGTAAACTATTCTTCAGTAGCGTCTTCTTGCATTGCGATTACTTCTTTACCTTTGTAGTAACCACATTTCATACATGCACGATGAGGTTGGATAGTTGCTCCACATTTAGGACATTTAGTTAAAGTTCCAACTTCTTTTTTTAAGTGAGTACGACGCATTCTTTTTTTAGTTTTACTTGTTCTTCTAAAAGGAACTGCCATGATATCACTCCTTCCCTTCTTTATCAAGTAGCTCTAACAAAGGAGCTAATCTTGGATCTACCTTTTTATTTTCTTCATCTACTAGTTCCCAACCATCACCTGACATTTCATATTTTTTATCAGGGTTAGCACGAAAGCTAATTGGAACCTCTAGTACAATATTTTGCCATAAAATATCCATAATATCAAGTGTTTTTAACTCATTTTTGTTTATTTCTTGTGCATTTTCACTTAATACTTCTGATATTTCAAAACTAAATGGATATTCCACTGGTTCTAAATCCATAGCATCTAATAATATCATTTTGCCTTCAACATGACAATCGAAAACAATTTCATTAGTCACACTATAATAAGCACGACCTTTTACTTTAACATTATCTAACTTCTGGATTGATGTTTTCTTTAAATATTCATCACCAAAAGATACGACATCATCAATAACTACACCATTTTCATCTACTTTAGCTAAATCAATATACATATCTTCACCCACTAGCTAGTCCATTATACCAACTTTTCTTGAATAATACAACTTAATATAATAAAATTAAAAATGAAAAGAAGGTCTTAGTATGCACATAATAGGTATTATCGCTGAATATAATCCATTTCATAATGGTCATTTATATCATATCAATAAAATAAAAGAGAAATATCCTGATTCTTTAATTGTTTTAGTATTAAATGGCTATTTTACTGAACGTGGTCATATATCTATTCTTTCTAAAGAAGATAAAGTTAAGATTTCTTTAGATAATAATTGTGATATTGTTATTGAACTACCTTTTTTATATGGTACTCAATCAGCTGATATCTTCGCTTATACTAGTATCAAATTATTAAATGAATTAAAAGTCGAAAAAATAATTTTTGGTAGTGAATCAAATAATATCGATTTACTTAATAAAGTAGTTGATATTGAACTTAATAATCCAACTTATGAAGATAATGTCAAAAAATATTTAGATGAAGGTCTTAACTATCCAACAGCTATGAAAAAAGCATTAAATATTGAAGAAGATATAAATAATCCTAACGATTTACTAGGTATCTCTTATCTTAAAGCTATTCGTAAAATAAACCCATCTATAACTGCCGAAACAATTCAAAGAACTAATGATTATCATGATACTTCAGCAAATGATTCTATTATAAGTGCCACTAATATTAGAGAAAAATTAAAAAATGATGAACCAATCGCTAAATATCTTCCTCCTAATGTCTTACCATATATCAAAAATATTTCTAACGATAACTTATTTAATCTATTAAAATTTAAAATATTAACTGATCAAGACTTAAGTATCTATTTAGATGTTGATGAAGGTATTGAATATCGTTTGTTAAAATATATTAACGAATCACATAACTTTGACGAACTAATTAGTAATGTTAAAACTAAAAGATATACTTATAATAAAATTAATCGTATGTTATTACATATCTTAATTGGTCTTACTAAAGAAGATAATAAACATTCTACTTTAGATTATCTTAAAATATTAGGTTTTAATTCTAAAGGTCAATCTTACTTAAATAAAATCAAAAAAGATATCTCTCTTTCCTTAACTCCTAATAAAGATTCTCTTATCTATAAATACGAATTAAAAGCTGCATATCTCTTTGAACAAGCTACTAAACAAAGTCTAAATAACTTCGACAATAAAAATATTCCAATTCAAAAGAACTCTTAATGAGTTCTTTATTTCTTTAATTTCTTTCTTTTTAAAAACTTATAAAAATTCTGATTAGAACGATACAAGAAATACAACACTATTCCTGTTCCAATAAAAGAAGTTAAAAATAATAATGTTCCTATATATGGTTCAAAAAATATAATAAAAAGTCCTAGTAAAGAACATATACCTAATATTGTATATAAAATAAATAAATGAATAGAATATTGATATTCTTTAAGATATGTTCTTTTATATTCTCTTCTTAATTCATCTTGTCTATCTTTATCTAAATTACTAAAAGATCTCATCGCTAAAAATTACTTCCATTCCATCCCCAGTTATCATACTCTTGATAACTAACATAAATATTACTTGGACTTATTTCTAATTAACTACTTATTAAACTAGTTACTACCTCAGTCATCTTATTATAAGCTTCACGACTAGCAGAACCATATAAATTAACAGCTATATAAGCTATACCTTCACTATCATTACCTTTAAAATATAATTTACAATTATCTTTAAATTCAATCATTAACCAATTTTCACTTTTATTAACTATCCTAATAGTTTCCCCTAATCTCTCTTTTATTTTTACTTCTTTTTCTTTAGTTATTTCTTTATTTGTTTTAATTTCAATATATGGCATTATATCCCTCCTACTATATTTACTATTTTATCAAAAAAATGATAGTTTTTAAACTATCATTATATCTTTAACCTTTTAATCATACTTGTATCTACTTCATTAATTCTTTGGGGATTTATTTCTATTTCTAAATTTTGTTGTCCTTCAAACATTCCTTTTTTTGTTTCTCTTACTACATGTATTGTTCCATCACTAATTAATGGTTCTAACATTGTTTCATAAACATCTCTATTTTTCTTTTTATCATTTAACCTATTATAGAAAACTGTATAATCTATAACTGTCTTACTACCATTCATTGAAAGTAAGTATTCTACTGTTTGATAATCAACAGCACCCCATTCTCTTGCTGATAAATCATGTAAGTAATGCATCATATATTCTTTTTCTAGTTCTTTTTTAACTGCAATTAACATATATTCTAAGAATTTAGTAAGTTCATGTCTATTTTTAGCTTCTTTAATTAAACGATCATAATGTGGTGCAAAATTAATTGCTCGATTAAATATTATATACGGATATATATGTCTATTAAGTAAATACCACATTGCTACAGTACGACTAGTTCTACCATTAATATCAAAATATGGATGAATATAAACAAAATAGAAATGCATTATCTGTGATTTAATAAAATATTCTGTCTGATTATCAAATCTTTCTCCATTATTAACATATTCAAAAAAGGCATCCATATATTTAGGTACTTCTTTAAATGGTAATCCCTCATCCATCGTATCGTCTAAACGACCATTTTGTAAGATGTATACAGGAGCTTCACGATACTTATCTCCCATTCTCATACGATCTTCTATTCCTAATAAATTTTCACTTAGTATTTTATATAATTCAGCAACTGTCTCACTATTTATCCCTTTGCCTTTTAAAATATATTGATAACCATGATATAAATTTATAATACGATGTGTTAATTCACTATTAGATGTTCTTTTAGCATTTTCTATAACTTTTTCTATTGTTGCTAAAGAATCATTAATTCCTTCAACTGTATTATTAGCTTTTAATTCATGATTAAACATTACTTTTCGTGAAAAGTTTCTTGTATTCATAAATTCTTGTTTTTCTAAAAATTCTTCTAATTCTCTAACTAAACTATCTAAATATTCTCTACTATATTTAAATAATCTCCCTGAATCAGTTTTTAATGGTAATATACCATTTTTTAAATTTAATTGTTGCATAATCCACCCCAAAATAATAGACCATATTATAACCACAAAAAAAGAAATATTCAAATATTTCTTTATATTTAAACATTTCCTTCTTTCTTATAATTATCATTTTCTTCTGGATTTGCACATTTATTAACTATATTACAACTTCCAACAATTTCTTTTGCCGCATTTGATATAGCATTACCACTATAATTGCTTTGTTCTTTTAATTTTTCTTCGCCCCAACGAATATAATTAATAATTCCGCCTGTTTCATAATCATATGCAATTTTCATATATTCATCATAATTAATATAAAGCACACCAGCATCATTAGCTGCAGCATAATCGTCAAAATAAGGACTTATTTTTTTATCATAAATCATAAATTTCGTATCTTTACTAAAATATTCATAAAAATGAGTTAATACATAATTAAAGTCAATCCAATTTTTATCATATTTTTTAGTTTGCCAATATTCCTTCGACGATATAAAATCATATATTTCATCTAAAGTATATGGTGATTCTTTTAATTCTTCTTGATCTTGATGATCGCTATTAGAATTTACATTTTTTTCTTGGGCAAAAACATTAACAGCAAATGATGAAACTACACTTATTGATATTCCTAATACTAAGACCACAAATAATGATATTACTACTTCTTGCATTGTTAACTTATTGCTTTTTATTTTCTTCTTTAAACTTTTCTTTGCCATACTTTACTCCTTTCTTAAACCCAATATATTATGTGAAATAAAAGTTATCAACCTAGTTTAACTAGAATTTTATCTTAAGTATATTCTAGCTAAACTAGAATTAATTATTTTAATAAATTATATTCGTTAAATAAATTATCAACTAGTTCTTTATAATTATCACATTTACCTATTAAACAAGATACTTCTTTATTTTGATATGTAAATTCTTCTACTACAACTCCTTGATATTCTACTTCATAATGTAATATATCTTGATCAATTTGATAAAAAGCAACATATTTCATTTCATCTTTATCTAAAGTATAAGTATATATTTTATCAGCAATATTATATTCTAGATTTAAATCATCTTTATTTTTAATATAAACATTATTATCACTTCTCATATAACCATTATTATTAAGTAAAGTTATAACACGTTCAGAAACCATATTTCTTTTTGAGTTACTCTTATTTAAATAATATAATTTATTATTAACACTCTTTTCTTTAACTATTAAATTAATATTATCTACTACTTCTTTATCATCTTTTACATATGTAATCTCTAAATATAATTTATCTAAATTATTTAATATATCTTCATTAAAATAATCTAAATTATTTATATTTTCTTCAATTTTTATAAATTTATAATTATTTTTAGTAGCTATAATGTATTTATTATTACCATTTAAATAATATAATGTAACTTTATAATCATAATTATCACCTATATCATTTAAACTAAATATTAATTCATTATTATCAATCATTAAATAACTATCATTCATAACATATTTTTTACTATCTAAACTTATTGTATAAAATTTAAATTTATTATAGTTATTTATAAAATAAGTAAGTAAAAAAGCTATTAATAAAGTTAATATTACCATTAAAGTATAAAACATTATTTTAATTATTCTATTATAATCTTTTTTCTTTTTACCTACTATTAAATTTATTAAATCTATATCTAGATATTTAGATATATCTTTTAAATATGTTAAGTCAGGATAATTTTTTCCTGTCTCCCAATTAGAAACAGCTTTATCTGAAACCATTAATATTTTAGCAAGTTCTTGTTGTGTAAGTTTTTTCTTTTTACGTGCATCAGCAATTAGTTTACCAATATCTTCTTTTTCTTTCATCAAAACCGCTCCTTCTATAATCGTTTATTATATACATTTATTTATGACCTCGCAACTACCTAAAACTTCTTTAGCTGCTATATCAATCATTAATCCTTGATATCCTTTTCTTTTTTTATTATTTAACCACTCTTCACCAACTTTAATATCATAAGTAGCAATACTTTTATCACTAGTTGTAATCTTCATATATTCTTCATAATTAATCATTATCGTATTAATATTTTCTAATTGTTTCGAATCTCCTAATGGATTTATTGGTTTATTATAAATCATAAATTTTGTATCTTTATTAAAGTAATCATAAAAATGAGTTAATACATAATTAAATTCTATCCATTCATCACTATAAGTATCATCACTTCTTAAGTAAGCTCCTGTCGAAATTAATTCATATATTTCATCTAAGTTATGTGATGTTTCTTTTATTTCTTCATTTGCTTGTTTATTTTCTTTATTAGTTGTAGAATGACTAATATTTAAACATCCATTTATAATTATTATTAAAATTAATATAGTACTTACTAATCCTATAGTTACTTTTTTCTTATCAAGTTTATTATTTAATTTTATATTATTTAATATTTTTTTCATAAATTGCACCTCTTAAATCTCACTATAAATTCAATCTAAAAAATGAACAACCTATTTTAACTAGAATAAATAAAAAAAAGAACTCTAGTTAAACTAGAATTCCTATTTTTGACAATTTTCACAGTAATAAGTACTACGACCACCAACAACTATTCTTTTAATAACAGTTCCACAATTTTTACAAGTTTCTCCTTCTCTTTTATGAACCATTAAGTTTTGTTGAAATCTTCCTGTAACTCCTAAAGAAGAAGTATAACTTCTAATTGTTGTTCCCCCACATTTAATAGCTTCTTCAATTATTTTTTTAGATGATGAAACTATTTTATCACATTCATCTAAGGTAATTTCTGTTCCTAATTTTTCAGGATAAATATTAGAAGCAAATAATACTTCATCAGCATATATATTACCTAAACCAGAAATAATTGTTTGATCTAGTAATAAACTCTTCATCGGTAATTTCTTTTTATGAAATTTATCATATAAATATTCTTTATTTAATTTAGGATCAATTGGTTCAATCCCTTGTTTATGAACACCTTCTACTGTTTCTAAATCTTCTTTTAAAACTAAATTCATTCGCCCAAATTTTCTTGTATCATGATATCTTAAATCAGTACCATCTTCAAATTCAAATATAACATGTTCATGTTTATTTATTTCTTCATTATGATCTTTAATAAAGTATTTACCTTCCATTCTTAAATGACTACATAAATAGTATGGACCTATTTCAAATATTAACCATTTACCTCTTCTTAAGATATCACTAAATTCTAAACCTATTAAATTCTTTTTAAATTCATTTATATCCGATTCAATTATTCTTTCATATAAGACATTAACGTTTACTATTTTTTTTCTTAGTATTCTTTTTCTTAGTGTTTGTCTTACTGTTTCTACTTCCGCTATTTCTGGCATCTGCTTTTTTACTCCTTACTTTGGCTTTTCTCTTAACTACTTTCTTAACTAGATTAACTCTTACAACATCACTTATTTTAAGAAGATAATCTTGAATACTTAATACTAAGGTATTAACATCTACCATACTAACACCTTCTTTTAAAATAATATTAAGATGTGCATAGTTAAAGCCACCATATGAACTTATTTCTAATTTTTCTACTTCTTTAATTTCTTTATTTTTACCTATTTCCGTAACATAGCTATTAATATCTATTTGCTTTTTATCTTCAATATATTTAAAACTATTAACTATTACTTTTATTCCTTTATAAATAACAAATAAAGAAATAATAATCATTCCTAGAATATCACCATATTTAAATATTTTTATCCATTTACTTAATTTAGTTAAGATTAAAGCTCCAAGAACAACTCCATAAGATATAAAATCTATCGTACTATGCATTTTACCAATTAGTAAAACACCTTCTTTTTTTTGATAACTCATATTAGTCATAAAACAAGAAGTAATATATCTTATAATTGCTATTAATAAAACAAATAATATTATAAACCAACTAGTTGTTTTTATATCTCTAACTATTCCATAGTATATTAGAAATAAACTACTTAAAATAATTATAAATCCCATTAATGAACTAATAATTGCTTTATATTTTTTATTATCACTTTTCTTATATAGAAATAAACCAATTATTATTACCATTAATTCTAATATCATACTAGATAACATAGTTAATGAATTACATAAAAGACCACCTAATATTTTAATAATTAGAATTATTAAATCTACAATTATTATTTTTTTAACATCTTTCATTATTTATCACCTTACTTAGCTTCATACCAATCTGTACCATAATCACTACTAACTTTAAATGGTACATCTAGTTTAACACAATTTTCCATATTTCGTTTAACTAATTCTTCTAATACTTCTTTTTCTTCATTAACTACATCAAATATTAATTCATCATGTACTTGTAATAGCATTTTTGATTTTAATTTTTTATCTTGCATTTCATCAAATATTTTAACCATTGCTATTTTCATAATATCTGCTGAAGTTCCTTGAATTGGTGTATTAAGTGCTATTCTTTCTCCACTCTGTCTAACCATATAATTTTTATTATTAAGTTCATCTATTATTCTCTTACGATTAAATAATGTTTTAACATATCCATCTTTATAAGCTTGAACTACTATATCATCCATATATTTTTTTACTCCTGGATATAATTCGTAGTATTTATTTATAAAGGCTTTAGCTTCTTTTGCACTTATTTCTAAGTTTTCACCTAATCCAAAACCACTTATACCATAAACAATGCCAAAGATAACTGCTTTAGCTGTCTTTCTTTGACTTTTTGTTACTTCTTCGATTGGAATACCATACATATCAGCTGCTACTCTAGTATGTATATCTTCATCATTGATAAATGCTTGTTGTAGTTCTTTAGAACCACTAACATGAGCTAATACTCTAAGTTCCATTTGTGAGTAATCAGCACTAAGAAATAAGTCATTAACTGGTAAGAAGGCTTTTCTTATCTTACGCCCTTCTTCATCTCTCGCCGGAATATTTTGTAAGTTAGGTTCAACGGAAGATAATCTTCCTGTTCTTGTTAAGTTTTGTTTATATATTGTATGTATTTTACCATCTTCTTTGATAAAATTACTTAATCCTTCTAGGTATGTACTTTTTATTTTAGTTAATGCTCGATAATCTAGAATCATTTTTATAATTGGATGATAATCAATTAGTTTATTTAAAATACTAACATCAGTTTTATATCCACTAGGTATTTTCTTAGCAAAAGGCAGTTTTAATTTTTCAAAAAGAATAACTCCAAGTTGTTTAGGACTACCAACATTAAATTCTTCCCCTGCTTCTTTATGTATTGCTTCTTCTAATTCTTTAATACGTCCTTCCATTTCACTATTCATTTTATTTAAGATATCAGCATCTACTCTAACTCCATCATATTCCATATTAGCAAGAACTGTAATTAATGGCATTTCTATAGTTTCATATAATTCTAACATTTCTTCTTTTTTTAGATTATCGATATATTCATCTTTTATATCATAAATAAATCTTGCTTTTAAAACGATATCTTTTTTATCAAAACCATTCTTTAAACTTTGTGAATAGAAGTTAACTTGTGCTCCCTTACTATTCATTAAGTAAGCTATATCATCTTTAATATTTATATTTAGTAAATAAGCCGCAATCATTATATCTGAAACAACTTTAATTTCGTATCCTTCTTTTTTTAGTAAAACAAAATTCTTTTTTTGATCAAATGTTGTAATTGTTTTATCTTTAAGTAAATTAATAACATCATCTATTACTACATTACTTATAAAATAATTATTTTTACTATCACATACTGCCATTCCTACTATATTACCATTATGATAGTTTTCTGCATCACATTCAATATATAAAGATATATCTTTTTCTAAGTTTTTTAAATCTTCAATCGTATTAACATTTTTATATTTTATTTCATTTTCAACTGGTTTAGATCCTTCAACGTTTTTCTTTATTAAAGAGAAGAATTCTAAATCTTCATAAATATTATTTAAACTAACAAAATCTGGACCATTATATATTATTTCATCTAATTTAACATTTAAAGGTACATCACGATAAATAGTAGCTATTTCTTTACTCATAAAAGCATTATCTTTATCTTCGACTAACTTTTCTTTCATCTTACCTTTTATTTCATCTATATGTTCATAAATATCTTCAATCGTATCATATGTCTTTAATAGATTAATAGCTGTTTTATCACCAATTCCCTTAACCCCAGGTATATTATCTGAAGCATCACCCGCTAATGCTTTATAATCAATTATTCTAATTGGTTCAAATCCCCAATCTTCTTTAAAGGTTTTAGGATTATATCTTATATAATCTTTTTGTTTTAATAATTTAACATCTACAACATCACTAATTAATTGTAGTAAGTCTTTATCAGAAGAAATAATTGTTGCATCATATTCTGGATCTTCTTCACACATTTTCGCAAATGTTCCAATGATATCATCAGCTTCATAAGGTTCTAATTCAAAATATGGAATTCCCATTGCTTTAAGTACATCTCTCGCAATTGGCATTTGCATTTTTAATTCATCAGGAGTTGCTGCACGTCCATCTTTATATGTTTCATATTTTTGTTTACGAAAATTTTTACCAATATCAAAAGCTACTGCAATATATTCAGGTTTTTCTTCATGAATTATTTTATTCATCATTTGACAAAAACCAAATAAAGCATTCGTTGGAAAACCTTTACTATTTTTCATTACATTTCCTGTATAAGCAGTCGCATAATAACTTCTAAACATTAAATTATTTCCATCGACAAGAATTACTTTTTTCATAATTATCACCTGTTTATTATTATACCAAAAATATCATTTATTTTTATAAAATTGTTACTTTTTAATTAAGAAAAAAATATCTTTTTCAGATATTTTCTTATTTTTGACAATTCTTAATAAATTCTTTAAATAAATTATTATATTGTGGTAATATTTCTGGATGAAATTGTACTCCTACAATAAAATTATCATCATTAACATATTCTATTCCTTCTATTAAACCATCACTTGATTTAATACTTACATTAAATAATCTCCCTACTTCTGTAATCGTACAATTATGAACACTATTAACTTCTATTTCTTCTTTATTAAATATTTTATATAATTTTGAATTTTTATCTATATAATCTTTATGTGCCAAATCTTCATTATTATTTCTTAAAAGTTCTATCGGCCAATGATTAGTACCATTATCTATCTTTTTTATAATTCTTTTTTCTTTATCTAAATTAACTGAGTACATAGCTAAAGTCTGCATTCCTAAACAAATCCCTAGTATTGGCTTTTTATTTTTAACAAAATAATCTATTACTTCAAAGTTTGCTGGTCTTACTCTTTCTCCTCCAGGTAGTAATAAACCATCACACATTTCTAACGCTTCTATAATAACTTTTTCATCACAATATGGAATAAGTAATGGTATTGCTCCATTTTCATATATCTTTTTAATATAATTATTTCCATAACGATAAGTATCTTTAAAGGTATCATCAGTTACCATATAATTACTAGTTGCTAAAATACCTATAACTACTTTTTTATTATTTGTCATTACACCATCTCCTAGTAAGTAAATCAATTATATCATAAAAATATAGATTATTTTTTTAATATATGTTATTATTTATAATAGGAAAGAGGTTAAAAATAATGAAGAAATTTGATGCAAAGAAATTATTAGTATTTATTATAATTATTGTTATCTTAGTTGCTCTTGGTTTTGTTATTTTGAAATTCGTTAATAAAGATAAAGTTTCTGAAACAGATAAACAAACAGTTGAAGCTAATGTAACAAATTATTATTTAAATCTATCTAAAGGTTATTCTACAGTTTATGATGGACTTGATGTTTTATATTCATACGATAAAACTACTTTTGAAGATTTAAGCGAACAAGAAATAATTTATACTGCTATTAATTATTTAAATGAAAGTGATATAAATTATACTATTAGTGCTGATTATATGTATGGTCTAAAGAATTCCAAAGCATATAGCAATATTGACGATTATCATATTTATAGTGGTGAAAGTGTTAGACAAGCTGTTAAAGAATTATTCGGTGTTGATACATTCCAAGATACTGCTACTCCAGTTAATTTCATGTATGATATATTTTATGATGAAAATTATGATTGTTATCTATTAAAAAGAAATAATGTTGAAGATAATAAAATGGATGGTGCTAGCATGGATTATTCTATTATTAGTACTGAAAATCAAGATGGTAAACTTGTAACAACTGTTGCGATTGCTTATGTATATAATGATGGTGAAAATATTATGTATATGAAAGATCCTGAAGGTACTCAAGTAGTTGCTGAAAATCTAGAAAAGAAAGAATTCCCTACAGATAAAATTGATGAATTTGATAAATACAAATTTACATTAAAACAAACACAAGATAAGAAATATGTTTTTGAAAGTGTTGAAAAAGTAAAATAAGGTTCAAACGAACCTTTTTTTATTTCACTAAAAAAGGAGTTAAACTCCTTTTCTAAAATAAACTTAATTGATTACTTTCAGATAGATTATCTAAGCAACCTAAGGCTTTTAGTTTTTCCATTGAACTAGTATTTACTTTACCTCTATCTCTTAAATCTTCCATTGAAATAAATGGTCCACCTTCTCTAGCTTTAACTATCGTCTCCGCAACGTTATCACCAAGTCCGTCTAAAGCTCTAAATGGAATTATTAAACCTTTTTCATCTTCTGTAATAACAAATTTTTTACCATCACTTTTATCAACATCGATATTTTTAAAGTAGAATCCTCTTAAACACATTTCTAAACATATACATAAAGTTTCTCTTGTATCTACTTCTTTATTACTTGCACTATTACCTTTCGCATCAATTTCATCTATTTTATTTCTAATAGCATCTGCCCCTTTAATCATTGATTCAATATCAAATTGATCACGTCTTATAGATAGATAAGCACAATAATACCACAATGGATGATGTACTTTAAACCAAGCTATTCTAAATGCAGAAGTTACATAAGCTGTTGCATGCGCTTTAGGAAACATGTATTTTATCTTACGACAAGATTCAATATACCATTCAGGTATATTAGCTTCTCGCATTGCTGCCGCGTGTTCAGCCCATGTAGCTGGATCTTTAGATGCTTTACCTTTACGAACAAATTCCATAATTTTAAATGCTTTAGCTGGTTTCATTCCCCAAGCTATTAAGTTAACCATAATATCATCACGACAACCAATAACATTTTTAAAAGGAACTTCAATAACACCTTTTTCATTAGGTGTACATAAATCTCTAGCATTACCTAACCATACATCTGTACCATGTGATAAACCAGATATTTTAATAAGTTCCGCAAATGTTGTTGGTTTTGTTTCTTCAAGCATTCCTAGTAAGAATGATGTTCCAAACTCTGGAACTCCTAAAGTTCCAGTTGGACAATATTTACGTCCATCTTTATCAGTTAACCCTCTTAATTGATATCGATCAACTCCAAGTATTTCTGGACCTGTAAAGATTTTCATCGTATCTAAATCTCCTAAGTCAATCTTTGTTACATCTATTCCTGAAATATCTTGTAGCATTCTAAGTACTGTCGGATCATCGTGTCCTAGTATATCTAGTTTTAATAAGTCGGCATCAATAGCATGGTAATCAAAGTGAGTTGTACGCCATGCACTATTAGGATCATCTGCTGGATACTGGAATGGTGTAAAATCCCAAACATCTTTATATCCCGGAACAACAACAATACCACCTGGATGTTGACCAGTCGTTCTCTTAACTCCTGTACAACCAACACTAATACGTTCCACCTCAGGAATTCTTACAAAAGATTTAATGACACCTTTTTTCTTTAATTCATCTTTACCAGTAATTGGCATTCCATAACTATTAGCTTCTATCTTAAGTATATTATACAAACTTTCTTCATAAAAACCTTGGACATATCCAAACGCTGTTTTATCAGCAACAGTACCAATTGTTCCTGCACGATATACATTATCTGTTCCAAATAATACTTTTGTATATTCATGAGCCGAAGCTTGATTGTCTCCTGAGAAATTCAAGTCAATATCTGGTACTTTATCAGCATTAAATCCTAAAAATGTCGCAAATGGCATATCATTACCTTCATGAATCATATCTGCCCCACATTCTGGACACTTTTTAGCCGGTAAATCAAAACCTGATGGATAATCATCAACATAAGCTTTACCAGTTTCATCTTTAAATTCAGAATGACAACATTTTGGACAATAATAATGGGCTGGAAGACCATTACATTCAGTAATACCCATCATACTCGCAACAAATGATGAACCAACTGAACCACGTGATCCTACCAAATAACCATCATCATTAGAATGTTTAACTAATTTTTGCGCAATTAAGTAAATAACGTCAAATCCTCCACCAATAATTCCTCCAAGTGAGGCTTTAGCTTGTTCTGTTGCATCTTCATCACTTAATTCTGTTTCAGCTTCCCTTTTTAACTTATCACTCATTAGCTTAACAACACCATCATAACCACTCATAATTACCTTATGAACTTCAGCAGAAAAAATATTATCTTTTTCTTCATCACTCATATCAGGATGTTCTAAAGCTATTTTTTCTGTTACTAAACCCATAATTTTATCACCATAAAACTCTTGAGCAATACGTTCTTCTATATTCCTTGGTAGTGGATCTCCATACATACTATGTGCTTTTTCAAAAACCATATCACGACATGTTTCTTGTGAATGTTCAATAATTGGTGAATAAGGTTTATCAGGATAAACAACTACTTCTATTTCTTCTAACATATCAATAATTTTATTTGGATTAGTAATAACAATTTCTTTAATCAATTCTTTATCATCTAAGAAAGCAAACTCATCTAACATTTCTTTAGTTGTTCTAAAATATTGATTTGGAATATGTCCAGATAAAGCTGTCTCTGAATCATTATAATCAGCTTTTAATACATATTCTTCAGAATCTTCTTTAATTATACCAGCTACCATTAACTTTCTTAAAGCTGCCGAAACAGCTTTTAATTTTTCTGTTTCTCCCTCTTTACCTTTAAACGCATCTTCTTCCGGAATATTTTTTGCAGTCGCATAAATATACGCAATATTTAAAGCCGTAATTGGTATCTTATTAATTTTCTTTAAAATATAAATATATTTTAATACTTTTTCTTCTACTGCATTTAATGGTACTCCCTGACTACTACATTTTTCTATAACATTTTTAATATTATCATCATTAGTATTACGTTTAGCACTACCAACAAGATATCTAGCTAAAGGATGTCTACCTTTACCAGGAACATTTTGATTAACAATAATTTCACGATACAAACGATCTTCTTTATTAATATTATGAACATCCCCTGTTGCTACTATTAATTTACCGGCTTTTTTAGCACATTTAATTATCTTTTCTAAGCAATAATGTAAATGTTTTAAATTATTAATATCATGTCCACGAAGTAAATGCATATAATTATCAGGTGGTTGTACTTCTATATAATCATAAAATTGCATCGCTTCAATTAAATCTTCATCACTTCTTGTTTCTGCTATATAAAATATTTCTCCATTTAAACAAGCACTACCTACAAGTAAACCTTCTCTATTTTCTTCGATTAATTTTCGTGGAATTCTTGCATTTCTTTGCAAGAAATTTGTATTTGCATAACTAACTATTTTAAATAAGTTTTTAAGACCAACTTTATTTTTAGCAATAAATGTAACATGTTTCATATTGTCATACATATTGGCGATATGTTCTGTATATGTTTTACCTGGAATATTTTCATACATTTGCACCCAATCTTCATGGCACCAAGGGAATTTAAAACGATATTCCCTATTACCATATTTTTCAAATGGATAACCAAGAGAATCATCAACTTCTTCATCTTCTGTAGGTTTAAATACATAATTTTTTATTGTTGATAATTCACCAATATGATCTAACATTTTAGGATTATTTTTAAAAGCAATTTCTTCAAGTAAACCTAAATTATTTAAATCACTTAATTTCTTTATTCCCTTTATTTGATTTAACATTTTATTAAAGATATAAGCTGTATTTTCTGAGTCGACATCTGCTCCATGGTGTTGTCCAACATAAACAACAATAGTTAAACTTTTTTCACCAAAATCATCCGTATATTTGATTTCAATATCATTTTCTGCTGGATGTAATTTTACTTTAGATTCAAAATCAACTAATTGTACTCCTGGTGCTACTTCAATTTGAATATTTATTTCATCAGTTTTAGCAGCTTTATGTAATGTTTCTAAATGATATATATTACGATATTTTTTTACTCTTTCTTCTGTTGTTACATCAATATCATAATATTCTTGTTTTTCTATCTTTAAAACTTCTTCATCATCAACTAATATTTTAGTAAAAGAAGCTCCAATTTCAGAATCTAAAACACGACCAGTAACACCAGTTTCATTTACAGTTTCATCATCTTCATCATCGTTTTCACCTGTATCAATACCATAGAATTTACCTAAAGCTTTTAAACTATGTTTCTTTAAATCACGATTAATTACTCTTGATAACATTAAAGTATCAATAATAGGATTTTCTAATTTACCTAAATCATATTTATAATATGCCATATCAATCATATTTTTATCAAATCGTGCATTATGAGCTACTAAAGGCAAATTACCTATCCATTCTTTAAATCTTTTAACTACATTCTCTTCATTATCAGCATCTTTAACATCATCATCTGAAATATCAGTAACTCTTGTTATTTGTTCATCAATATGATGTCCCGGATTAATAAGTTCATCAAAACGATCAACTACTTCGCCATTATGAATTTTAACGCCACCAACTTCGATTAATGAATCACCTAAACCTGGATTAAATCCTGTTGTTTCTGTATCGAATACTACATAAGTATTACCTTCTATATTTTCTTCATTAGGATTAAAACAAACATTTAAGAAAGATTCACACATTTCAAGTTCCGTCCCATAAGCAGCTTTAAAGAATTGTAAATTTTTCTTTTCTTCTTCAGCTTGGGCAACCATCTTCTCCATTTCGGCAATGCCATCTTCATTACCACTAGCTTTAATTTCTTCCAAACTAGCTTTTAGTTCATCAATTTTGGCTTGTGCTTTTTTCTTTAATCCTTTATTAAATGATGTAACTTCACCAAAGACATGGGGAAAAGACTGACAACAATCATGGTCAGTAATTGCAATTCCTCTATGTCCCCATTCCATAGCTTGTTTAACAAGTTTTACTTCATCACATACTCCATCCATTTGACTCATCATTGTATGAGCATGAAGTTCAACTCTTTTTTCTACTTCATTATCTAATCTTTTATAAGATGGTATATTTTCTAGTTTTTCATAACTTCTAAAGTTAAATACTAAATCACTAGCAAAGTTATCATATCTAACTTGTCCTTTAAAAGTCCACCAAGTTCCTTCTTTTAATTCTTTAGATTTCGCTGCAAAATCCTCTTCATCTTTAGCAAAACATTTCGCTAAAATACTAGATGTATTATCACTAATTTTTAAAGTAATTAAATATAAATCTCGTCCATCTTTTGTTTTTAATTGATTAAATTCTGAACCAAAAATATATGCTTCTACATGAACATTATTTTCTTCTCTATCAATACTATCTATCGTTACTATTCCTTCTCTAGAATAATTAACTTTCTTTTTTGGTGTCCATCCACCCTTACCATAATTATTTACTGGTTCATCATAAAAATCTATTTCTATTTTTTTATTACGATCAGCTTCTATTTCATCTTGAATTTTCTTTTCATTTTCTTTATTTATTGCTGTCGTAATTTCCATTTCATAGAATCCAAGTTCAATTAAACCATTTACTAACCCTTTAATTTCTTTTTGTAACATATCATATTCTTCACTTTTACTATCAAGTTCTATAATAATAAATTCATCATCAATTGAAATATTTTTATTTTCTAAAGAAACTAAAGAAGGTCTTTTACTTATCAAATCTCCAAGTAATACTTTAAAAGCTTCTAATATATCTTCATCTTGCATATCATCATAAATAAAATTAATATGACAAGGATTTTTACCATTAATCCCTTTTTTAGCACATTTAGTAAGTTCTAAAGTTGCAATAGGATTGATTGGTCTTTCATTTTGAATAAAGACTTCAAAAGAATCTTTCTTCTTATTTAAAATAACACGTGAAATATTTGCCTCAATAAAATCATTATTAACGTCTTCAAATCCAATACTATCAAAAAATTTTCTCATTTTATCTTGCATATACATCACCTACAATTTTTCAATATTACTTATAACAATTTGATATTTATCTAATCTTCTTGTTACTTGTCCTCTTATTTTTATTAAGTCATCCTTTTTTATCATCGTTAAGAATTTATTATTTTTAGGAAATATAATAAAGTCTGCACTACCAGTTTCATCACTACCTAAAATAAATCCCATATCTTCCCCATTTTTAGTCTTAATTTTCTTAACACTATTTATTATAACAACTAAATTAACATATTTATCAAAAAATGCTTTCATATCTTTAATTTTCATTATTCCATCTTGATATTTACTAGCAGGATGATTAGTAACATAAAAACCAAATGAATTTAATTCACTAGCCATTAATTCATTTTCACTATAATCTTCTATATATTCATAATTAGGTTTCATTACTAATGATTCATCTAAATCACTACATAAAGAAGCATAATCTAATGCACTATCTATACTAGCATATAAAGTTTTATGATTAACTTTAAAATCTCTAAAAGTATCAGCATCTATTAAGGCTTCTATTGTTTTACGATTAACACTTTTTCCATAAGTACGTGCTACAAAGTTAAAGAAATCTGTAAATCTTCCATTAGTCGTTCTTTCTTTAATTATTTCACTAACAGCAGATTCTCCTACATTATGAATAGCATTTAAAGGAAGTAATAAAGCATTATCTTTTATTACATAATAATCCATACTAATATTAATATTTGGTTTAAAAGCTAAGATATTTTTATTTTTAGCTTCATCAATATATTCTTTAGTTTTAATATCACTGCCAATACTCATATTAAGTAAATTAGCAATAAAATACACAGGATAATTAGCTTTTAAATAAGCCATTTGATAACCTATTAAGGCATAAGCTACTGAGTGTGCTTTATTAAATCCATAATTAGCAAACTTAATAATTAAATCATATATTTCATTAGCTTTTTCTTTAGTATATCCATTTTTTTCTGAACGAGTAACAAATACTTCTCTTTCATGTTCCATAACACTATGTTTTTTCTTACTCATCGCTCTTCTAATATTATCAGCTTCTGCAAAACTATAATTTCCCATTCTTACAAGTACTTGCATAATTTGCTCTTGATAAATCATAATTCCATATGTTGGCGCTAATATGTCTTTTAAAGATTCATCAGGATATACTATTTTTTCTTTACCCATTCTTCTTTTTATATAACTATCTATATTTTGCATAGGACCTGGTCTAAACAAAGCTACCGCCGCAATTAAATCTTCAAATGAAGTTGCTTTTAACTTCGCTAAAAAATTTTTCATTCCTGAACTTTCGTATTGAAATATTCCTTCTGTATCAACATTGTAGAATATTTTTATTGTTTCTTTATCATCTAAAGGTATACTCGCTAAATTTATTTGTTTACCAGTTTCCTTCGCGATTAGTTCTAAAACATTTTGAATAATTGTTAAATTTCTCAATGCTAAAAAGTCCATTTTTAAAAGGCCTAAATCTTCTAGATATTCCATTGTAACTCCCGTAAGTAAGTCTTCACCATTAAGACAAATTGGAATTACATCATCTAAACTAACAGACGAAATAACCACTCCTGCAGCATGGGTACTAATATGTCTTTTAAGTCCTTCTAATTTAAAACTAATTTGATAAACTTTTTTTATTTCTTGATTACTTGCAACAAAATCTTTAACATACCTATTATTTAAATTATCTTTTAAACTAGCTTTTGGATCTAATAAATTACTTAAACGATCAATTAATTTTGAATCGACGTCTAAACACTTACCTACATCTCTAATTACTTGACGTGCTCCAAGTGTACCAAAAGTCATTATATTAGCTACTTTATCATGTCCATATCTATCTTTTACATAACTAATAACTTGATCTCTTTTTGTATATTCAAAATCGATATCTATATCAGGCATTGTTATACGTTCAGGATTTAAAAATCTTTCAAACAATAAATCATATTTTAATGGATCAATATTTGTAATACCAATTGCATAACTAACTAACGAACCAGCAGCAGAACCTCTACCAGGACCTACTAATATATTATTTTTTTTTGCAAACTTAACATAGTCATAAACTATTAAGAAATAATCTACAAATCCCATCTTATTAATAACATTAAGTTCCATTAATAAACGTTCACTATATTCTTTTGTAATCTTACCATCTAATCTTTTTTCTAATCCTTTTTTACATAAAGAACAAAGATAAGCATAAGAATCTTTTATATTAGTATCATAATGCGGAATATACTTTCCATCTTTAGGTATAACTAAATCTATTAATTTACTAAATTCTTCTGTTGTTTTAGCATCCTCATTATTTATTTCTCTTTCTAAATAAGCATCATTATATTTAATTAAATCTTCTTTCTCTCCTGTTTCAATCTCCCTAACAATTCCTAAATACTTTATATCTTGAAATTCAAAAGCACAAACTTGATTAACATATAATATATTACTATTTAATATTAACGCATTACTTTTTTCATAATCATTAGTATATCCAATAAATAAATTAGTATATACTTTTTTTACTTCATCATATATATCTATACTTTTATAAGGTATAACACCAATTATATCTTTAGCATAACTTTTTAAATCAATATATGTAATATCTCTTCCTTGAATAATTGTATTAATCTTAAGTAAATTTTGATACCCAATATAATTTTTAGCATATAAATATAATGAATTATTAGCAATTTTAACTTCTAATCCTATAATAGGTTTAATATTATTGTTAACACATTCATTATAAAAACACATACTACCAAATAAATTTTCATCAAGTAATCCACAAGCTATAATATTATGTTTATTTAAATATTTAATCAAATCAGGTATTTTAATTAAACTTTTAAGTAATGAATAATCACTTTTTATACCTAATGGAATAAACATAATATCACCAACTTTCTTATATATAATTATAACATAAAAGAATCTAAATAACACGAATATTTGTATGATTTATATACATTTTTTACTATAAAAAATTATCTTGCTATAAAAACATATTATAATACATTTATTTTGCTTTAGCTAAATAAATTTTTTTATCTAATTTTCTCATCTAAAAAAGCAAAATAACTTAATTTTTACCATCAAAAAAGTTCTTGCTAGAAGAACCTTTTTGTTTAGATAATAAAAACATCTGATTTCAACATAAGTTGATTTCAAATGACATCCAAAAAGGAATCACATCTGATTCATCCAATCAAATGTATCCTTTTTTATTGTATGAAGTTTCCTTCATCCATATACATTATACCACACTATTTTAATTTCATCAAAAAAAGTCGACATTAGTAGTGGCCGACCAACACTTAAGGCATTGTGCCTTATTACAGTAACCTGTAAACTTTAAGCAATCTGTGTTCACGTCTGAACACAATTAAATAATAATATATATCTTTA
>CANRNY010000027.1 GCA_947632085.1 uncultured Bacilli bacterium | reverse complement strand
TCGAACCCCTGCGCCGCTCACACGACCTTCCGGTTTTCAAGACCGGTCCCTTCAACCAGACTTGGGTATTCCTCCATTTTCGCTTATTCTTCAGCGACAAATTGATTATAGCACAATATAAAAATAGATGTCAACTAAAAAACCAATTTATTTATGAATTCTTCTTTTTTGTAGTTTAAAAAAAGAAGTGCACAATTGTTGTGCAGTAAGTTTTAGATTTATTTATAATATCTTTTAAAACAAATAATAAAATGTAAAAAAACTATTGCAAAACAAATAAAAATGCGTTATACTCAAATAGTCTTATGAACAAGACGGTGCCTGCCCAAGTGGCGGAATAGGTAGACGCACAGGACTTAAAATCCTGCGAGATTTAACCCTCGTGCCGGTTCAAGTCCGGCCTTGGGCACCATTTGTTTATTACAAGGTTTAAACCTTGTTTTTTTATCCTTAAATTTATTAAAAAGTAAAAAAATAAAGATCACTCTTTATTTTTTTTAAATTCTTCTATCCATTTAGGTAACATCTTTCTTAATGGTGAAAAACCATTTTTGTCCTCTAATTCCTTTTTATCTTCTACTCGATAATCTAAATTTTTAATTGTTAATTTAATTTTTTTATTATTATCATCAACTTCTAAAATCTTAGCTTTAATTATTTCGCCTAATTCAACATAATCAAAAACACTTTTTACAAATTTATCAGATATTTCAGAAATATGAATTAATCCAGAATAGCCATCATCCATTAAAAGAAAAATTCCGTAGTTTTCAATTCCACTAACTTTTCCTTTCACTGTGTCACCTTTCTTATATTTTGGCATTCTTCCACCTCGATATGTATTATACCACAACTCATTATTTACACCAAATAAATTATAAGTTATAATTAAACGTGGTGATAACTATGCCTAAAAATACTAATAAGGTTGATAATACTGAAACTATTAATAAAATAAAAGAAATATTAGAAACATTAAAACCATATCTAAATATGGATGGTGGCGATGTTGAATTTATCGAATATAAAGATAAAATCGTTTATGTTAAACTTACTGGTGCTTGTGCTGCTTGTATGTTTTCTGACGAAACAATAAAGAATGGTTTATATGAAACAATAAAAATGGATGTCCCAGAAGTAGAAGGAGTAATTAATGTCACACTTTAATTACTTTTTTTTATCCATGAAAATAAGTATATACCAAACATACTCTGTATTTTACTTACATAATTTTCATACTGTTTAACATTATTTAACATATATACTAAATCACTATCTTTTTCTTTATCAACAACCATATTACTAATCACATTAAAATACTTAAAAGGAAAGACCATTCTCGCCATAAAATAAGCTTTATTATAATATTCATCTTGTTGATCTAATATATCGCTTAATAACTCTAAATTATTCGTTAATCTAATATAACTAGCTATATCTTTTAATTTTAAATCAAATGTTATATTTAATGGATTATAAAAATCAATTGTTTTTAAACTATCTAAAGTCTTATGTGATAAACATAAATCAATTTTTGTTGGATTTTTTCGTAAAAACTGAATAATAATTTCCGCTATTCCAATATAATAATCAAAACTATGATTAATTAATTTATTATCCGATAACTCACTTATTTGAATTTCAAAATAATCTATTTTATTCTGCCAAAAATCTTCCATCGTAATATATTCACTTAAATATTTATTACAGTTTATATTTATAAATTTATTTATATCATTTAAATCAATATCATCTAATAAAGTATTTACTCTAAAAAGAATCCATTGCTCTGTTAAATATTCATTGTTTATATTTTTAACAAAATCATGCAAAAAGATATTTTGTTCTTTTAATTCATTACATATTCTTATTAATTCATTAATATATACTGAATCATAAAATGTTTTAGTAAAGTAATAGTTTATTCCATCTATTTGAAATATCAAACCATCTTTATATATTTGATAATTATCTATATTTATTTTATAAAATTCACTTAAAATATCTTTCATATTAAATAATATGAAAAAAACTTAAGATAATTCTTAAGTTTTAAATAACATCATTTGAAGCTTGAACTAAAGTTGGTTGGACAACTGGAGGAGCTTCAGTTAAAGGTGTTGCTGGTGTAGCATTTAAACCAGGTACTACAGCAGTATTACTAGCTAATGGTTGAGCAATACCAAGTTCTTGTTCTTTTTGGGCGACTGCTGCTTCTCTTTTCTTTATTTCTTCTTCTTTACTATATAAATCTCTATATACTTTTTCTTGAATAGTTACAACTAAATTTTTAACACCTTCCATAAACATTTCTTGTGCTGCTACTACTACTTCATCTAAAGTAGCATTAGGATCAAAACTAGGTGTCGCATTAAAGTTTATTTGCTCATCATTTGTTAATGATGTATTTTGAGCATTTTGAACAATTTGAGCATCAGGAATAACTGTTGTTGGTGTTGCAACTTGAACCTCATTCGTTAAACCTAAGTTATTATTAACTCCAGGTTGTTCACTAACACCTGGTGTTGGTACAGTTCCCATTGGTGGATTAACTTGAGCATCTATTACAGGTGTAACTGCTACATTAACTGCTGCAGGATCTACTCCTGGTGCTGGTGGTGTAGCTGGCATTACAACTGGTGCTGCTGGAATATTAGATCCAACGCCTAAAACTGGAACACTAATAGCATCTACAGCAGGCTCTGGAGCTCCTACTGGTGTAGCACTAGCTACTGGAACTGATGCCGGTGCAGGTACTGCTTGTGCTTCTGGTAAACCAGGAGCTACCATTGGTTCAGTCGCTAATCCTTGATTAAGTACAGAACTAGGTGCTTGAACAGGTACTGTATTAACTCCACCTACTGGTGCAACAGGTGTTACTGGACTACCAGGCATTGCTGCATTTACAGGTGCTGCAGGTAACTCAGCAATTCCAGGTACTAACTCATCATCATTTGATACAGTTGTTCCACCTGTAGGGAAAATAGTACTAGGAGTAACAGGCATTTGTACTTGTCCAGGTGCTCCAACTGGTTGCTGTAGTACATCAGTCGCAGAAGCATTAGCATCTGTAGGAACAGCACTCTTATCTGCCGCATTATAATTATCTATCATTTGCTTAGATGCTGAAGCACTAACAGAAATATCACGTGAATATTGTCCAAAAGCATTTAAATTAGCAATTGCAGGTAAATATTTGTAGGAACCAACATTGCCAGATATAATTGCACGCATAATTGTTTTAATTGAAGACCATTCATCGTCAGTTGCAATTTTTTGCATACTGCCATCAACAATTTCACTAACATGCAAAACAGTGAGTCCATGAGGATCCACAGCATTTTCAGTAGTAATAATATATCTTTTTTCAGTTTCAGGAATCGTAAAAACGGAAACAATATTAGAAACTAAAGTCTCACCAGATTCCTTCAAGATAGATATCTTCTCTGGCATTGCAATCCCTCTCTATTCTATTTTTTATTATAACAAATAATAGTTATGTTTTCAATCATTTATTTTCTTTTATTCTCTTAATTTGAAACCACTTACATCCATAAGCGCAACTATTTTCAATATAATTATCTAAATCTTTTATATCATTAATTTTTGAACATTTTTTATTTTTAGAATCATAAAACCCTTTAAGTCTTACTTTTCCATAAGCCCAATCACCAACAATATAATCATATTCATCAAAGTAATCAGTTATTTTTTCGGCTAAAATATCTTTATCAATAGCATCTCCCTCATCCTTTATAACTTCATACTCAATATCATTTATTTTCACTTTCTTCATTACCATTACCCCACTATATTAAATTTTGTTTTTTAAAATAATCATCTATTTCATAAGGATTATAAGCTTCAACTAAAGCAATACTTTTACGATAAAAATCCTTAGTATTCGCCGTAAATAATAATTCATAAAATTTATTTTTTACATCACTATCTACTGGTTCTTTTTGATTTTTCATTACTAACATATCTATTAAACTTTTTTGTACTAAATTAAAATATTTATTTTTCTTTTTTATAGCTTTTGTCTTTTGTTTTAGAGAGAAATTAAAACAACGATTAAAATTATTAACAAACTTACTATAATCTTCTAAACTATACCCATACTTTAACATTAAAACGTTAAAAGCATTTTCATCTTTATTTTTATAATAAGTAATTATATCTTCACCATATATTAAAATTAATAATCTTATAACAACCGCAATAAAACTATTAAATTCTAATGAATTATCTTTATCAACATTATCTATATAAGTATTAAATGCTTTTTCAAAAGCGTTATTAATAAACACTTTATCTTCCATAAATACCACCTACTATAATATAGTATCACAAAAATACATATTTAACTAGATACAATTGGTGTTGAATTTTCAATTGTTCCTCCATAATATTCAGGAATACTCCCCATAATAACTTTTGAAGCAACTACTATCTCATAGCTTTTACCAAATTCTTTATGTCCTTGTGGACTTATTAAATCATTTTTTATATCAACAACTAAGTATAATTCTACTAATAAATTATTAAGACCATAATCCGAAACTTTCGTTTTAAAATTTATTTCTACATCATTAATATAATTAACTTTACAAGGTATTTTAAAGCCTAAATTTTCTAATAAAACATTATTATTAATTAATCCTACTGGTACAAAAAAAACTCCATTTTGGCCTTTATAATAGTTAATTTTCGGTTCTAATTGATTTATTTCTTCATACAACTTATCTAATCCCTCATTCAAATACTTATAAGCTATATTAAAATTATAATCAATTGATACTACTTCTTTCTCATCATTCGTTTTTAATTTTATAATATCTAATAAATTATCATTTTCTAATACTTCTTCACTAAAAACATAAAAAACATAGTTATAAATACTTTTGTTAACATTTTTTTCCACTATTTCAACTACTCTAGGAGTAATTCTCTTCCCAATATAATTTAGAATCAAAAATACTCCTAAAACAACTAATAAAATTGTATATATAATATTTTTCTTTTTTCTTTTTCTTAATTTCATACTTAATTATATGAAAAAAGAACTATTTTAAAATAGTCCTAATCCTAAAAATTTATTAAGTAATAAAACACATCCAACAATAAATACTAATATAATAACAACTATTAATATTTTTATAATAATCTTTGTTGCATGCATATCTTCTTTTAAATCATTAAAATCATCAAAGTCACTTTGTGTGAAAGATAACTTTTTAGTATTTGTTTTATCTAATGCTTCAGGAGCACTTTTATCAATTTCTAATGTTCTAGTATTCATTATATTGCCTAGTTCATTAGTACTAAAGTTTTGTGTTTCTTTTATTTTTTCATCTTCTGTATCTTCTTTAGGAGTTGGTTCTTCTTTAATTAATGATTCAGCAATCGCAATATTTTTTTCTGCTAACGCTTCTTCAGTTTCTTCTAAAGCTTCTTTTTCTACTACTTCTTCATTTGCTTCATCTTTATCTTCTTCATCTTTACTATCAAGATTAATATCTTTAATAATTGTTTCTAAAGTATCTTCTTTTTCATCAACTACTAAAGCTCCCATTACTTTAGTATTATCATCATCACCCTTTAAATCAGATAAAATATCTAAAGGATCTAAATCATCACTATCTTCAGCAGCTTTAGCTAATTCTTTAGAAGTAATTGTATTAATTAAATCAAATAATTCATTTTCTGAATTCATTTTCTCTGGTCTTTTTTTCTTATTAGTATTCTCTGGATTTTCTTCTAAGTTTTGCATTTCTTCAATATCTTTAAAAATATTATATTGTGTATCACGAAGTTTCATTAATCTTTCTTTTTCATAATTAACTTCTTTATTTTCTTTAGCTTTATTAAGTAATGAATTAATATCATATTCCCTTGTTTCATCTAAATTTATTTCCGGCAAATCGTTCTCTTCTACTGTCCCAAAGCTTTTATCTCTTTTGGTCTCAGCATATTTTTCTGTTAATATTTCTTTAATATCATTTATATCTATATTATCTTGATTATCTCCCAATACTGAAACATTACTATGTAAATCAAAATCTTCTATCTCTAAATTACTAACTTCTTTATATAATTCTTTATTTCTTTGCGCTCTAGATGGAACTACTTCTTCAATGTCATCAATATTATCATAATATTTTTTCATTCTTGACTGCATACAAAGACACTCCTATTCTCTTATTAATAATATCATAATTACCCTCTTTTTTAAACATATATCTTATCAAATTAATGTAAAGAAAAAGATAATATTTTCATATTATCTTAAATTCCTTTTGATAATAAAACTAATTTCGAACTATTTCTAATATCAGTATTATATAAAAGTATGTTTCTATCATATTTTTGCATAGTATCAGCATTATAAAGTCTACAACTTTCCATAATTGGAAAAGCCCCATTAGTAAGTTCATTAATCGCCTTATTTAGTAATTGAATAATGACACCTATTTTCTTATTAATAGGTAAAAATAAATTATAACTTTCTCCTATTTCAGGAACAATTAATAATATATTTACTTTATCATTCATAATAAGCCTCCTAATTATACTTAACAAATTCTGCTTTACCATTTTCAACTATAACTATATTACTATTAGTTAAAGAAGGAACATTATATGTATCATTGCAATCAAATGTCTCTTGATCTTCAAATTCTTTTCCTAACCAAATACCACTATTACGTTTAAATAATGTATCAAGACTACCTTCACTAATTCTATTTATTCTACTATCTACATCAAATAATATATATTTAAAGTTAGAAACTGTTTTTGAATTACTAATAAGTTCATCGATGTTTACAATTGTTTCATCTTCCTCTTCTTCTTTAGCTTTAACTAAATGACTTTGTAATGCCGCATATCCTATAAATACTATTACAAAGTTATCTGTTCTAGCTGTTTCTTTGCATTTATTAACATTATCATTAATAACACTAACTATCTTTTTAAAGTTAGAATCATAGTATTTTACTGTCTCAGGGAAAGCAAAATGTAAGTCTTTTATTGAATTTACTACCATAATTTTATAATTCTTTAAATATGTTATTATTTCCATTAATCTTGGGAAGAATCCTTTAGCTGTAACATAGTTTTTAGCTGTTACAATCGTTAAAAGTCTATCAAAATTATATGATGCTAATTGAGCAGTTTTCATATTAACACCTAAAGGTAAAGCACTGAGTGTTTTAATTTTATCTGCTAACATATTAATTGTAACTTCATCTGGAATAACTGGTACTGGTTTAGCTCTTGTACCTAAATTTTTATCTAATAAACTAAGAATATAATTTAGTTTTTGATTAAATAAATTCTCTTCAAATATTAAAGGTGTTTGGAATTCATAAACTTCATCCATCATTATAATACCTCTACCAGCATTCTTTTTAGGTGTTATAGCTTTATCGAAATATGTTGTATAATCTGATGAATCTAACATATTAAGCATAATCTTTTTAGGGAAATTATTTTCCGCCATATAACCTAATGATGATGCTACTGTTGAAGTAACAATTAGAATAATACCAACTTTTGCACAATTTCTTGTAAATGGTACAACATCATAATCATATAAATCTTCAAACATTTCTTTAAAGACATCAATATCATTAATAATTACTAATATCGTTGGGAAAGGACATCTTTGCGCTTCAATATCACTATCAAAGCTTCCACCAACTTTTGAATAATATGAGAATCTTTTATTTTTTTCATCTTGTAACATATAGAATAAGAATTTAATTTTCTCTGGATCTGATGCTGTTAATACATCACCAACTTGTGGTGCTTTTTGGAATGCTTTTAACTTTTCAGCTCCTAAATCAACAACATAAATATTAACTTCATTAACATTATGATTAACTATTGTTGAATACATAATAGCTGTTAATAATGTACTCTTACCACTACCACTAATACCAACAATAAATGTATTACCACAAGTAGATAATGGTAAATCAACATAACTTTGTCTTTGATTTGCTGGATCATCATATTCACCAATAATAGGATCTATAAAATATGGTTGAGCCTTTAAATTATATTTCTTTATTAAATCTTCATAATATATAACTTCAGGTATATTATCTAACCATAATTTAGAAGCTTTAATATTTTCTCTATTGGCAATGTCATAAAGATATTTAACAATATTAGTAAGTTGTTCACCTTGTTCTTCTAATTCTTCCTTTTTAACTTCTTCATTAATATTTTTGATAACATCACCATTATTAGCTAAGAAAGAAATACTATCATCAACTTTTCTTTGAATATTATCAGTAGGTACATATTTAGCTCCAGCCCATCCAGATTGACCTAATTCAAATATTTCATCATTACCAACTTGTAAATAAAATCTACCTGATTCTCTAATAAAAGCCGCATCATTTCTTTTTAATAGTTCCATACTATCTTCTGTAGTTTGAACTTTTAAACATACTCTAAAACGTGTATTTGACCATATTTGTTCATCAACAACACCAGCTGGCTTTTGTGTTGCTAAAATCAAGTGAACACCTAAAGAACGTCCAATACGAGCCGTTGAAACTAATTCTTCCATAAAATCAGGTTGTTGTGCTTTTAACTCAGCGAACTCATCACTTATAATGAATAAGTGTGACATTGGTGCCGCAACACGTCCATCACGATACAATCTTTGATACTTATAAATATCTATTGTACCTTCACCTAAAGCATCTCTTGTTTCATTAAAGACTCTTTGTCTTCTTTGTAATTCACTCTTTATAGATACTAAAGTTCTATTCATTTCATTCTTATCTAAGTTAGTAATTGTCCCAATTAAATGTGGTAATTTAACTCCCGTTTCTTTATTTTCAAAAGCTCCAGCTAAACCTCCACCTTTATAGTCGATTAAAACAAATTGTACTTCATAAGGATGATAATTAACTGCCATTGATAAGATATAAGTAATTATGAATTCTGATTTACCTGAACCAGTAGAACCAGCAATTAAACCATGTGGTCCGTGTGCTTTCTCATGTAAATCTAATTCAATTGGTCTATCATCTTCTTTAAAACCTACTGTTGTTTTTAAAGAAACAGTTGGATTATTATTTAACCAACGTGATAAAATATTTAATTGATCTACTCTACCAGCCTGAAACATATCTAAGAATGTTAAATTACTTGGAATACCCGAATCAGCACTCTTTATATTAATTGGAATATTAGCTAAAATATGCGCATATTTAGTAATATCTAAATTTTCAATAAACTTCACTTCAAAAGCTTGTTGACCATTACTTGAAGTATCTTTCTTTATTAGATAACTTCCTTCGTTTCTAACATTTACTAAAGAACTAAATTTACTAGGTAAATTCTTTATTGATTTTTCAAAAATAACAATCGAAAAACCTAACTTATCTTCTGAATTTAATATTTTATCTATAATTGGCATTTCACGTGCCATTTTATAATCATCCGTTACAATTAAATAATACTCTGAAAAATCCGCATATTTCGCCTTTGTAACATCTTGATGTGAATTATTATTCATTTTATTTAATCTCGCATCATATTCTTGCTCTAAATACAAAGCAATTTGTGATAACTCTTCTTCACGACTTGCAAAATATCTTTTTTCATAATTTTTATCCCAATTATGAGGAAGACACTTCATAAATTCCCATTTTTTCTCATTATATTCATTTGTTATTATAACTATTTTTAAATCATTACCGCTATGATAATAAAGTAATTGAAGCATTATAGACATTATATAATCATCAGCTTTAGTAAGACCAACTACAATAGGTAATACAACATTTTCTGGTATTGAAAAAGTAATAGGTACATTTTTCAAATCAAGATTAGATGTCGTTACATCCTTTATTAAATCTTTTAAATTATCATCAATTAATGAGAATTGTTCTCTAGGTGCTTGAATTTGAATTTGTGATTTAACATTTCCGACACCTAAACTAACTAATAAGAAATCATTATCAGCAATCTCTCTACTCCAAATTTCACTACTAGTATTTAATATATTTTTCTCTATTTGTTCTAAAGATGGATTATTTAGTTTAATAATTTCTTCTTGTCTTTTAATAATTCCATTAATTTCTTCTATTTTACCTTTAATATATTCTTTATATTTTTTTTGACGTAATTTTTCTCTTTTTCTATCCATAAAGCGTTCCCATTGTTGCATCAAGAAAGGCAAAAATAAACTTGTAATAAACATTGCTCCAAAAGCAATTACTTCTACTAAAGCAGAGAAAAATTCTGTTTGACCAGAAGCCAAATTTTTAAGTGTTCCAAGTAATGAAACACCAGATGTTACTAACATTACTGATGATGAACCTAATGTAAAAATAGCTGGTACTTTTTGACTTTCTTGTTTTTCTGGTGGTGGATCAACTACTACTTCTTGACTTTCTATATCAAATTTTAATCTTGGTGTATGAACAAATAATTGATCATCATTATACAATTTAACATTTTTTTCTACATCTGTAACTGGTGTAATCTCATTATATGAATTATCACTTTCAAAATTCATTAATTGTAATCTATATAACTCTAAATTATTTTTAATCGCTTCATTAATTAAAATATAATCTTTCATATAAATAATAAATATTCCATTTACAAAAATAAAGTCACCAATATCAACTCTTGTTATATCATAACTTACTGCATTACAATATGTAGCATTAATTTGCATATTAGTTCTTTGTAAAAAAGCTACGGGTCCATTTCTAAATAAAACAACCTGTTCAGCATTAGGTGATACATACTTTATATTACAATCTTGAGTACTACCTATAGCAAGATTTTCGTCACCATTTAATTGATATGGAACAAATTCACTAAAATCAGGAATAACATAAACCGGAAAAAAGTCAGCCATATCTGCAAACTTTAAATAAAAAAATAAATTTTCTTCTAAGATGACTTCATTACAAAAATTATTATTCATTAAAATACTTAATTTTTCATCTGCTACTATTGAACATTGATTATTAGCAAATTTTAAACTTAATACTTCACGAAAAGTTTGATTATCTGTTGAATATTTAAAACTAATAGTATAAAAATCCTCAGTAGTTTTAGGTATCTGATATGTATGCATTTTTTTATAATCACATATAAGTAACTTCATAAAAAACATCTCCCCATATCAAAACACCCCTATGTTATGTTAATTATACAATTTAATAAAAAAAATAACAAGTCTTCAAAAAAAAATATACATCATAAAGACGTATATTTTAATAACAAAATCTATGAAAAGAAATCGTCAAGATCATCTGATTCTTCATCTGATTCTCTAAAATCAAAATTTTCAAAAGAATCATCATCATCAACACTAGTAGAATCATCACTATCAGAATCATCATCAACCATATTTGCTTCTAATGCAGCTTCTGTTGCTTCTTCATCAAAATCTTCAAAATCACTTAAGAATGAATTTACAAGAGCATTCACATCAAGTGGTTTTGTTGTATCTACCTTTAATGATTGTTCATTTGCAGAATTTTGCTCTAAATTAGAAGTTTGTTGCCCTGCTGTATTAATAACAGGATCCATAGTTTGAGTTTCTGGCATTTTCTAACCTATCAATTATTTACTAATGATTCTAGCATTAGCAATACCATCATTGTATTTTTTAAATGCTTTATACCATTTTTGATTATTATCTATATGACCAGCATAGCATCTATAAAATGATAGTGAATTTTTAGTTTGGAAAACCTCATACAATTGAAGCATTAGTGCATCTAATTCATCATTTTGTTTTTTTAGTGTTGTAACATATGGAGCAATTTCTTTGATTTTTTTCTTTAAACTACCCCAGTTAATATCAATAGCATCTTTACCCATTGTCTATTCCTCCTTAATCATTTTCTTGTTCATTTAAAGAATTAATGTCTTTAGATGATGAAACAAGGTTTTGAGTATTGTAATCGTTGATTACATCTAATGTAATCTTCAATGTTTCAATCTTACTAATTAATTGTTGTTTTCTTGTTTTACATACAGCTGCTCTAGCATCGGCTTTTTTCTTAAGGTTATTCATAGTTTTACCATCACCTTTAGAAGTATCCATTTTCTTTTTAGAAGCAGTACATTTTAAAGCTTGACCATATAAATCAGCTACTTTTGCATAAGTATTAGAAATTTCTCCTAATTTCTTTTTAATTGATGTCATAATAGAAAGTATCTTATCACCATCAAATACGATAGCATCATTACTAGTAAAGCCATCTTCAGAAAAACTTTTTTGTTCAATTTTACTATATCCATTCATTGAACTATTCTTTGTTAATCCCATATAATTACCTCCTCTATTGTACTATACTAAGATTAAATCATTTTTTTTAATATGTCAATAGTATGAATTATAATTTTATGTTTATTTAACAAAAAAATTCAAAATTTCTTTTGAATTTTTTATGCATTTTCATCACGATCTTCTTCAGGTTCTATAATTTCATCATCAGAATCATCTTCGTAATCATCACCATAGTATGCAGCTTCAGCTGATTCAGGGAATTTAATATAACTAATACGCCATTTGCCATCTTCTTTTCTTATTTTCATTTCCATATCAGCTTCAAAAATATCATTTTCTTCACATTTACCTGGATCTAATTCATCATTTTCAGAATTCATACAATAATCTACTTTTATTTCATAGTTATAATTTTTATCTTTTTTACCTTTATAACTAACTTTACTATCAATAATACTAGAGTATAAAGCTGAATTATGAAGTGCTTTCAAATAATACGAATCATTATCTAACATTATATCCATTTCCATTAATAAATCATCATAAAAATCAGGAGTATAATGACTTAATAGTGCATCATCAATATTCGTAATCTTATAGTATTCATCATCATCTATGTGATAAGAAGTTTCATAACCATTATCTTGTTCAAATTGAAAATCAAGAGCAACAAAATCATTTACAGCCATATCAAAGTATTTTTTGCCAAGATGATTATGATATAATTTAACACCACCAACAACTAAGCCAACTACAAGAATAACTGCTAAAGGTGCAATAATTGCTTTAAAATTAATTTTAAACTTTGGCTTAGCATCTACATTTATATCACTAATACTTTTAGTGTTTGTATTTTGTACATTATTAATTGGTGGAAAATTAGCCATATCAGTAGAATTGTTAGGATTAGGGATACTAGTAGGATTAGGCATGTTATTAGTCGGAATTGTGTTAGGTACTCCACTATTATCTGCAAAATCATCAAGTTTAAATAATGTAGTTTTTCCTAAATCAATATCGTTATTTTCTTGTTTCTTTTTTCCTAAATTTAATTTCATTGCAATACCTCCTACTAACTATGCGCTTTCGCTTTTGTTGATATAGTTCCATCATCTTTTAAAGTAAATGTTGCGCCTTTATTTTCTTCTGCATAACTTGAAACATAGAAATGATCATTATTCTTAACTTTTGTTAAATTGTTATAGTAAGTTCTTGTCATTCTTGATGATTTAGATCCTTTTATATTAGCAGTTGTAGGAGCTACAGCATATACACTTCCTCTATTTAAATTTAATACATCCATTGCTGCTTTATCATTATTAAATCCATGGTGAGCAACTTGATATAAAACTATATTATTTAAATTAGCACCAAGGAATTTTCTTATTTCTAAAGCTGTAATCAATTCTCTAGCAGCAATATAACGATCAGAATCTTTTGAATCAAAATGATATCCATCAGTTTCTTTTCTTAGTTTACTAGCAATTGGGTAAGTACTACCATTACCAGTTATATACCATTGATTCTTTTTAGCTCCATCTAAATTTTGAACATCGTTATTATAGCCTTTTATTGTAACAAGTTCACCTTCATAACGTACACCATTATTTTCCAAATCACTTGGAATATAGAAATACTTATTACCCGCATTCGTTTTCATTTCCGCTAAAACAGCAATTGAATTGGCATTAGGATTACAACTATTATGTTTTTCACCTACTAAAGCATAATAAAATTTAAATTCCCCAGATTCTTTTTTACGATTTCTCGATGTTTCTTTTAATAAAGCAGTATCATCAGCAAAATGTATTCCAACATTTTTCTTACCTATTGTAAGATATTTTTGTTGTACCTTTTCCGTAGATGATTTAAATCTAGTAGTTGTAATTGATTTACATTGACTGCTAGTAGTACCTTTATATACATCCTTATAATTAAATAAATATAGATTTGCGGTACCTAATGGATAAGTTAAATGATCACCAGTAGCCTTACCACCAGTAACATCTACTATTTTTATACCTTTTCCTTTAGCCCAATTAGTAACATTAGTATATATACTCTTATTATCGATTTTTGCACTCCTTGATTCATTTTTCATTAAAATCTGCTTAATAGTTATCGTCTTTTCCTGTATAATAGCTTTAGCACAACCAACATGATCAAGATGTGAATGAGACAAAATTAAATATTCTAATGTTATCTTACCATTTTCTTTAACTCCAGCTGCTGATTTAATTTCTGAAATTAAATCATTACAGAATTTACCACCATTATCAGCTCTTGAAGTATCGATTAAAGCAAATTTATCGCCACCTTCACCTGGTGCTCTAAGTAAAATAGATTCAGATGAAGATAGTGTTTTTAAAAAAGTTATTGAATTAGTTCCCGCAATATCAACAGCAGTATAAGTTAATGTTCCAACCGAAGTACTACCCAAATCAACACTAAGTGTTAAAGGAGATTTTGTCGCTACATTAGCAGTTAAAGAAATTTCATTCCCTGAAAATTTCATTGTAACTTCTTTAGTTGAAGCTCCAGATACTTTTAAATCAGAGAAATTTACTGTTATAGTTCTTTCATTTTCATCTAGAACATTAATAAGAACTTTTTCAGTTTTATTTACTGTTAATTCCAATTGTTTTGCTCCAAGCGTTACTGAAAAAACATAAATTTTCAATTCTTTTTTAGCTTTTTCAGCTGTTGCTGTAATTGTTACAACACCATTTTTCTTTAAATTTAATTGACCATCTTTATCAACTGTTGCAATACTAGTATCACTACTACTCCAACTGATTGGCAATGAAGTACCATTTTTAGTTGCATTCATTGATACACTTGCTTTTTTTTCTCCAACATATAAGATATATCCATCACTATAATCTGATGTATCAGATATGGTAATATTAGAACTTATTTCACCACCACTAACAGTAATATCATCAAAAGTTACACCATCAACAGTTGTATTATTTTTCTTATCAGATGGATTACTATAATAGTTTACATATAAAAATATATAAGCACCATTACTTTCACTTAATTGAGATAAAACATCAGATACTTTATATGATTTAGATTCACTAAAGTATACTTTTTTACCAGTTTGAGCATTAACACCATACCATTCAGCGCCTTTTATTGGCTTTTTACCATTATTAGCAACTACATTAAATTTTACTCCATCAATACTATTGATGTTTTTGATTGTTGCACCACTTTTATATGTAGTTTCTAGAGCATAACGACCATCACTATAGTTTCGCATTACTAAATTACTAGCAATTTCGAAATCTTTAGTCGTAACTTTACTATCTGCCCCTTCTGTTGAAAATGAAATTGTTATTCCATCGCTTGCATTTACAATAGTTACGCAACTAATAACTAATATAATTGCAAATAAAAATTTTTTTAGTTTTTTCATAAATTACCTCTACTTTCAAATAACAAGTATATTCAATACTCTATAAATTTATTTTAATAATTAATCATAATTAAGTAAATAAACTTTTAAAAAAAAGAAGATTATATAACAAATATTTTACATATTTTACATATTTTACCAATTCACTCATAAAAAAACTCAAGGATAAAATCCTTGAGAAAACTATTAACAAGACAAGGTTTAATTACTTCTTGTCAAAAAGGTCTAACTCTTTTCTCAGTATTAAATGATTAGCAAAGTTCAAATAATACTCGCGTTTGATTATCGAGTCCATCTCTCGTTTTCAATAGTTTTCTATTCGCCCTAAACTCATTTAAACGATACGTATCGACTTGGAATTTAATTAATTTTTCCAAAAACCGTAGCTGCCGCTACATGAGCACGAAAACCATCTACTATTATTTCTTAAGATAAGCTAAATTCTAATCGTTAATGTATAAAAATACATTAACCATAGCTATCATCAATTAGCAGAAAATCACTTTTATAGACTTAATAAAGTCTAAGCTTATTTCCACTTTACCATTGACAATTTCATTTTAGCATTTATATTAATACCTGTCAATAATAATTTTTCAATTTATTATTTTTTATTTGCTTTTTTACACTTTACTTGCTATGATTAAAAAGACAAGGAGGAAATTATAATGATTAATGTCGACGAAAATAAATGCATCGGTTGTGGTGCTTGTGTTGCTATAGATGGTGAACATTTTGGTTTTAATGATCAAGGCCTATCTACTGTTGTAAAGCAAGAAGTAACTGATTCTGTTAAAGAAGCTAAAGATGCTTGTCCTGTTGAAGCTATTTCCGTAGTTGAAGGATCAGCAAACAATGAAGAGGATACGCAACAAACAGCACAATAAAAGAAGAGCTATCTCTTCTTTTTTAATGCCTTTAATCGACTTACTTCTTCTGTCGTTAATAAACGATAATCACCAGATTGTAAACCCTTAACATCTAAAAATGCATATCTTTCTCTTTTTAATTTATTTACTGGATGATTTATACTTTCAAAAATCTTTTTAACAATATGATTACGTCCTTCAACAATCGTAATTAAAACATTTGATTTATTTTTTAAGGTATCTTTACTTCTAACTTTAAATCTTTTTGGTACTACTTTAATTCCATCTATAACAATTCCTTCTTTTACTTTATAGATTTCTTCCGTAGTTAGTATTCCTTCAATAATTGCTATATACGTTTTTTCTATTCCATTAGAAGGATGCATAAGTATATTTGCAAATTCGCCATCATTAGTTAAAATAAGTAAACCAGTCGTATCATAATCTAATCTTCCAACAGGATAAATTCTTTCTTTAGTATCTATTAAATCAGTTACAACTTTTCTCCCTTTTTCATCACTAACACTACATATATAACCTCGAGGTTTATTAAGTAAATAATATTCTTTTTTGACATTTCTATTTAAAGTAACACCATTAACAACTATGATATCTTTACTATCAACCTTTGTTCCTAACTCTGTAACTAATTCCTGATTAACATATACTTTGCCCTTTAAAATTAATTCTTCAGCTTTTCTTCTTGAAGTATAACCACTATTAGCAATTACTTTTTGTAAACGTTCCATAAAATCACCTGTTCATTCATTATACACAAAAATTCAAAAAAAGAGAAATATTTCTCTTTATTTTATAAAATAATAATATATTAAAAAACCTACTACTAATACTGTTCCAACAATTATTGCAATATTACTTATTTTCTTTAATAAAGCAAATTTTTCATTATCCATCATTTCTTCTTCAGCACTAAATTTAATAATATCACTTTTACCATAATTAATTGTTCCATATAATAGACTAAAAATAAATAAAGCTGCCAATATTTTTAAAACATTACTAATATTATTTACTGCTCCACTATGTTCATAATATACCATTAAAGCTAGTACTATAACTAATAATATAGAAATAATTAAATTAAACCAAACACTTTTCTTTTTTCGATTAAACTTATATCCACATTTATCACATCTTACAGCATCTATTTTATTTCTTTTAGCGCACTTAGGACAACTTTTTGTCTTCGCTAATGGAGTTTTACACTTAATGCAAACTTTCGTCCCTTTTATATTTTCAAATCCACATTTACTACATTTTACTTTTTCTATTTTTATATCTTCCATATTATCAACTACCTAAAATAATTATATCAAAAAAATATTCTTACCACAACGAAAGCCGCAATAATCCCACATATATCAGCAAATAAACCCCCTATTAAAGCATATCTAGTTTTTTTAATCCCAATACTTCCGAAATATAAAGCTAATACATAAATTGTCGTATCCGTAGCCCCTTGAATAATACTAGCTAAATTTCCAAAATAAGAATCAACCCCATATCTTTGATATATCTTACTTAAATAAGCCATTGTTGCATTTCCGCTAATTGGTCTTAAAACAATCATCGGTACTATATCTTTAAAAGTACCATCTATTAAATTTAAAATACCACTTTCAATAAATATATTAACAGCTAATATCATCGCTAAAATAACTGGTATAATACTAACAACTGTTTTAAGTCCATCAACACTTCCCTCTAAAAAGCATTCATATATATCTACTTTTTTTATAAACCCATAAAAAACAATTATTATTACTATTAAAGGAATAATATAATTACTTAGCATTTCTCCTCCTAATAAAATAATCTAAAGTTAAACCACATATTGTACTAACACTAGTTGCTATTAAACTAGGTAGTATTATTCCTGTTGCATTTATACTTCCATACGCTACTCTTAAAGCTATAACTGTCATTGGAATAACTGTAACTCCACTAGTATTTAATATTAAAAAAGTAATCATCCCCTCACTAGCTACTCCTGGTTCTTTATTTTCTTCATTTAATTCTTTCATTGCTTTTAATCCAGCCGGTGTTGCCACAGATCCTAACCCTAACATATTAGCAGCTATATTTGAAGAGATATATTCTAAAGCTTTTTCACCTTTAACACTTGGCATTATTTTTCTTAATAATGGTTTAAGTAAATTACTAAATTTAGCTAATAAACCACTTTCACTTGCAATATTCATAATCCCCGACCATAAAACAATTAAAGGTCCAATAGAAATAATTAATTCATAAGCAGAAGTCGAACTATTTAAAATAACATCTCCCATATTAACACTACTATTAACAAATGAATAACCAATCCCCACACTAATTAATAATAACCATATTTTATTTATCATATATCACCATATATCAATAAAATCTAATAATTTACTTATAAAACTTTTATTTTCTGTTACACTCTTTTTTTCATAATACAAATTTCGATACCCTATAATCTCCCCATTTAAAATAACTTCTACTTTCCCTACTATACTACCATTCTCCGCATCTTTAACATTATCTTTAACTACATTAGTTTCATATTTCTCTCCTTCACGAACTACTAAATAAAAATCATTTTTTATTTTAATATTCTCGCCATAATCACTATTTTTATCTATTACTTTAACTTTTTTATAATTATTAAAATATTTTTCATATAAATTTTTATGATCGTTAAAATCATTACCATCATTAAAAGTTACGACAATTAAGTTCATTCCATTTTTACTAGCAGTAGTTACTAAGGTACGGCGAGCCTTCTTCGTAAAACCTGTTTTACCTCCTGTACAATAACTATATATTCTAAGTAATTTATTTTTATTAATCCATTTATATGTCTTCATACTTGATTTAATTGTTATTTCTTTAGTTCCTGTTATTCTTCTGTAGTCTTCATTTTGCATAGCATATCTTGTTAATTTAGCCATATCATAAACAGTCGACATATTAGCTTTCCCATCATTTTCTTCTAATCCCGACGGATTAACAAAATTAGAATCATTCATCCCAATACTTTTAGCTTTTTCATTCATTAAATAAACAAAATTATCTTTAGAGCCTCCAACTGCTGATGCTATTGCTAATGCCGCATCATTTCCACTTCTAAGCATTAAACCATATAGTAAATCATCTAACTTTAATTCTTCTCCTATTTGAACATATATCCCACTACCATAAGCTGACATAATATCTTGATTAATTCTAACTGTACTATCTAATTTTCCATATTCAATTGCAGTAATAGCTGTTAATATTTTTGTTGTACTAGCAATCAAACTCTCTTTATTAATATTACTTCCTTCTAAAACTCTTCCACTATCCATATCCATTACAATATAAGAACTAGCACTAATAGCTTTTATCTTCCATGGAATCAGTAATAAAAACAATAATAAAAGTTTCTTCATTATCTCACCTAAATAACTATATGAAAAAAAGGACTTATTAAGTCCTTTATTCTTCTACTTTTTCATATGTTACATATGACTCATTTAAATCGACATTACCTTTTATTCCATCTACTCTACCCGTATCAGAATATTGCCACATTTCATATTCTCCCTCATATGTTGCTTTATCTAAATACTGGGCAAACCATACTTTATAATCTTTAAACTCATCCATTTTCCAATGTTTATTACTAGCACGTAAATTAGTATACAACATTCCTTTATATCCATGTTCTTCAATATATGATAAAAAAGTTTTAGCATTCTTATTTATAACACTATCGCTTACTCCTTTAGTTCTACCACTATTAAACATTTCAAAATCATAAACAACTGGATAAATTATTTCGTATTTATCAATTAAATTTAAAACAAAACTAGCTTCTTCTAATACTTCTTTTTGGGTTATCGCTGTTGAATAGAAATAAACTCCTACTGGAATTCCATACTTAGTAGCTTCTTTAATATTATCTTCAAATCTCTTATCTTGTTTTATTTCACTACCAACTTGTTGTCTAAATCCACATCTAATTATGACAAAATCTACACCACTCTTTTTAACTTTACTAAAATTAATTTCACCTTGCCAAGAAGAAACATCTATTCCTTTAGCAACTTTATCTACTTCTCTTATTTGAACATTATTATGAATCTCTTTATCTTTTTCACGATAAACAGCAATTAATTTTTGAATCTCATCAAACTCGCCATTAGTACTTCTTTCTGCATAACTAACATTAAATACATATGCAAATATGCCTAAAATACAACAACAAAAAAATAATACAACAATCTTTCTGTGTTGTATTGCAAAATTCTTAAATTTGTCTATAAAAGAATAATACATATTTACAACTCCTAAAAAAATTATAGCAAATAAAAAAGAATAATCATACTAAATTATTCTTCCTTACTGTATACTCCGTGTATTTTTTCTAAGTCATTTGATGATAATTGTTCTACTTCCCATTGGTTCCCTTCATTTATTAATTTAAATTCTATTTCATAATTAATCGTTTCATTTTCTTTTTTCATTGTTTCAAGTTTATAGTCAGTATATAAGTTTTTATCATAAACTCCAGTATTATTATTAAATTCATCAACATGCTTATTATAATAATCTAAAGCATCTTGTTGTGCCTTGTTTAAATTAATCACATTTATCTTTGTTTTAACATATGCCATATTACCTTCATATCTTTCATTTTGTATATCATATGTTAAACTACTATATTGTCTTCTTAATATTTCTTTATAAGTTAACTTTTGTTCTTCAGTTAAATTCTCATTATCTACAAATTCATTTAATTGTTCAACAATACTGCTATCTAAAGTAATATAGTTTTCTAAATAATCTGTAACAGCTTCACGAGCACTCATATCTTTTCCACAACCTACTAATAATACTGAAACAATAAGAATAATAATTGTTAAAATTGTTTTTTTCATATGTATCTCCTCTATTTTTATTATTCTTTATAATTAACTTTTTATACATCTTATGTTAAAATACTTAAAGGAAGTGATTATAATGAAAAAAACAATTTTAACCGGTTTAAGACCTACTGGTAATTTACATTTAGGCCATTTATTTGGAGCTGGTCAAAATTGGGTCAAATTACAAGACGATTATAACTTCTATTTAGAAATAGCTGATGTTCAAGCTTTAACTGATAATTTTGATAATCCTGATAAAGTAAGAAAGAATGTTAAAGAGATTGCTATGGACTTATTAGCTATTGGTATTGACCCTAATAAAGTAAATATGTTTATTCAATCACAAATACCTGAAATTGCTGAATTAACAGTTTTTTATTCTAATTTAGTTACTATTGCTCGTCTACATCGCAATCCCACAGTTAAATCAGAAATAGCTCAAAAGAAAGAATTATTTGGTAATGAAGGCGAATCAATTACTTATGGCTTTTTAGGTTATCCTGTTTCTCAAGCTGCTGATATCACTGCTTTTAATGGTGAATTAGTTCCTGTTGGTGAAGATCAATTGCCACTTATTGAACAATGTCGTGAAATAGTTCGTAAATTTAATAGTATATATGGTGAAGTTCTTCTTGAACCACAAGCATACTTATCTAAAACAACACGTATTAAAGGTTTAGATGGTAATGATAAGATGGGTAAATCTTTAGGAAATGCTATTTATTTAGTTGATGATGAAGCAACTATTAATAAAAAAATAATGGGTGCTATAACTGATCCTAATAAGATTAAAAAAGATGATCCTGCAAATCCTGATGTCTGTATGGTTTATTACTATCACAAACTTGTTAATAACAGTGATAATGTTAACCAAATATGTGCTGAATGTAAAAAAGGTTCTCGTGGTTGTGTCCAATGTAAAAAAGAATTAATTGCTAAGATGAATGAATATTTAGAGCCGATAAAAAAACGTCGTCAAAAATATGAAGACAATCCAGAACTAGTTGATGAAATATTAAAAGAAGGTACTGCTAAAGCTCGTGAAAAAGCTAAAGATCAAATGCTTAAAGTAAAAAAAGCAATGAAGATAGATTACTAAAATCTATCTTCAGACTGTTGACAAATAGGTAAATATTTTTACTTATTTGTCTTTTTTTATAAAAAAGTATAATCTAGAGTATTATT
>CANRNY010000026.1 GCA_947632085.1 uncultured Bacilli bacterium | reverse complement strand
ATTGATGGCATAATTTCACCTACTTTTCACAATATTATAACATAATGTACACACAAAAAATATATGATTTAAATAGCTTTTCAAATGTGGTATAATAGTTTCGAATAATAGGGTGATGCTTGTGATAAAGACATTTAAAACTATTGAAGAACAAATAGATATTCTGAAAAGTAAAGGTTTAGTAATTGATGATATTGATTACGCTAAAGATGTATTACTTAGAGAAAATTATTTCTTTATTAGTGGTTATAGACATTTATTTTTAAAATCACCTAAAGATAGAATGTTTATTAATGGCACTAATTTTAAAGAGCTATATGCAATGTTTAATTTTGATAGACAAATAAGAAATATTTTTTTTAAGAATATATTAATAGTTGAAAATAATGCTAAAAGTATTTTTTCTTATCAATTATCTAGAAAATATGGTATTAAAGAAAAAGATTACTTAAATCCTTCGAACTTTGATCGTTCTAATGATAAAGTAAGACAAGTTAATGACTTACTGAAAAAGATTAAAAGACAGATAAGAGTTAATGGAGGACAGCACTCAGCAACAATGCATTACATAAGTAATTATGGATATGTTCCTTTTTGGGTAGTTGTTAAAGTATTATCTTTTGGTTTAATATCTGAACTATTTACTATAATGAAGAGAGAAGATCAAAAAGATATTGCTGAAGTTTATAATATTTCAGTAGATGATTTAATGGTTTATTTACCAATACTAGCTAATTTTAGAAATTTATGTGCTCATGAAGATATTATGTATGATCATAAAACACAAAGAATGATAGATGATACAAAATATCATACCTTTTTAAATATAGATAAAATGGATGGTGAGTATATTTATGGGAAAGATGATTTGTTTGCTTTAGTAATTATATTAAAACAATTACTAAGAGAAGAAGATTTTACTTTATTAATTAATGAATTATCTTATGAATTAGATATATTAGGAGGTAAACTAAAAACAATTAAGTTAGAAAAAGTATTAGATGCAATGGGATTTCCATCTACATTTAGAGAGATTGCGAGGATAGATTAATATGGAAGATAATAAATTAGAATATGTGGAACCAATTCCAGAAAAAGGAAATACAAATAATAAAAATGGACTAGGTGTGGGAAAAGTAATTGCTTTAATAATATTTACAGCAATTATATCAGTATTGATAGGAGCAGGAGCTTTATTACTAATATTTCACTTTTATCCTGATTTTGCGAGAGATACTGTTACTAATATTACAAAAACAGAGAAAGAAGTTACAGTTACTGATACAGGTATAGCTGATGCCGTAGAAAAGATATATGATTCAGTTGTTGTTGTTAAAACTTATCAAAGAAATCAATTGTATGCTACTGGTACTGGTTTTGTATATAAGAAAGATAATAATAAGTATTATTTATTAACTAATTACCATGTTATACAAAGTGGAGATTCAGTTGGAGTAGTATTTACTGATGGATCTGAAGAAAAAGTTACAATTGAAGGTGGCGATAAATATGCTGATTTAGCGGTATTATCATTATCTTCTAAAAAAGAAATTAAAGTTTCAGAAATTGGTAGTAGTACTGAAATGAGAGTTGGAGATACAGTATTTGCTATTGGAGCTCCACTAGATTATTCAGTTTATTCTTGGAGTGTAACAAGAGGTATTCTATCAGGTAAAGATAGAGAAGTTGAAGTTAGTACTAATGGATATCAAAGTGATTGGATAATGCAAGTACTTCAAACTGATGCTGCTATTAATAGTGGTAATTCAGGAGGACCTTTATGTAATGCTAATGGACAAGTTATAGGTATTAATAATATGAAATTAGCTTCTACTGGTATTGAAGGTATGGGCTTTGCGATTCCGATTGAAGAAGCTACTTCTTATGCTGATGCGATAATAAAAGGTGAAGACTTATCAAGACCTTATATAGGAATTGAAATGGCTGAAGCTTCAAATATTTATAATGCTAGTCGTTATGGAATAAGTGCAATGGATGGAGTTTTAATTGCTAGTGTTGAAAACAATTCGCCAGCTGATAAAGCAGGACTAAGAGAAGGCGATGTAATTACTGAATTAAATGGAACTGCTATTACAGATATTCCTTCATTAAGATATCAATTATATAAATGTAAAAGTGGCGATACTATTACAGTAAAATACTTGAGAAGTAATAAAGTTCAATCATCAAAATTAACTTTAGGTTCTTCTAAATAAAAACAACTGAAATTATTTCAGTTTTTTTATTTTGTGATATAATACATATGCATTTGGGGTGAAGTCGAAGTGAAAGTAGGATTTATATCATTAGGTTGTTCTAAAAACTTAGTAGTAACAGAAGAAATTATAGGGTTATTTAAAAAACATAATTATGAAATAGTAGATGATGCTAGTGATGCTGATATATTACTAATTAATACTTGTGGTTTTATTGAATCAGCAAAAGATGAAGGAATAAAGACCATTTTAGAATTTGCTGATTATAAAGAAGATAAATTAAAGTACTTAATTGTTACTGGTTGTTTAGTAGAAAGATATGAAGAAGAATTAAAACGTGAAATACCTGAAGTTGATTTATTTGTTAGTATTAAAGATTATAACTTGTTATGGAACAAAATTGATAACTTAATAAATCATAAAGATGATAGTGATTTATTAAGTTATAAGAATAGAGTTTTAACGACAGGGGATACAATGGCTTATTTAAAGATAGCTGAAGGTTGTAGTAATTATTGTACTTATTGTGCTATACCTTATATTCAAGGTAAATATATATCTCGTAAATATGAAGATATTATAGATGAAGCTAATTTACTAGCTAAGAAGGGAATAAAAGAATTAGTAGTAATTGCGCAAGATACTACTAAATATGGAATTGATTTATATGGTAAATCAAGATTAGCTGAGTTATTAAATGATATAGCTAAAATACCAGGAATTAAATGGATTAGATTTTTATATTCATATCCAGAAACGATTGATGATGAATTAATTCAAGTAGTTAAAAATAATAAGAAAATATGTCATTATTTTGATTTACCAATTCAACATATTAATGATCGTATATTAAAATTAATGAATCGAAAAAGTGATGGCCAAAGTATTAGAAACTTAATTACAAAGTTAAGAAAAGAAATACCTGATGTTATATTAAGAACAACGCTAATAGTAGGTTTTCCTGGTGAAACGGAAGAAGAATTTAACGAGTTATGTGAATTTGTTAAGAATAGTAAATTTGATCGTTTAGGAGCTTTTGCTTATAGTGCGGAAGATGGAACACCGGCAGCTAAATTTAAAGAACAAATTGATGAAAAGGTAAAGATACAAAGACAGAATAAGATAATGGAAATACAACAAGAAGTAAGTAAAGAATTATTAAGTAATAGAATAGGTAAGACTTATGAATGTTTAATAGAAAATATTAGTGATGATGGGGAATACTTTATTGGTCGTAGTTATATGGATGTTCCATCAGAAGATGGAGTTATATATATTAAATTTAATCCAGAATATATGATTAATGAATTTGTTAACGTAGAGATAATTGATTCTTTAGAGTATGATTTAGTTGGTGTTATTAAAGAATAAAAATGAAGATGTTTTTATTCTTTTTATATGCTATAATGGAGAAGATAGAGGTGTTTATTATGTCAACATCAACAGAAATTAAAAGTAAAACTGAATTAGCTTCTTTAGCCTCTGAACTTGAGACAATGTCTAATGATTTAAAGAGTAATGGGGAAAATTTAAAAAATAAATTAAGTACTTTAGAAAGTTATGATGGTATAGATGTTTCTAGTGTAGGAGAGTTATTAGCTAAAAACATTGATAATACTATGTCTGATTTATTAGCTGTTTCGTCCAATATTAAACAATATTCATCTTCAGTAATAGGATTTGATGTTAATGACTTTAATAGTGTAGAAAACTATTTAGATGGTGTATCAGGAAATACTATATCATTACCTGGAGGATTAGGAAGTGTTCATTCCTATATGGGATGGCAATGTATAACAGCTAAAAGTTCTAATCAATATAAATTACGTGAAGCCGCAGGAATGAACTTTGATAGTGAAGGATTTGGTAGAATTGGTGATAGATATGTAGTTGCAACAACTACGACTTTTGGTAATGTTGGGGATTATATTGATGTTGTACAAAGTGATGGTTCAGTTATTAAATGTATTATTGGTGATATAAAGAATCAAAATGATGCTGGTTGTAATAAATGGGGACATCAAAATGGACAATGTGTATTAGAGTTTGTTGTTGATAAATCATCTTGGTATGGAACAAATAAAACAGTTACAGGATATCATCCTGAATGGAATCAAAATATTAGTAAAATAGTTAATAAAGGTAATTACTTTAAATTAAAAGATAAATATGATACTTCTACAAGTAATTATTCTAATAATAGTAGTAGTAATAGTACTTATAAATGGACAACACTTGGTAATACGGCTGGTAAAGCTGTAGCATCAGCTGTTTCTTATAGTAGTGGTGGTCACTCTAGTAGTGGGTATTCTTATAGTTATTCAGTTGGTAGTTCAGGTGGTTCTAGTCATAGTAGTGGAGGTGGAACACCAGTTTCAACGACACCTGTTACTATTAAATCAGGAGATCCTAATATAGATGTAAGTAAATATCATAATAATTTAGCTAAAGGATTTGAAGTCACGGTTGGTAATTTAGCTTATGAAGTAAGTGATAAAGACTTTGAGTTATTATGTGCAATAGTATCAGCTGAAAGTGATAAATCATATGATGATGCTTTAGCAGTTATAACAACTATTTTAAATAGATGTGAAGCGCCTAATTGGGTTAGAAGTCATGGTACTAATCCAGTTGCCCAAGCTACAGCACCTAATCAATTTGTTGTTTATCAACATGGAAGTTATAAAGCTTATATGGGTGGTAGAGCACCAGAAACAGTTCAAACGGCGGTTAAAGATGCGTTAGCAGGTGTAAGAAATCACCATTATTTAAGTTTTAGATCTAATGGTTCGACTGGATATAGTGATAATAGAATTACTAGTACAGGTAATAGATATAAATAGAAGGGTAGTGGTTTTGTGAGTACTGAGATAAAAAGTAAATCAGAATTAGCTTCTTTAGCTTCAGAACTTGGATCAATGGCTACTGATTTAAAAAGTGATGGAGCTAATTTAAGAAGTAGATTAACTAGCTTAGAAAACTATGATGGTATTGATGTAGTTGGGCCAGGGAAGATACTTGCTAATAATATTGAAAATACAGTTACTGATTTAGATGTTGTTTCAACGAATATTAAGAATTATGCTTCATCAGTAATTGGTTTTGATGTTGATGATTTTGATGACTCTTCTGGTAGCGATGGTAGTACAATGTCATATGAAGATTTATTTGTTACTGATGGTACAGCTGAAGGTAATGCAAAAGTTATTTGGAATTTCTTTAAGTATAAAGGATTAAGTGATGCAGCTACAGCTGGTATTTTAGGTAATATTCAAGCTGAAAGTGGATTTGATCCAGCTATAGTTGAAAGAGCTACTGGAGTAGGTTTTGGACTTATTCAATGGAGTTTTGGTAGAAGAACGGCGCTTGAACAAGCTGCTCGTGAAAGAGGAGTAGATCCTAGTAACTTACAATTTCAATTAGAGTATTTATGGGAAGAATCTGTTGATCCTAATTCGTCCTATGGTAAATCTTTAGCAGCGGCTGGTTTTTATGATACTAATAGTCCTGCTGATGCTGCTTATTATTTTCATAAATATGTTGAAATATCAGCTGATAGTTATGCAGCTATTCAAAATAATCGTTGTCGTACAGCCGAAAAATGGTATAACCAGTTTAAAGGAACTAGTGCAGGTAATGTAGGAGCTGCTGTTAATTCTAAGAAATCTAACTCTTGGACGAGTCTTGCAGGTGCTGCAACAGCAGCAAGTGTGTCTTATAGTTCATCATCCGGCGGTTATAGTTCTTCTGGAGTTAGTTATACTTCTTCAGGAAGCGGTGGATATTCCGGTGGTAGAGGTGGCTCTGTGGCACCTAGTTTTCCACGTTCAACTGCTAGTCGTAATGTAAAAATAGCTAATGTTGATTATAAAAAATTAGAAAAATATTTAGAAGACTTTAAAGGGACTTCAGTTAAATTACCAGATGGTCTTGGTAATGTTCACTCATATATGGGATGGCAATGTATAACAGCGAGAAGTTCTGATCAATACAAACTTATTGAATCAGCGGGAATGAACTTTGATGAACAAGGATTTGGTAAAATTGGTGATAGGTATGTAGTTGCAACAACAACAACATTTGGAAACGTTGGAGACTTTATTGATGTTGTACAAGACGATGGGACTGTTATTAAATGTGTAATTGGTGATATTAAAAACCAAAATGATGCTGGTTGTAATCAATGGGGTCATAATAATGGACATTGTGTAGTTGAGTTTGTTGTTGATAAATCATCTTGGTATGGAACAAGTAAAACAGTTACAGGATATCATCCTGAATGGAATCAAAATATTGATTCAATTATTAATAAAGGTAACTACTTTGATTTAGCACAAAAATATCCAAAAACAGTTAAAGTTTAAGTAAAAAACTTTACATCTTTTTAAAAAAAATAAAGATAAATAAATTAAAAATGATATAATGAAGATAATAGAGGGAGGTATTTGCATGGGAATAGTAACTCATAATACAGATTCAATGAGAAGTTGGTCTGGAAATATAACAAATTCATCAAATGAATATAGAGATTATATTAGTTCTTTATATAACTTAGTTGATACTTTAGTTTCAGCTGATTTTACTGGAGGTTTATCACAAGATTTTGAAAGCTCTGTATTAGAAAAAAGAGAAGATTTCAATAGATTAGCAGAAGTTTTAGATGAATGTTCTGATTTAATTACTAAAACTTCAAATACTATTGATAGTGATGAAGCTCAATTAAAAGCACAAATTCAAAGTCATAATACATTTGTTTAAGGAGGGTAATATTAATGGCAGACGGAATATTAAAAATTGAAACTGGTGAAGCTAGAGCTAAAGCAGAACAAATGAAATCTTTGGCTAATAATATTGAAGCTTTACTAAGTGATGTTGATACAAAAATGCAAGAAATTAATGATGAAGATGTTGGTACTTATCAAGGTCAATATAAACCAAGTGAATTAAGACAAGAATTAGATCAATTTAGATCTACATTCTATAAATTTCATGAACAAATTAATTTATTTGCAAATGATGTAATTGCAACAGCTGATACAATGGAAGCTGAATAATAAAAAAATTACTTTTTATAACTTTGTTATAAAAAGATTTTTTTCTGGGAGATGAAAATATGGGAGATTCTTATAAACATATACCTGAAGGTGTTTCATCAACAATATCTAGTTTAAAAGATGTAATTGATGAATATAAAGATAAGGTTTCAGAACTTCAATCTTTAGTTACAGAAATAGCAGGTTCTGGAGCTTGGAAAGATGCACAAGTAAAAACATCTTTTATAGATACAGCTAATTCATATATTACTATGTATCAAAATGTTGCTGAGAATATGGAAAAATACGTTAGTTATTTAACTAAAAAATCTGAAAGTGCAAATGCTTTAGAAGATGCATTTGCTAGAGGGTAGGGACTCATATGGATACATCTGTTTATGTAGATACAGCTGCTTTAGAAGGTTGGAGTTCTAGAATGGCTTCAATTAATGATGCTGCTATCAGTAATTTAGATACTTTTATTTCAAAAGCTAATGAATTAGAAAGTTCCTTTGAAGGAAATTCAGCATCTGCGTTCTTATCATCTACTAATAGCTTTATACAATTAGCTAAAGGTGGACATGAAAAAATGTCTAATGTTGAAAACTTTTTAATAGAAGTTGTTAATACAATGGAAAGTGAATAATATTATATAAGAAGGGGAAATGTATTATGAATTATTCTTCAGCTGCTTCTAGTATATCAAGTGCTTTAAAACCAATAGGCCAAGTAATATCTAGTATAAATGGTCTTTCTTTTGATGCAATTTGGAGTGGTAAAGCTCATGATACATTAACTAAAAACCTTCAAACAACGGTTGATAAAATAAAACAACAACAAAGTGATATTACAACATATACTAATGCCTTAGAACAATTACAACAATATAAAGAAAATAAAGAAAAAATGGATGCTTTAAGAAGAGAATTTTTAAATTTAAATGACGAAGAAGATGCAGCGCAAAAAGCACAGATATCTAGTACAATAACTTCTTTAGATACAACGAATAATGAACTTAAAAATAATATTATAAATTCTTTAAAAGGTATATCTTCTGTAAGTACTGAATTTAGTGTTGTTAATTATACAGCAGATGAAAGTTATGGTGAATTTGTTGTTGATTTATATGATCTTTTAAAACTTTTTCAATCAGGTACTTTAACTAAGTTAAGTGATGCATCTGGAGGAAACGATAGCTTATATGATTATTATTCTGAAGAAGAAGTTAATAATAAAATTAAACAAATAAAGCAACAATATAGTGGTAGAGATGCTGCTGTTAACTGTGCTTTAGGTGTTATGCAAATGGCAGCTCAAGTTGGTAAAAAGCTTGATTATGATTATGGTGGTGGACATGTTTCTGAAACAACATTAGCTCATATAGCATCAGGGGTAGATTGTAGTTCCTTTGTATCTTGGGCGATTAATCAAGGTAGTAACTCAACATTTAATACAATGTCGACATCTGGTTTAATTAATCAAGGACAAAAAACGTCTTTTGAAAAAGCTAAAAAGGGAGATATTCTTGTATCTTCATCACATGCTATTATGGTTGTTGATAACGATCCTACTAATCAACAATTTTTAGTAGTTGAAGCTGAGGGAGAAAATACAGGAGTAGTTATGCAAACTAAATCATATGCCTCACTATCTGGAGCTTATCAAGCGAGAGATTTATCATCTATTTACAAATAAGTAAGTCTTTTACAAGACTTTTTTTTATTTTGTGATATAATTATTTTAAGAATAAAGTGGGTGGAAATCATGGTTAAATTATCGGACACATTAACTGAAGCTATAAAAGATCGTTTAAATATAAAAGTTGATGATAATAATTTTACACAAGAACAACTAGATAAAGTAACTTATCTTAAAGTAATAAAAGACGATATTAATTATTTAAATCTATTTCCTAACTTAAATAGAATAGATTTTGAAACATTTCCATCTTTAACTTTAGAAGATTTAGATACAATAAATAAATTAGTACCTAAATTAAAATGTTTAAAAATAAAAGAACAAAGTGCACTTATTAATGTAGATTTTAAAATATTTAGTAATTTAGAAGAGTTATGTGTAATACATAATGAAAACTTAGAATATACAGGAAGTTTACCCAAATTAAAAAAATTAACTTTTTATGATAATAAAGACTTTAACGATAATAAACAGATTGTTGATTTTTTGCGTGATAATCCCAATTGTGATTGTTTATTAGATATAATTCATTATGTTGATGTAATAAAAGAATATGAAAATACAAATAATAAAATAGATACTACAAATGTTAGATGGGTAGATTCATTAGGACTTAGAAAATACTTAATTCATGAATATACGCAAGATGAATTAGATAATTTAATGACTTATATAGTATTTATAGTATCTAAATATATCCATAAAACAGATGGCGATATAGAAAAGTTTGGTGTCCTTTATAGATGGATGCTTAGTAATATTGAGTTTATTAATGAAGATGATCCTAAAGGTGATAAAGAACTTTTTGAAAGAGTTAATAATATATATAAAGTATTTAACTTTAATAAAGGTGGAAGACTTTCTTATGCAAAAGCTTTTCAATTGTTACTTGCCTATGCTGGAGTTAAATCATCAGTAGTATACTCAATGGGTGCTTTAGACGCTATTGGTTACTATAATGGAGAAAAAGTTTATTCATTACTAGGTACTTCTGATTATGCTTTACTTAGAGTTACTTTAGAAGGTAAATACTATTATACTGATGTAGCTTGGGATTCAATGGTTAACTATTATAAATTCTTTGATGAATTAAGATTATTTTTAGTTAGTAAAGAAGAATTAAGTATAAGACATAAATTTGTTGGTGAAGGTAATATTGATAAAACATATTCTTATCATGGCGATGATTGTGATGATTTAATTATGTATTCAATAGAAAGAATAAAAGAGACAGATGATATATTTGAACGTATTACTAGTTTTGATTCTTTATTATTAGGAGAAACTATAAATAAGAAATATCTTGATAATAAAGTAGTTACTCTTACTAATAAATTAAAAGAAATAAATAAGGAAGCTTCTACATATATGGAAGTAGAAAATGAACTAAAAGAGACACAAAAAGAACTTGGTTTGATTCAGTTAAGAGTTAGAGATTATGAAGATCAAAAAGAAATTGAACAAATTAAATATGTAGATTATTTTATGACTCATTATTTAACAGAAGAAGAAATGAGTTTAGATAATGAAAAATTAATTCAAAGATTAGATGATAAAGTAAAAAACTATTTACTTTCAAAGTATGTTTATGAAATACTTTATGATTTAATAAAATTAAGAGCAACTAAATAATAGTTGTTCTTTTTACTTTAGGATATTAATAATTGGTGGAGTTTATGATATAGTACTAAGTGTAGGAGATGATAAGATGATTATTGCAACAAATAATAAAGGTAAGATAAGAGAAATAGAAGAAATATTTAGTAATTATGAATTATATAGTTTAAAAGATAAAGGAATAGATATAGATGTGGTAGAAGATCAAGATACTTTTTATGGTAACGCATTAAAAAAAGCTAAAGAAATATATGAAATTACTAAAGAAACTGTTATTGCTGATGATTCTGGTTTATGTATTGAAGAATTAGATGGATGGCCAGGAGTTTTAACTCATCGTTTTTTAGGAGAAGATGCTACTGATGAAGAAAGAAATAAAGCGATAATTGATAAAGTAAAAGATTTAGATAGTAAAAAAGCAAAAGTAGTATGTAATATGGTTTATTATGATGGAAATGATAATTTAGTTGGGGTTGGTGAAATAGAAGGTAATATTACGAGTGAATTACGTGGAACAAATGGATTTGGTTTTGATCCAATATTTGAACTTAGTAATGGTAAGACATTAGCAGAACTTAGTCCATTAGAAAAAAATAAAGTAAGTGCAAGATACTTAGCTTTAATAGATTTAAAGAAAAAATTAGAGAAAGAATAGAAAGAATTTATATTGATAATAATTCTGATTTAAGGTATGTTATAATATTAAGAGGTGAGTAGAATGAAAAAGGTTTTAATAATGTTATTATGTTTAATGTTAATTACTGGGTGTGGAGCTAAAAATAATGATAAGGAACTTGAAGCGTTAAAAGAAGAAGTAAATAGCTTAAAACAAAAAATTGAAGAACAAACTACTGATACTCCGGTAGATGAAGATATTGGAAATGCTAGTTTAGATGAATTAAAACAAATGCTTGAAGAAAATAAAAAGGAAATAGAAAGTTTAAGTAAAGATAAGAAAACTTTAGAAGAAAAAGTAAAAAAATTACAAGATAGTAATAGTTCATTAGATAAAAAAGTAACATCTTTAGAATCTTCTAATAAAAGCTTAAAAAGTACTATTAATTCTTTAAGTACAAGTAGTTCTTCTAAAACAACTAATCAATATACTATTACTAAAAAACAGTTAATTGGTACGTGGACTGTTGATGGTCATAACTTAGTTTTTAGTAATAGTAATTGTGATGTGATTGGTAATTGGATTATATATCATCAAAATGGGTATGATTCAAGTCTTTATTATATGTATAAAGATGGTAAGTTATATATTACTGATGATGGTGCAGTTTATTCTAAGAAATAGAAAAGATTATAAAATTATAATCTTTTTTTAAAAGTAAAAAATAGTATCAATGATACTATTTTTATTGACAAAGAATATATTAGAATATACAATATAATGTAAGGAAAAGAAAAAAAAGGATAAAAGGGTAGAAAGGAAAAATATGGATAGCAACTTATTTAATAATTAATGGGTGATATTATGAGAAAGTTTTGTGAAAAATGTTTAAAAGAAGTTAATTGTGAATATTTTGAAGATAATAATGAAATAGTTGTTAATAATAAAACTATTAAATACTTGGAAAAGTATTATATTTGTAGTGAATGTAATAATAAATTTTATGATGATTTGTATGATTATAATGTAAGTGCTGTAAATAATGAGCTTAGAAAATTAAATAATCTTGTAACAATAGATGAAATAAAAGAAATTATGAAAAAATATAATATTGGTAAAAAACCTTTATCTGTTGTTTTGGGATTAGGTGAAGTTACTATTACTAGATATTTAGAAGGAAGAAATCCTACTAAAGATAATTCTGATTTATTGAAATGTATAAACACTAATCCATTTTTATATGAAATGTTTTTAATTGCTAATAAAGATAAAATAACGAATATTGCTTTTAAAAAGTCTTTGGGTAAAACTAAGCAATTGGAATTAGTAAAAAATAAATCTAAATTATATGATACAACGTTATATATTATAAAAAAAATTGGAGAGATTACTCCTCTTGCTTTGCAAAAAGTATTATATTTTGCCCAATGCTTTTCTAATAAATTTTTAAATGAATATTTATTTGATGATACAGCAGAAGCGTGGGTTTATGGGCCAGTATATAAAGATATTTATGATAGTTTATCTTATTATAAATATGAATTAATTAATTATGATGAATTATTAAAAGATTATGACTTTAATTTGAATAAAAACGAAAAAGATTATTTAGATTATATCATTAAATATTTTGGTTGTTATAGCGCTTGTATTTTAAGAGAAATGTCGCATTTAACTAATCCTTGGATTAGTGCTAGAGAAGGGTTAGGTAAAGAGGAATATTCTAGTAGAACTATTGAATTGAATTCAATTGATACTTATATTAAAGATATTTGTAATAAGTTTAAAATTAGTAATATAGAAGATATAAATAAATATAGTGAAAGGTTATTTAAAGAAGCCCAAACAATGATTGAAGATCTAATATATGTATGAATTGAAGATATTTAGTTTAATAGTAAAATACAATTAACGTTAAATTATTGCAATATCTAGATGAAAACTTTACATTTAAAATATTATGATATATAACAAAATTGTAAATTAGTTTGGAAAGGAAATGGTTTGATTATGAAAAAGATACCAACAAATTTATTAGGCAAATTTTTAGCTATTAGTGTAGCTGCAACTAGTATATGTGCTCTTGGTGTAAATTATTATAAAACATTAGAGTCTTCTGATAATAAAACACTAAATTATGTAGAAAAGGATGCTGTTAGTTCTCAAAAGACTAAAGAATTAGCTGAAGTTTTAAATGAAAATGAAGTAGCTCAAACTACTGTTACAACTTCAAATGAAGCTAAAGTTGAAAACGCAGTAAAAGGGGTAGAGAAAGCTACTTTAAATCAAAAAGCTGCTGAAGAAGAAGTAACAAAAGCAGATACTTTATTAAAAAATGCTGAAAAAGTTAAAGAAGAAGCATTAGCTGAAGTAGAAGCTGCAAAGACTCCTGAAGCTAAAAAAGTTGCTCAAGCCAAAGTAGAAGCCGCTGATGCTGAGGTACAAAAAGCTACTCAAACGCAAAAAGAAGCTGTTGCTAAAAAGCAAGCTGCTGATGCTGCTGTAAAAGAGGCTCAAGAAGTAGTTGAACAAGTAAAACAAGAGGAAGAAACTGTTAATAATCAAGTTAATGAAACTTCTAAAAACCAAACAAAGAATACGATTAAAAAAGCTGAACAACCTAGTAAAACTACAACGAATGATGAAGTGGGTGGAGCAGCTAAACAAAGAGAACTTTCTTCTGCTGATTGGGATAAAATTAATGAAGCTCTAAAAGCAGAACAAGAAAGATTAGCTAAAGAAGGAAATCAAAAAGAACCTGAAGAAGATAATGTAGAATTTCATTTTTATACTACTTTAAGAGATTTAAAAGTTCGTCGTAATGGCGATGCAAGCTATTGGGCTGAGTGTGGTGTAAATGGAGTTAATTGTATTTGGTTTGTAGAATTCTCATGTGATATGAATGAATGTGAAGGATTTGCTGAACCAGGTTCAGATAAATTAAGTGGAAAAGTTCTTATTGGTAGAAGAGGAGATACTATGGAATATGTTATGCAACCACCAAAAGCAAAACCTGGATATAGATTTAAAGCTTGGGAAATAGTATCTGCTAAAGGAACTGTTACTAAGTATGGAGAAACTGGTGTTCTTGTAAGTAAATATAGAGCTGTTTATGAAAAATATTAATAGATAATAACGTCTATAAAATTGATTTTATTAATGAAAAAGTATATTAAAAACCTAGTTGTGTTTTATTCAACTAGGTTTTTTTATGAGTATAATAAAGTTTTGATAATGCTTAAGATTAATATATAAAAATTATAAATAAATTAAATATTAAGCCTTTTTAAAGTAGTAAACTAAGCCAATGCCTGCTATTAAGATTAAACCAAGAGGTATAATGAGATTTAAATCACCGGTATTAGGGTTTTCTTCTAGTACTTCTTTAGCAATTTCTGGAGACCATTCTTTATCTTCACCATTACTATCTAATAAAGTCATTTTTTCAGGATCTATTTCAATGATAACATATTGGTCATTTTTATCATCTTCATTCCAATCAAAACTATATTTGTAAGTTAATTTTTTCCCTTCTAATAATACTTTTTTTAAATTGGTTGGAGTAATTCCAACATAATCTTTATAAGAAGATTCAGTAATTTCTGTAGTCTTATTATCTGGGGTAGTTACTTTAAACTTCGAATCACTATCATCACTTGGTTCTGTTACTTCAAAACCTATCCACGCTGCTGGTCCTGGTCTTTCACCATCACTTGCGTCTTGATCTTCTTCTAACATTTTAAAAGTTGATGTTCCATATCTAATATATGTAGTATCACCTTTAGTTTCAATAGTACCTTTTCCTGAAGTTAGTGAATCTCCAGCTTTTTCAGTAATGTCCTTGACTTCTCCATAGTTGCTAGCTGCAAAGACATTAGGGGTTAGTGCTAGCATCATTATAATGATAAATAATAACATTATAATTCTTTTCATAAATCGACTCCTTTTTTCATAATAATTATTTAGTCATTTAAAAGTATGAGGTGATTATCATTGAAGAAATATATGACTATGGAAGATTTTCTTAAAACACAAACAACTAATAAAGATAAGAAAAAGAGAAAGAATATATTTGATCATTTAATAGCTATTGGATGTTTTAGTATTATTTTCTTCTCACTATATACTATATTTAATTGGTGTAAAGATAATTCCAAAATAAAACAATTAAATAAAAATATTCAACAGAGTGTTGATATATTAGAAGTTAAGGATAAAGGGGAAGCTATTAATCCGCCAGTAGATATGAATAGTAACTATTATTACTATATTAAATTGCCTTTTATAGATGTAAACTGTGATACTTTATTAAAAGAAAATAAAGATACTATTGGTTATATCCATATTAATAATACTAATGTTAGTTATCCGATATTACAGACAGATAATAATATTTATTATTTAAATCATTCATTTGATAAAAAAAGAAATAAAGCTGGTTGGATTTATTTAGATTATAAGAATGATATTAATAATTTAAGTGATAATACAGTAATATATGGCCATGCTAGATTTGATGGAACAATGTTTGGTTCTTTAAAAAATGTATTAAGCGATTATTGGTTAAAGAATAAAGATAATTATGTTATTTATATATCTACTTTTAAAGAGAATATGTTATTTCAAATATTTAGTATTTATACAATAGAGAAAGAAAACTATTATATAAAGACTAGTTTTGATAGTGATACTGAAAAAAGAGAATGGTTAGATACGATGAAAGAAAGGAATATAGCACCAATAAGTACTGAAGTAAATATTGATGATAAGATACTTACTTTATCTACTTGTCAGAATAATCATGGAGGGAGAATAGTTATACAGGCGAAGTTGATAAAGAGACAGATGAAATAAAAAATGACTATGTAGTTACATAATCATTTTTAGTGTTACTATTACTGAATTTATTTTTTTTAAAACAATTCTAGCTGTTCAATTTTTTGACCACAACTAGCTAATATTAGTTCTTTAATGGTTTCATATGATTTTGCAAATGAATTTGGTATTTCTAATAAAATAATGTTTTTTTCTTTACATATTTGAGATTTTCTTGTATCACATTTTTCTCTTTCTATATTTCCAAAATGTTCACCACCTTGTAATTCAATAGCTATTCGAGGAATTAAATCTGTATTTCTAATTTCATAAAGAACTATATCGAACTCTAGTTTAGATTTTGATAAAATTATGTCATTTGGAAACAAAGAGTTGATTTTAACATTTCTTTTAGCTTGAAAAATCGTGTTAACACTGCAAAAGTGAGATATTGTTTTAAAGAAATAGTCTTCATTTTTACTACCATTGGAATTTCCAATTTGAATAGTATAAGATTCATTTGGTGGTACTTCTGTTTTACCATTTGATGAAACGTATTTTATTAGATTATATAAATCGTCTTTTTTGTCTGTAGATAATTTTTCTATAGCTTCCACATCTGAAACAACAATTAAATTATTTTTTGCTCTAGTAACAGCTACATTTGTTATTTCAGAATTATTTTTTATCCAATCAAAAGTTTTCTTACTAGTTTTTGGCGAAATGGAAGTTGATATTATAATTGTGTTTTTCTCGGCGCCTTGGACTTGGTGAATTGTTCCACATGATACATCCTTAATATCGTTTTCCTTAATCATTGAATTTATTAAATTTTGTTGGTTTTTAAATGGTGTAATAATAGCAGTATCTTTTAATTTATTTCTTTTAATGTAATCAATTATAGCTGCAGCTTCTTCATAATTTTCGTTTTTTAACTTAGAGTTAATATTTTTAACGTTAAGTAAAGATAATGTTCCTTCGTTTGTTAAGTATTCTAAATTTAATTTATCATTATAGAATCTTTTATTTGAAAAATTTATGATTTTTTTACCACAACGATAGTGATATGTAAGCATAATATCTTTTGATATGCTGTCGTGATTTCTCATAATATCTAAAATAGAATATTTGTTGTAGTCGTAGTCGTCAGTTACACTATATTCATCTTTTAAATAATCATTGATTACATCTTCTAATACAATAACTGGTTTTAATTGATTCGTATCACCAACTAGTAATAATTGTTTGGCTCTGGCAATAGGTAGTAAGGCGGTTGCACTGTTACATTGACCAGCTTCGTCCATTATTACTAAGTCAAAGGTGTGATTAGCAGTTCCAAGTCTTGATGATGATATGTTAGTAGTAATTATTATTGGAAAAGCTGATTCTAATAGTTTTATATTGTTGTCTTTGCTACACCATTTATTGAAAGAATTCACTCTATTTTTTTCATCTTTAATCTTGCATATTTCAATTAATGACTGATACTTTGGTGTTTTTAATTTTTTGATATATTTTATAGATTCAAAGTACATATATTGTTTAAATTTTTTATCTTCAGATACAGATGTTACTAATTTTAAAACATCTTCATTTGTAATTTTTGGCATTGTATTATACTGCTTTATCATTTCTTTTAATTGTATTTCAATGTTTTGAAATAAATGATTTGAATGATTTTCAATGGAATCAAAAAGCTTTTTAGCACTATTTATTCTTGCTTTTAATTCTTTTTTATTTTCATATATTTCCAAACATTCTAGTAATTCTTTGTTTTCTTTTGTTGTAGCATCTTTAATTTTATTTATTTTGAATTCATCAGGTTCCATTTTATAATTAAAATCATATAAATCCAATATTCTTAGAGTCGATTTGGCTACTTCGTTAGTATTTCCTAATCTAATATATGGAAATGGTATGTCATTGTTTTCTTTATAAGAAAAAGTTAATTTTTCTATGATACCATTAATTGGTTTGTTATTTGAAGAGCATATTAGTGTAGTTTTAGAATTAAAGAAAGCACTTAAAACAACATTTAAAATAGTTTGTGTTTTTCCTGTTCCAGGAGGACCTTGTACATATGTAATAGGATATTTCATTGTATTATAAATAACTCTCATTTGATCTATATTTACTTTTTCGTCATAGATTACTATATTTGGTTCTTTTCTTTTTGCTCCAAATCTGTTTGCGTTACCAAAAAAAGCTTTTAAAGGATAGTCTAGAGTGTTGTTTTGCATCTTTCCTTCTATAATATTATATGTTGCAGCTAGATTAGCACTAATATTTCTTTGTAAAATCATGAATTCTGGTAATTGATTAATCATTTCGGTACTTTTTAAATTATATCTAATAAGATTTGTATATTTAGCTAAATATTCATTTGTTTTAGTTGTTATATTATATGCGAATTCTTGAGGATCTATATCTATATATGAACTAAGTGAGTGTTTTTTATTTTCGATTAAAAAATTTTGATTTATACGAGGAATATTGTTGATTGATAATTTTTTATTAGCAGGATTAAACCTAATATCATAATATAGAACAACATATTTCTTATCAAATTCATCTATAGAAAGGAAAGATAAAATGAGATTATTAAGTTCTCCTTCTATTTTATTTGCATCATATTTTTTTATATAGTCAATTACTTGTCTTTCTTGTTCTTCGTTTAGTATGATTTGTTTTTGTTTTAATAAAACTTCTTTATCTATTCCATTTATGAGAAAAGAATCTTTTTGGTATGGATCATTATCTAATTCATTACATTTTAGGTAATATCTTAAAATATTATTGTTAAATGATTCAAATTTTAACCATTTAGCATCTTCACGATTTTTTTCAATTTTATTAATTAATTCGATTGGTGTTTCATAGGTTGTAAATTCTAGTATTTTTGCTGATATAATGTTTTCAACTTTTATTTTAGCATCTAAACTATTAAGTGATTTTTGGGCATTAAAAATGGAAACAAATAGAATTTTATTCTTTAAATCAATATCTTTAATAGCAATCCAATAAAATGTTGTTTCTTTTTGATTATTAACATATGAAATATCAAGCCATTTACCTTTTTTTATTCCTTCAGATATTACTAATTCAATATTTTCCATTTTTTTCCCTCATATCTCGTAATATAGTATATCATATTATGATTTTATATTCTTTTGAAAAAGTAAAATTCAGTATTATGATTCAAAAAAGTTATTATTTTTATTTTCAATATAATGTAATTAGATAATTTATGTTAATCAAATAATATTTGGGTTATATTATTTTTTTACTTATCTTATGTTATAATTTTTATAATATAAGGAAATGATATTAATGGAAGAAAGAAATAAGTATATAGAAAATTATATTTTAAATATAAGGGAAAAGTTAAAATCTTTTGGTATTGAATTAACTGATGATCAAATAAATCGTGTTATTAATAGATATTTAGATAGTAGTGATCCGATTGAAGAAGTTGTAAGACAGATAGATGCATTAACTGCTGGTCTTATAGAAGATTTTAATAAAAGACAACAAGAACAAATAAAAATAGAAGATATGAAAGACTTACAGGATTTACCACTTCAATATACGGGGATTACTTTAAATAATCAAGATATTGATTTAATGATGATTGCTGGAGCAAATAATTTACAAGAGTTACGATATGCTTTATCGAGAATAACAAATATAACATTTCCTTTAGATTATACTGAATTAACAGAAGAACAATTTAAAGCAGTAAGACAACAAGTTTATGATTTATATCTTGAAACATTAATATCTAGAAATGAATATATAAAAAATAGAAAAATTGAAATAACTAAGAAAATAGAATATTTAAAAGCATCTGGAAAAATAACTTATGAAGAATCAGTAATGATAGATAATATAATATCCAGTTCAACTAGTATTGATCAAATTATAGAAAGATTTAGTAAAACATTTAGTCAAGATAAAATTCATACAATCTATGAAACACTTAGAGATTTTTCGCCGATTGAAAAAACAGGAATAAAAAGTTGTACTTTAGAGGCATCTAGAAATTTAATAGAACAAATAAGAAATAATTATAATTCGTTAACAATAGATGAAGAAGCTAAATATGGAAAAATTGTTTTACAAGATGGAACTTTTGATTTTGAACATTTGCGAAAAGCTTTAGATTTTGCGAAAAGCTTAGGCAAACAAGTAAGATTAAATACATTATTATTCTATATGGATTGTCCAGATTCTTTATATAACTTAGAAAAAAATGAACAAAATAGAAGTTTAGTAAAACAAAAATTACTAAGCTATGTTGATGCTACTACAAGATTTGTAATGGAAAATGGATATGGAGAAGTAGTTAGAAGTGTTGATGTATTTAATGAGTTATTAAATAGACATGCAATGCCAGGAGATACTCCGTATGTTAATAGAGGTCGTATTAATCAAGATAGCAGTTTATATGAAGATTTTGATAATGTTAAATCCGGTTGGTTAAAACATTTAGATATAGAAGACTTATGTGATGTTATAGCAGTAGCAAGAAGAAATATGCCAACAATTGATTTTATGTATAATGATGATTATTTAACAGATCCTAGAAAAATACCCGCTACAATTGAAATTATTAGACAAATTCAAGAATATGAAAAAAAGCATGGAGTTAAGTTAATTGATAGTATTGGTACACAAATGCATATTGATAATGATTTATCTAAAGAAGAAATAAGACAGATGATTATTAATATGAGTCAGTTTGGTTTACCGATAGAAATTACAGAATTTGATTTAGCTATGACTAGTGATATTGAAAGTTTAACAGATGAACAAATTGAACAGTTAAGACAGAAAAAAATAAATGAAGTTTATGAATGTGTTGAAGAATTAAGAGAACAATGTCATATTAGAGGATTTACAATTTGGAGTAAGACTGATAAACAAAACTTTAGAGTATTTTTAGAAAATGAAATACGTATGGCAAGAGGATTAGAACCAATTGAAGGCTTACATGGTGGAGCATTTACGGAAAGTATGGAATCTAAAGCTAAGAGTTTAAAGAAACAAAGGGAATTTCAAAATTTTAATTATCATACTCATACTAATAGATGTGGTCATGCTGGTGTTTCATCTGATAGAGAATATGTTGAGTATGCAAAAGCGAATGGAATTAAAAGATTAGGTTTTTCAGACCATGTACCTGTAACAGAATTAGAGTATCAAGATGAAAATCAACGAATGCATATTTCTTATGTTGATGAGTATGTTGCTTCTATCCGTCAATTACAACAAGATAATCCTGATATGGAAATTATATGTGGTTTTGAAGCTGAGTTTGATCCTATGAAAGAACAATTTTTAGGTGAACTACGAAAAAAAGTAGATTATATGATATTAGGACAACATTTTGTACCAAAAGGAATGCAAATGGTACAACAAAAGAACAATCCTAATTATCCTATTGAATATGCTAATATGGTTTGCAAAGCGATGGAAAGTGGTATATTTGATATTGTTGCACATCCAGATATCTTTATGCAATTTAGAGATAGTATGGAAACTGAAAGTGCAAGAGAATTGTTTATGAGAAATGCAGTAGTTGCAAGTAGAATGATATGTGAGAAAGCTAAAGAGATTGGAATTCCTTTGGAGATTAATTTTGGTGGGATTAATAAAAATGCGGTTATGCAGGATGGTCAAATATCATATCCATATTCTGAATTTTGGAAAATAGCAGCTGAAACAGGAGTATCTGTGTTATATGGAGTTGATGCTCATACACCATAACAATTTAGTAGTATGGTTAGAGATAAACAGAAAGCTGATAGAATTATTGGTGTAGAAGGTTTAAGATTTGTTGAACCTGATTATGATCCAGTTGAAGCACGTAAGAAAAATCCAAAATTAAATGAATTGTTTGCTATTGGTCAAGAAAAAGCATTAACTTATGAAACACATATGATTTCACAAATTACAGATGGAGTAATTAGTAGAATACCAGATGAAAGTTTTAACCCTGGTGATTTCGTTTTCCTAAGTGATCAAGTAATTAGTGGTGTTTAACATGATTGTACGGCGAAAGCTTCTGATAAAGATAAAAGAGCAATGGCTAAAGTTGAAAAGATATCTAGTAGTACAGTGTTATCTACGCAAGAAAAGAAATTTCAATTAGATAGAGTTAAAGCAGCAATGGAACATGCTAGTGATACTTTATTGAGTCAACAAACTGCTTTAGAACGAGCAAGAGAATCTATTAGTACAGCAATAGATATAGGTTGTCATAGTAAAGGCGAAATAAGAGGTATGGTTACACAGCTTACAGAAGAAAAAACAACAACTAATGAAGAAAAGAGAGAAAGAATAGCAGCGAATGTAGAGAAAGTAGAAGCTATGAATAATCCTAACGCTAATAAAAAGCAGACTAAAGGACCTGTTTTAGTAAAAAAGAATAATCAACAACCTAATACAGATAATGGCGGTTTTATTAATACTTTAAGTTTAACGTTAATAATAACATTTATTTGTGGTCTTATTGTTGGGATTGCTTATGTCCTTTTTAAGATGAATGTTGATTAAATCCAAATGTGACTATTTTGGTAAGTAAATATATGAATTTAAGATACTTGATAAAAGTATCTTTTGTTATGCAAAAATATAAGAAAAGTTATGAGTATTTTCATAATTCTAGTTTTAATTATGGCGAATTTGCCATAATTAAAAGTCAAATAGATTTAAATAGTTATAAGATTAGAGTTAAAAACGAGTCGATAAAACTTATGTTATTAGTATTATTATATAAAATATTGTTATTAGAAATGAAGTTGCTAAAAAATGTAGAAAAATATGTTATGAAATTATTAACAATAATTATCAAATGTCACTATAATTATTAAAGGTGTGGTAGAATAAAAGATAGAGGTGATTGCTTTGTACAAAAATACTGATGAGTTAAATAAAATTTTAGATGAGCTATTATTAAATCCGGAGAACGAATGTGTGGAATTTAAAAAAGCAGAGAATAATTTTGATATAGATAGTCTAGGTAAATATTTTTCTGCTTTAGGTAATGAAGCAAATTTAAAAAATAAACAATATTCTTGGATAATTTTTGGTGTTGATGATAAGACTCATAAATTAACTAATACTAATTTTTATAGTGATAATAATTTTAATAAAGTGAAGAAACAAATCTCTGATAATACAACGGACAATATTGGATTTATAGAAATATATGAATTTACAAGAGATAATAATCGAGTAATTATGTTTCAAGTTCCAGCTGCTTCCGGTACTCCAATTAATTGGAAAGGCTTTCCATATGGTAGAAATGGTGAGTCAATTGCTCCTTTAACAGCAAATAAAATTGAGCAAATAAAAGCAACCGCTAATTATGATTGGTCAAGACAAGTAATTGAAGATGCTACAATAGATAATTTAGATAAGGATGCGATTATAGTTGCTAGAGAACAATTTAAAGTTAAATATAAAGGAAAAAGTATATCTGATGAAATAGATAATTTATCTGATATTGATTTTTTAAATAAAGCAAAATTAACATTAAATAATAAAATTACTATGGCTTGTATGTTATTGCTAGGTAAGAATGATGATGATTATTTAATGAATGGTTATACACCAAAAATGACTTGGAAACTTTATGATGATTTTAATGTTATTGATTATGAGCATTTTGGTATACCATTTATTATTAATGTAGAAAAATTAAAATCTAAAATACGAAATTTGAGATATAGGTATATGGTCAACGATAATACTTTATTTCCAAATGAAGTAGATCAATATGATAACTATATTCTTCGTGAGTTAATTAATAATTGTATCGTTCATCAAAATTATAAACTACATGGAAATATAAATGTTATGGAATTTAAAGATAAATTGATAATAACAAATGAGGGTAATTTTATTCCTGAAACAATTGAAAATGTTTTAAAAGATGGTTTTTCATCTCCATATTATCGAAATCAATTTTTAGCTAATGCTATGGTTAATTTAAATATGATTGATACTGTGGGTAGTGGAATTAGAAGAATATATAATATTCAAAAAGAAAGGTATTTTCCTATGCCTGATTATGATTTGAGTGAAGACAACCGTGTAAAAGTTACTTTATATGGTAAAATAATAGATGAAAAATATAGTAAAATATTATTTGAAAAGACTAACTTAGATATAGATAAAATTATGTTACTTGATAGAGTACAAAAAGGTTTTGAAATTACTAAAGAACAAAGTGATTATTTAAGAAAAGATAACTTAATTGAAGGAAGATATCCTAGTGTTTATATTTCGTCTGATATAGCTAAAATAACAGGAAATAAGGAAGAGTATGTGTATAATTCAGGATTAGAAAATGATTTTTACAAGGAAATAATAATGAAATATTTGAATGAATATGGTTCAGCAAGCAGAAAAGAAATAATCGCTTTATTAAATGATAAACTTCCTAAGTCATTAGATAGTAAGAATAAAATTAGTAGAGTAAGATACTTATTGGATATTTTAAAAAAAGAGGGAAAGATTTATAATGATGCAAAATCAGGCGGATCGTGTTGGAAAGTAAAATAAATTTGCTGCTTTTTGCTGCTTTTTTGCCGCTTTTGCTGCTTTTTTGCCGCTTTTTTAATTATTTGTTAAAATAACTAAGATATTAATTTTTGTTATATTAATAAAAATACAGAACAAAGTTTAATTTTTTTCATAGATTATAATGAGGTGAAGACTATGAAGAAGGTTGTAATAGATAGTGGACATGGAGGTATCGGTTAAATCCAAAAATAGAAGAAATGACTATTTTGGTAAGTAAATACAAGAGTTTAAGGTA
>CANRNY010000025.1 GCA_947632085.1 uncultured Bacilli bacterium | reverse complement strand
TCCAAAATGGATTTTTATTTAGAAGCCTTAGATAGACAAGAAAAGAAAAATAATGAAAATCCAAGTGTAGGAATAATATTATGTGCTGATAAAGATGAAAAAGTAGTAGAATACGCAATGAGTAGGACAATGTCTCCAACATTGGTTGCAGAATATAAATTAAAATTAATAGATAAAAAACTATTAGAAAATAAATTAAGAGAAATATCTATTTTAGTAGAAGAAACTAAAAAAGATTAAATTATATATTATGACATAGTCAGTTATTACCAAATATATAAAATTCAATTATTCATAATATACGAACTAGCCACGTAAAGCGTTTCTGCGTTCTAAAACTAAGATAAAAATATTACAAAAAACATAATATGTGCTATACTTAAATAGGTGATAACAATGAAAAATAATAATGAAATTAAAATTGCTTTAGTTATTGGTGCCATAATGTTAACTATTTGTTTTGTAGTTATTATTTCTAATAATTCAGTTAAAAACAATTCCCAAAGTGCTTCAGAAATAAAAGTTTATAAACATTATGATGATGGTGAAACACAAGAATATCGTGAATGCCAAATAACAACAGAGGATCTTATAAATATAAACAATGAATTTAATAATATTAAATCATTAACTGATGAAGATAAATTTCCTGGCTATACAATTAATGGAACTTATCGTATTACTAAAGGTAATGATTATATAGCTTTTGATGGAAATGATGGCCTAGTTTATCGTGGCGATACTGAAGCTATTTACGTTTATAATTCAGATATTTTTGAATATGTAGTTGATTTATGTTCTTAAATCAACTTATCTTTTTGTTTAGGAAGTGATATAATGCAAAAATTAAAAAAAGCTATTATTTATATTATAACGATTAATGTCATTATTATTTTATTATTTCTTTTAGTTATCTTAAATACTAACTTATATAAAAAGCCTTCTTTAGAAAATACTAATCCTGAAGTAGAAACACCAATTGAAACTGAAGATCATAAACCAAATATTATCTTAAAAGGTGATGATATCACTTTAAATCAGTTTGCTTCTTATAATGAACCTGGTTTTACGGCAACTGATCAAATAGATGGTGATTTAACAGCCAAAGTCGCTATAAAATCTAATTTAGATAACAAAACACCTGGTACTTATCAAATAACTTATACTGTTGAAAACTCTAACCACAATAAAACCGAAGTATCAAGAAATGTTACAGTTAAACCTTTATTTGCTAATCTTACTTACGAAACAACTAAAACAGATAATGAACAAATAAAATCTAAATTAACTGAATTAGATAATTATTTAAAGAAATATCATGTCAGTGTTGGCTATATAAATATTAATAACGATTTTACATATACTTATAATCTTAATCAAGAGTATTTTGGTGCTAGTTTAATTAAAACTTTAGATGCAATGTATGTCTATGAAAACAAAATAACTGATGAACAAATGATTAATAATGTCAAAAAAGCCATAACTGTATCTGATAATAATGCTCATCAATATCTAGTAAAAAATATTGGTTTTACGAAATTAAAAGAATATGCTAATCAAATAGGTGCTCCTTTAACTACATGTAACTCATTACATTTTTGTAATACCAATGTTAAAAGCCAATTAAAATTTTTAACTCATTTATATCTTTTAATTAATACTTTAGATAATGGTGAAGAATTAGCTTCTTATTTTAATAATGACTATGCTAATTATCTAAATTTAGATTCTAATATTACATTCCTACATAAATATGGTTTAACAGATGCTTATTATCATGATGTTGGCATTTATAATAGTGATAATCCATATATCATTGTTATTTTAACTAAAGAAAGAAAAAATACTGGCGATAATCACGTTAAAGTAGTTAATAGTATTTCTTCTAAAATATATGAATTAAATCAGCTTGTTTCTAAAGCCTAAATTTTACTAAAAGTTAATTATATAGTATAATATCATCCCATAAAGAGGGATATATTCTGTGGAACATTTTACTAACCAAACTAGTTTAAAAAGAAGAGTAGAAATTATAAATGGTTTATTAAATAACCATCCTTTTTTAGTATCTTTATGTACATATTCAAATAATGATATATCAATACTTCTTCAAAATATAATAAAAATAATCAATTACTATTTACATAGTAATGATTTTGTCGTTACTGATAATGTATTATCTCTTTTTTCTAAAATAAATACTAGTTCTTTAACACCTAACCAATATTCCTTTTATCCAACTAGTTCATATCTTAAAAAAAATATTAAAATAAATGGTTTACAATCAACTTCAATTCATCCACCTAAGTTTTTCTTAGATTTAAGTGAAGTAGAAAAAGATATAGCAATTAATAAACATAGTAATAAAAACAACGATGAAATATATTCTGATCTTCATAAAGCTCTATTAACTTCTTTAACATACCCAAACATTTTATTTGAAAGTATTTTAAAATATCCTAAAACAGAACCACAACAATATGATAAAAGTGAAAAAGCCTATTATTATTCTATTTTACAAAAACGTCTTAGTAATATTTCTGAAGATACCTATGCAACTAACGCTCGAAAAGCTAAAAGATGGTTTAATGCCTTTATTGGTCAAAAACCACTTCTTGTTGTAATACCTAACTATCTTACACCTAAATCAAATATGATTGAAAAAACTATATCTCCACGAGGATTAGCATATATTGAACTACCAACCTTATATACTTTACAAAATATCTGTTCATTAAATAAACCATCATTACCAATACCCGAAGAACTACCACAATCTAAATATTATGTTTTTTATTCGAGATATGAACATCTCCCTATAAATTCTGACTTTATTTATAGTAACGAAGAATTAACTGGTGATGTCGATTACGATGTTGACTTAATTTATGGTGCCCTAGATTATAATGGTACTCGTAAGAAGATAAGTACATCACCATATGTTAATCTGCAAGCTATCAAAAATACTTATAATATTGTTGTTCGTAAATCACATAATAAATATGAAATAAAAAATGGTCGTCATCGTCTTTTATATGCCAAAAATTTCTATGTTCAAAATTATGATTATTATGCCCAAAAAGGTTCTTTAGATGTTTTAAAAGACTTAGTTACTTTAATTGCTAATGTAGAATATTATATTGAAGATGATAATGTGAATAATATTCTTACTAAATTACATAATAAATACAAAGCTGAATTTTTAAAATATAATATTATGAACGATGAACCTGGTATAATAATTATTATTGATAATAAAGCTTATGCCGTAAAAAACATCTTAGAATTAACTGATTTATATAATAAATTATCTAATTCAGAAAGTATCAATTCTTATTTTCTTTCTCTCCATAATAGCGATTCTAAATATAATTATCATTCTCTAATGGAAGCTTTAATTGTTACTTTAAAAGAACAAATATATTCTATGGATTTACTAGATATAATTAATTATCTTTTAACTAATGGTATTACTATATTAGATGAACATTATAATATAGAAGAACTTAATTATTATGCTTTATTTAATCAATATACACTTTTAGAACATAATATTAGTTTACTTAAATTACGTGGTTTGCCGATAGACATCGTTGAAAAAACTACTCGAACCATTGAATTAAGAAAAATAGGGCGCATCATTGTTGATTTTCTTTTATCACATAAAGAATGCTTGCCACTTGAATGGTCTGAATTTGTAGTTATTTTACAAAAGCATCCTAAACTTCAAAATATTGATGATAAAACTCTTTTAGCAGCAGCTAACTTATCAGAATATCAAAAAATAAAGTACGAATATTTTATTAAAGAAAATAAATCAAAACCAAATAAACTATGGTAAAATAAAAATAGGTGATAATATGACAAAAAAAATAATAAATATCATAATTACATTAATCCTTGGCTTTATAATTTATTACATAACTTTACCAGCAATTAACTTAAATAATATCGGCTTTTATATCTTTATTGCCTTCATAGCTCTTATCTATGCTTTCTTAGATACTATAACTAATAATCAAGTTGAATTATTTAAAAAAGGCAAAAGAATAGATTACTTTTTACCAAAATCTTTAACTTATACAATATTTGGTATTATTTCTGTCTTTTTATTAATTCTTATCGTTAATTTCTTTTGTTCTCCCTTATTTAATGCTAAAAGCTACCAACAAAGAATTAGTGTTGATGAAAGTGGTAATTTTACCGAAGACATAGATGAAGTTGACTTTAAACATTTACCTTTATTAGATCGTACTTCATCAGAAGTATTAGGTGATCGTGTCATGGGTCAAGTAAGTGAACTAGTAAGTCAATTTAATGTTTCTGATTTATATACCCAAATTAACTATAATAATTCTATTTTACGTGTTACACCATTAGAGTATGCTGATCCAATTAAATGGCTTACTAATCGTAAAGAAGGTATTGTTGGTTATATTACCGTTGATAGTGTAACCGGTGAATCTAAATTAACTCGTCTTGATAAAGGAATGAAATATTCATCAAGTGCTTTATTTAATGAAAAACTAGAACGTATATTAAGATTTAAATATCCTACAACTAATTTTGGTAAAATATCTTTTGAAATAGATAACGAAGGTAATCCATATTATATAATTCCCACAATTAGTTATACAGCCGTTGGTTTAAAAGCTAAAGTAACCGGAGTTATTATCTTTGATCCTATAACCGGTGAATCAGAAAAATATAAAAACGATGATATACCTTCTTGGGTTGATATTGCTTATTCTGCATCTTTAGTAATTGAACAAGTTGATGATTGGGGCAATTATAAAAATGGTTTCTTCAATAGTATATTTGGTCAAAAAGATGTTGTTAATACTACTGAAGGTTATAATTATTTAGCAATGAATGATGATATTTACTTATATACTGGTATAACTAGTGTTGTAAGTGATGAATCTAATTTAGGTTTTATATTAACTAATATGAGAACTGGTAAAACTACCTATTATAGTGTTCCTGGAGCTGAAGAATATAGTGCTATGAATAGTGCTGAAGGTCAAGTTCAAGATATGGGCTACACGTCAACCTTCCCATTATTAATTAATTTAAAAGGTAAACCAACATATTTAGTTAGTTTAAAAGATTCTAGTGGCCTAGTTAAAATGTATGGTTTTGTCGATGTTAAAGACTATCAAAAAGTAGTAGTAACTGATTCTTCTAAAGGTATTGAAACAGCTAGAGATAATTATTTAAAAGCCATAAAAAAAGAAGCCAGTGATGACGAATTAAAGATTGAAGAAATAACCATTAGTAAAATAGATACTGGAATAATCGGTGGCTATACTTATTATTATCTATCAACCGAAAATAAAACTTATAAAGCATCAATTACCTTAAGTGATCGTCTACCTTTACTTGAAGTAGGGGATAAAATAAAAATAGGTTATTATGAAACTGATAATAATATAATTGATATTGAAAAAGTATATTAAGTGCTCAAAATGAGCACTTTTTATATGTAATATTTATATTTCAAAATAGCCATAACTTATAAATTTACCAATTTTTTCATATTATAATACAATTAATTATTTTTTGAGGGGTTGATAACTATGAATAATAATATTGGTGACTTTATAAAAGAATTAAGAAAAGAGAAAAATCTTACCCAAAAGGAATTAGGTTCTCTATTAGATATTGATGATAAAACTATTTCTAAATGGGAACGTGGTGTCTATTTACCAGATATTACAATTTTAATTTCTTTAAGTAAAGCTCTAGGTGTTACAGTTGATGAACTATTAGAAGGTAAACGTCACGAAAAAATTATTCCTCCAGAACCGATAAGTATTCTCGCACCTGAACCAGTAGTAACTCCTCCTCAAGTTAATAAAGAAAAATCTCCTAAATTAGTAACAATCCCTAAATACCTATTTATTTTTATAATACTTATAATTATTATCATCTCATCTATCTCTGTCTTTACTATCACTAAGTCCCTAGACGATTCATCTTCTTCAACTAACGAAATAGCTTCTTCTGATGTCAACGTCTATAAAATAACTAGTGACGACAAAAATTTAAATATTGAAGGTTATCTTATTGAAAAAGGAACAGCTAAATATTTAATTATAAAAAGACTAAGTTTACTAAACGTTGATAATGATTTCATTAATGATAACAACCAAATGAAACTATATATAAATTTTTCTAATAAGAAAATTTTATTATATAAAAATATCAAAGATTCAAAAATACTTATTGAGGATAATGCTATAATTGTTGATAATGTCGAATCACAAATAATTCAAGTGATGGATAAACTAGATTTTAATAAATTAGAATTAAAGTTAGTTAATTCAGAAGACGAAAATAATATTAAAGAAATAACATATAAGATAAAATTAGTAAAAACTTTTTAAATTATTAAAAAAGTGTTATTTCGTCAAAATAACGAGTAACTCGCCAAAAGAGCGATACCGCTTCTTGATGCTTACATGTTAGTATGAATAAATGGAAAGGAGGGAAGTCTGTCGTAAATGAAGTATATTAAGTTATTTTTTGTTTTTGTTTTAATAATGCCTTTAATGGTTTTTGCAGAAAGCAATCTACCAGTAGGTAAGGTTGAATTAAATGATGAAATACTTGGTGAAACAGTAAAGTACTATAAAACTACCATTATACGAAATACTTCGGAAATTACTGCTACTATTTCACCTGAAGTAACATCATTTACTACTGAAATTACCGAAGAAGAATATAATAATGTTGATATGCACGAATTATATGAATTAAATGAATCAACATTTGTTGAAACAGATTACAAGATATTAAGAACGACTTTTTCAAAAGATGGTTCTCATTATCGTTATCGTGTTGATTTAACATGGAAAAATATTCCCAAAGTTCGTAGTCATGATATTATTGCAATTGGTCACTATTCTTCAGTTAAACCATACGGCGGTATTGAATTTAATCAAAGTTTTTGCCGTGGTAATGGCGAATGTTATGACGGCGCAGGGTACACACCCATTACTGGTGTAAATGGTACAGCAGCGGTTTTTAAAGTTATAGATGGTACATTAACATATTTAACACAGTACCTAGCTTTTGATGTCCAAAAGAGTAGTTCAACGACTGTTAAAAATCAAATTGCTGCGGGTGACTACGCGCATGCCGTTAAAACAATATCTGAAACAAACGCAAAAAAACTTAACGTTAATACAGGAGGAATCATTCACGATTCAAGTGTTGATTCTTACTATGATACTATTGGAACTGCCATTGTTGAATGGACAGGCAGTTGGTAAAATATAATATTAATAATTGTAGATAATTCATATATTTCATACTATACCATCACTTTTGTTAATATATGTTTAATCTTAATTATTTATATTATTCACCTAGATTTACAAAATTAAACAATTCTTAAAAAATAAATAAAAAAATAAAAAATCAAAAAAAATTAAAAAGAAAGAGAGGATTCTATAATAATTTTATAGAATGCTACTTTTAATTTATGTTTTATTATGTCGAACTAACTATAAAAAGATACTCCATGTGAGTATCTTTTATTGTGAAATAAAAAAACTTACATTCGTAAGTTTTATTGAGCTAGTGGAACTCCATTAGCATCAGTTGAAATTGAACCCGTAAAAATAAGAATTCCTTCAATTAAAGCCCATATTCCAGAAATTAAACCACCAAAGCCACAAGTTAATAATGTAAGTAGTAATTGTGCAATAGCTTTACCTGTATAACCTAAATAAAAATTATGTATTCCAAGTGAACCTAAGAATATAGCAAGTAAACCTGCACATAATTTAGACTTTGGTGCAGTTCCTACAGGTGGAACTTGTTGAAATTGTTGACCAGCAGGCGCTTGTGTTGGTTGACCAGCATTTATTTGCGCCCCACAGTTATCACAAAATTGTGAACCTTCAGCAACTTCTTTGCCACAATTAGGACAAAATTTATTCATATAATACACAGCCTTTCTAGACTAATTATAAAACATAATTAATTAAATTAAAATAAAAAATTTAAAAAAAGAAAATATAGTATAATATTAATCATAGAAAAGAGATATTTATGAATTTACAAAAAGACAATTATATTATATTAGAAATAATTCCTACTGCCATACGTAAAGAAAAAGGGGATATTATTCAATTATCTGCCATTAAATTACAAGGCTTAAATCTAATAGATCGTTTTGACTATCGTTTACGTGAAGACTTAATTGCTTTAGAAGACTTTAAAAAATTAATTTCTTATGATAAAGAAGCCTTTACTTATAAAGATAGTACTAAAGAAATTTTAACTGCTTTTAAAGATTGGGTAGGAGACTTACCACTTTTAATCATCGATAATTTATATACTGAAAACTATTTAGTTGATTTAGATAATCAAAAAGAATCAATTTTTAAATACCTAGATGCCGAATATAATGATCATATTATTGAAGACCTAATAGAACAGTATGATTTAGAGCCTTCAAACTATATAGTTGACCTTCTTTATGAATCTTTAATAAAACATTTGTAAAATTTTTATCATAATGTGATATAATATTTTTATAATAGAGTATAATAGGGTGATAAAAAATGGATTTAGAAAAACATCGTGGTCTTAGTTTATTTATTTATATTATAAGTATTGCATTTTATGTTGCTGGAATATTTATTATTTATAAATTTCTTCTAGAATTACACTTTTATTATTTATTTATAACTATTCCCTTACTATTTTTATTGGCAACCTTATCCATTGTTAATTTTATCAAAAGTATTTTTGTTATAATATCTATGATATTTGGTCGTAACGATAATAGTGAAGTTAATAATGGATTAAAAAAATGTTTTGCTTTCATTAATCGTACCTGTAAATATGTTTTAATTGGTATTTTTACTGCTTTATTAACTTCTATTATGATTCTAGATGTTATATTATGTATTCATAAAAGTTTATATATTTTAGTATCTTTATCTATTGTTGTATGGCTTTTATTGTATTATATATTATTCCGTGTCGTTGTTAAAATGATTAAAAAAGAAATTAGATTATAAATTTAAATCAATCACCTGATTGATTTTTTGAAATGTAGGGGAATATATGAAAGAGAAAGTTTTAGTAAGTGCCTGCCTATTAGGAGTAAATTGTAAATATAATGGCGGTAATAATTATAAAGAAGAATTATTAAAGAAACTAGCTGATAAAGAAATAATCCCTTTCTGCCCTGAAATAGCAGGAGGACTTCCAACGCCTCGACCAGCTTCTGAAATAAATAATAAAAAAGTTATTAATATTGAAGGTGAGGATGTTACTATAAATTTTGTAAAAGGCGCAACTGAAGCTTTAAATTTATGTCAACTCCTAGGTATTAAAAAAGCTATCTTAAAAGCTAAAAGTCCCTCATGTGGTTATGGTGAAATTTATGATGGTACTTTTACTTCTAAATTAGTATCAGGAAATGGTATAACAGCTGAATTATTAAAAGAAAATGGTATTGAAGTAATAAATGATAATGTTTTTTTAGAAAGGTAGATAATTATGGAAGCATATAATTCAAATGAAGCAAATTTAATTGAATTTATTAAAAGTCCTGATTTTATTATTTCAAGTAGTGAAGAACAAACTCTCCCTGCATTTACAACTACTGCTTATCAAAAATTAGTTCTTCCGCAAACAAAAGAAGCTTATCAAGAACTATATCTTGCCATACTAGACGAAATAAATAATAAAATCAAAGAAATAAGTTTTGCTAATAGTTTTTATGAATCAACTGGTATGATAACTATAACTGATACTAACTTCATTAATAATCTTTTATATACAGAACAAAAAGCTAATAGTAATTTAATGGATATTAATCGTTATGAAACTGATTTATTAATTTTAAGAAACACTTATCTAAAAAATTTTCATCGTTCTTTATTAAGTGATTTAAACATCAATCCCATCCATTTAGCTATCGAATATTACTCTAATCTTGATTATTACTTAGTTTTTAGCAGTCAAATTATAAATGTATCTGCTCATGAAATTCTTGATTTACTTAATAAAAACGATTCATCATTAAATATAAAAGTTGAAAACTTATTATCTTTAATAACAGCTGTTAAACGAATGATGAATGAAAGAATATCTTATGAAGTAACTAATAATCATTTAGATCCAGCAACCATCGAAGAATTTTTAAACCAAAATAATGATTTATTAGCAACTATTAAAAGTAAATATTCACTTTCTTATTTATCTCCAGACTTTATTTAATTGCAAAAATTACCTAAGATTAAATATTTTTATTTAATCTTTTTAATTACTATGTTATAATGAATAATAGGTGAGAATATGAAAAAGGGGAATTCACTAGTAGCTAATATTTCTAAGCTAAATACTTTTATTAATATGACTAAATCAAATGAATATTTAGGCATATATATAGAGAAAATATTAAATAATCGTAGTAAAAATTTGAAATTTATTTCCGATTTTGATTATATTGCTCTAGATTTATTATATACTTCATTACAAATTATGAGTAATAACAAACATTTAACTAAAGATGAGTATGCTAAGTTAGATAAAAAAGAACTAAAATACTATATGGATAAAGTAAAAGGTATTAGTTATTTTAAAATGCAAGTTCCATCTATTAAAACGGAAGAAAGCTTAATCGATTATTTAAAATTAGCATTAGCTAATGGCGAATATGTTTGTAATTATAATAATACAATTAAGTTTGATAATGGTATAGTTGTAGATTCTGAATGGTTAGTTGAATTTGCTTCTTTCTTAATAACTTCAATGAATAATAATGAAAACTTATCATTAGATCGTGATTCATATTCTTTTTATACAGTAACTATTCCTGAAGAACATAAATCATTTAATCCTTTTATTAAAGATATAATATTATATGAATATACTGTAAGTCGTAAAGATAATAAATTATTATCATATCAAGATATTAAGTATTTAATTGATATGTTAAATGATATTAAAGGTTATGACTTTAAAAAATTACAAGAACTTAATAGTAAGTTATCTAAAGAACATTTCTGTTTATCTGTTAATAAGAAAACAGCTATCTTTACTAAAGATGAAAAGAGTACTATTGAAAAATTATATAACGAAGATGGTTCTAATAAAGTCTTAACTGAGTATATTGAAGAAACCTTAAAATGTTATAATAGTAATGCTAATCAAAATAAACGTCGTTTAATTAATACATATGAATTATTAAGAAGTTTAGTTCATGCTTATAAAGAAAATTATTCTTTAGAAAAATGTCGTAAAGCTTATGCTATAAGTAGTACTAGTCGTACGGAAATATTAAATGCTTTTGCGATATCTAATTTCTATATTAATTATGTATATGATGAAGAAAATATTCATCGTTTATTTAATTATTCTTTATTAGATTTAAATGAATTAAAACCTAGTATAATTGATTATGAAACTCCTGAATATAAGAATATTATTAGTGATTTATCTAAATTAAATAAAAAGGTTGTAAGTGTTAATCGTCGTATTAATAAATGTTTAAATAATACGCGTTTAATACCTAAAAATAATCTTAAATTATTAGAAGAAAATAGTGCTGGTTTATCTCGTAATTGTGCTGAACTAGAACATTTAGTTAAAGAAATAAAATATCGTCGTGAAGCATTAAATGATGCTAAAGATGAAAATCGTCATGAATCTAACATTAATAAGACTAAATTAAATTATATTAAAGATGCTATTACTAGTGGTCACTTTAATTATAATCCTGAAACAACATGTATGGTCTTTGATTCATATAATCCTAAAGATTATCGTCATAGTTTTCATTTGGAAATATCATTAAATGACTTTATTGCTATTTTATTATCAGATCATAATCGTAATATTCGTATTAACTTCTATCAAATGTAAAAAGGCAAATAATTACTTTGCCTTTTTTCTTTTTCTTATCATAAATAATGTAAGGATAAAAATAAATAATATAGTAGGTATAACTAGTAAATAAATATAAAATTGTTTATTATTTTCATCTTTTATTTCTTCTTTTATTTCTTCTTTATCTTCTATAACTATATCATTAATTTCCACTAAATCTTCTAAATAAAAATTAACTTTATCATCATACCCATTAAATCCTAAAACCATTTTATTATCATAAAAATCTATATCTTCTAATTCTCCTAAATTATCTTTCGTAAATAAAGTATCTAATAATTTACCTTTTATATTATAAACATATATAATATTAGCACCATCTCCCCCAAGTCTTTTCCATGACCAATTCGCATAATACAATTTACCTTTATAATAAGTCCAATCTTGTCTAGCTACATCATAATTAGATACTAAATTACTAATAAACGGCATTTTACTAACTAGTTTAAAATTATTATCTAGTTTATAACCCATAATATATGTTCTAACTAAATAATTATCTTCTTCTTCAACATAAGCTATACTTCTAATAGGTAAATTAACTCTTACTTTATCTATATATTCTAATGTATTACTATCATATATATAAATCGTATCATCCCCATCAGCATGTAATATATATAATCGCTTATTGTTTTTATTATATGTAATACCATTAGCATGACCAACTGAATCAATATTAATACTTCTTATTTCTTTATAATTTTTTAACGAATATTCTTTTATTATTCCTGCATTATTATCGTAATTAACTAAAACAATTATTATTCGATCATCAGCAATTGTAAAACTTTGTAAATTGTAATTTTCAATATTATTAAAACTAATTACTTTATTATTTACCTCAATATTCTGACTAGCCAAGACAATATTAGTTAATAAAAAGAATAATATCAATAAATAGCTAATATATTTCATACTCTTCACCTTATGTTTTTATTATATAATATAAGTTAAATAAGTACCATAAATTGTTTAAGTTTATGGTATAATATTTTTATAGTAAGGGGCGATACTATGAGAAATAATTATAATTATCAAGGTCCTGATGATAATATTGTCCGCATGGAAAAGAAATCTTCAAATAAAGTAGGAATTATCATAATTGTAATTCTTGTTCTTGCCTTAGTAGGTGGAAGTGCTTTTTATTTTTATAAAAATGGTATTAGTTTTGAATTGAAATTACCATGGCAAACAGAAAAAAGAGCTTCTAAAGATGATTCTTCTAAAAAAGAAAAAGAAGATGAAGAAGAAAAAAACAAAAATGAATATGCTCCACCATCTTTTGTCGACCAAGATTTAGCAAGCGGATATGGTTATAATATTAATTTTTCTAATTTCCAAAAAAGTAATTTGGGATATGATATGGATATTACATTTGAAACTAAAAATAATTCATATACTATATATCTAGAAAAAGTTTTAGTAGATGGTTATGATACTTCAGTTACTTTTTCTAAGAGTTTAAATCCATATGAAAGTATTACGCAAACTTTACGTATTAATCAAACTGAATTAGATGCTCTAGATATTGTTTCTTTTAGTCGCTTAGAACTATATATAAAATGTGTTGATTCTACAGGTAAAGGTAAAGTTGAAAGATACGAAGTAAATTCACAAAACATAGCTCCTGACAATAGCCGTAAAGGTTTAATTCGAATAGATCAAAAAAATCAAACTAATGTTAATTATTATAAAGTTCAAGAAGATAAAGATAATACATATATTTATTTTGATTTTCAGAATTATGGTGCAATTAGAACACAAATTTTATCTGTAAAGAAATTACTTATTAATGGTAAAATTTATGATTACAAAGATTTAAATGAAGAAGTATATCATGGCGCTGAAAAAATTATTTCTTTAACTATTCCTAAAAGCGAATTTAAAAAGGTTGAATCTTTTACAGTATCATTTACGATGATTAATGAAGAAGAAGGTAAAAAAACAGCTGCTTATATAACTAATGAATATAGCAAAACGATATAATCTTGTTTGTAAATTAATAATTCGTATGTTATCATAATACATTAGTAAGAAGGTGTGGTATGGAAAGTATTTGGTTAAAACTTTATGAAGCAGCTAAGAAGAATATCGTATCAAAAGAAATATCAGATTTTATAACAACCGGCAATACTTCTTGTGCCATTTTAGGCCATAATAATAAGATATATAATGGTAGTAGTATAACATCTAATTCAATAATAAGTTGTAGTGCTGAAAAAAGTGCTGTTATTAGCATGTTTAACGATCATGAATATGTAATTGATAAAATTGTTGTTTTAAATGAATTAGAAGAAATAATTATGCCTTCTGATAGTTCTTTAGAATATCTTTTAGAATTAAATCCTGATTATGGTAATATCGATATTCTAGTTGATTTAGAAAAAAATACTATTCTTAAAATAAAAGATATCATTCCTAAGTGGTGGGGAACTTATCGTAATCGTAAATAACATTCAAATGAAAAGGGGTATCATATGCAAATTGACTTACATACACATAGTATTTATTCGGATGGTGAAAAAACACCTGCTGAATTATTAGAACTCGCTTATCAAAAAGGTCTTAAGTACTATGCGATAACTGACCATGACTATATTAAAGGTTCTAAAGAGTTAGTATCTCTCCCACATGATAATATAACTTTATATAGTGGGGTAGAAATGAATACTAAAGTTTCTAAAGGTCAAATGCATATTTTAGGTTATAATATTGATTTAGATAATCAAGAATTAAATGAAACTTTAGAAGAATTACGTTTAATTTCTCATAAAAATATAAATACATATTTACATATATTAAAAGATGAATTTAATATTACTTTTACTAAAGAAGAGATAGATGATTTATTCTCTGCTAAGGGTAATATTGGCCGCCCTGAATTAGGTAAATTACTCATTAAAAATAATTATGTTAAAACTATGGATGAGGCCTTTGATAAGTATTTAAATTATGTTTATGAATGTATTAGAGATACTAAAAAAACTTTAACTAAGGAAGAAATAATTCGTCTTATTAATAATGCTGGTGGTATTGCTGTTCTAGCTCATCCATGGTCATTAAAATTAACTGATGAGGAATTATATAAGGAAATAGCTTATTTAAAAAGTATTGGTTTAAAAGGTATCGAACTTATTCATAGTAATAATACTGATGAACAAAGATCTTATTACCAAACACTAGCTCAAGAATTTGCTTTAATAACTACCGGAGGTACTGATTATCATGGTCCTAATGTAAAACCTGATATTGAATTAGGTAGTGGTATTAATAATAATGTAAACATCGATGAAAATTCTATAACTTTTACTAAATATATAAAAAGTAGATATTAAAAAGTAAGAAGTGATTTTATGTTTAAAGATAACATTTGTAGTGAAAAATCTATCTTAATTATAATGAAACTCTTTAAGATATTTATGCAGTTATGTCGTATTATTGTTCCTATTATTGTTATTATTTCTCTTTGTATTGCCTTTTACAATATCGTTATTAATCCCAGTGATGAAACCAAAAAGAAATTATTTTATAGCATCCGTAATAGTTTAATTGGTTTAATTGCTGTCTTTTTATTACCTGTAGCTCTTAATTATCTTTTTTCTGAATTACGTCCAGAAGATTATTATTTAAGTGCTTGTTGGGATGAAAGTGATACTGAAGTATCCTTATTATACGAACCTAGTGTTACAAAGCATTATGTTGTAGAATATAAATTTAATAATCAAAACAATCAAAACAACGTTGGTGACGCTGGCGATGAAAACTTTATTCCCACTATTAACGAAAGTAAAGTCTTACCAGTCGCTGAAAAAATTTGGAAACAAGTAGTAAATGGTAATTTTACTTATAATGCTGAAAACACTGAACAAATTCCTATAACTGGTAACTATATAGATTGTAGTTCTTATGTTAGTTGGGTTCTTTATGAACTAGGTTATAAAGATTTCGCTGGTAATCAGCATCGTACTAAAAATTTCATGGCAACTGATTGGCATAGTAAATATGGTTGGACGGAAATACCTGTTGCAGCAGGGGAAGATATTGTCGATAAATTAAAACCTGGTGATATTGTTGTTAGAACTAATGTCTCATCCAATGGTAAAATCGGTTATGGTCATGTTTCAATCGTTGCAGTAATAGAAGATGGTAATGTTTATTCTTATGATTGCGGTGATGAATCTCTATGGCGTAATTCAACCGGTGGTCCACAAAATATGACTTGGTTTATGAAAGACTCTCGTCCCGGAAAAATAATTAGAATTTCTTAAACGTTAAGTATTTACAATTAATAATGTAAATACTTTTCTTTTTATTTACAAAAGTATAGTGTCAAGTATTATAATTATTATAGAGAATAGGAACACTATCTCTATATTAGATGATTAATATCTAATTAAAAAAGAAGAAAAGGGAAAGTGATACTGCACCATTCTGAGTGCCACACTTTAAGAAGAAAAGAGTTTTCATTTAACTCTTTTTTTCTTTCTTTTTATGATATAATTCTAATATGAAGGTGATTGAATGTATGCTGAAGTTTTAATTGAATATAGCGCCAAAGCAATTGATAAAACATTTACATATTTAATCCCTGATTCTTTAAAAAATGATTTACAAGTAGGTATGAAAGTCTTAGTTCCATTTGGTTCTAAAATAATTAATGGTTTTGTAACAAATATAAAAGATGAATATACCAGTGAATATGAATTAAAAGCTATTAATTCTATTGTTGATAAATATCTAGTTTTAAATGATGAAATGCTAAAACTAGGTGCATATCTTCAAAGTATGACATTATGTACGAAAATAGCTGCTTATCAAACGATGTTACCAAGTTCTCTAAAAGTTAAAGAGCAAAAAAATAATTATTCTAAATATTTAATTTATTTAGAGCTTAATCAAGATGAACTCACTATTAACGAATATATTGTTTCTCATCCAAATCGTAAAAAACAAATCGAAGCTCTAAATATCTTACTTAAAGATCATAAAGTCTTAAAAAGTTCTTTTTCACCAAATATTATAAAATCTTTAAAAGAAGAAGATTTAATAAAAGAAACTAAAGAACAAATATATCGTTTAAATAATCAAAAAGTAACAGAAGAAAAAAAATTACTATCAAGTGATCAACAAAAAGCCTTAAATAGTATTCTTTTCAATGAAGAAAAAACTTATCTTTTACATGGTGTTACTGGTTCAGGTAAAACCGAAGTTTATATGCAATTAATCGAAAAAGTAGTTAAGATGAATAAAACAGCTATAATGTTAGTTCCCGAGATATCTTTAACTACGCAAATTATTAATAATTTCTATGCTCGTTTTGGGCAAGATGTTGCTATTTTTCATAGCGCTTTATCAGATGGTGAAAAATATGATGAATACTTAAAAATATTACGTGGAGAGGTTCATATTGTAATTGGTACTCGTAGCGCTATCTTTACTCCTTTAAAGAATATCGGCATCATTATTATTGATGAAGAACATAGTGATACTTATAAACAAGATTCTAATCCTCGTTATCACGCTATAGATATGGCTAAATTCCGTTGTCATTATCATCATATTCCTTTAGTTCTAGGTAGTGCAACTCCATCATTAGAAACAATGGCTCGTGCCAAAAAAGGTGTTTACGAATATCTTAGTATGCCTAAAAGAATAGGTAAATCAGTTCTACCTAAAGTAACAATAATTGATATGACTGAAGAAATGAAAAAACGTAATGTAATTTTATCTTCCTCATTAAAAGATAAAATTATTGATCGTTTAATAAAAAAAGAACAAGTTATCTTACTCTTAAATCGTCGTGGTTATTCAACTATTATCACTTGTAAATCATGTGGATATACTTTTAAATGTCCTCATTGCGATATAACTTTAACTTACCATAAATCTAGTAATAATTTACGTTGTCATTATTGTGGATATACTGTTTTTAAAGGTGATACTTGTCCAGAATGCCACGAAAAATCTTTAGCTGATTATGGTTTAGGTACAGAAAAACTAGAGCAGGAGATTAATAAATTAATTCCCAGTGCCAAAACTATTAGAATGGATGCTGATACCACACGAAATAAAGGTTCACACGAAGATATCATCAATCGCTTTAAAAAACATGAATATGATATTCTTCTTGGAACCCAAATGATTTCTAAAGGTTTAAATTTCCCTTTAGTAACTTTAGTCGGCGTTATAAATGCTGATGCGACTTTAAATATTCCTGATTTTCGAAGTGGTGAGCGCACCTTTGCTTTACTTTCGCAAGTCGCCGGTCGTGCTGGCCGTAGTGAAATACCTGGTGAAGTAATTATTCAAACAATGAATCCTGATAATTATACTTTGAAATGTGTTGCTAATCATGATTATGAAAAGTTTTATAAATATGAAATGGAAAATCGTCATAAATTAGATTATCCACCATATTACTATTTAACTAGTATTAAAATAGCTTCTAAAGACTATGAATTAGCTTCTAAAGAAATAACTAAAGTAAAAAACTATTTAACTAGTAAACTAAGTAAAACAAGTATTATCCTCGGTCCAACAACCGCTTCAATGTTTAAAATAAATAATATATATCGCTTTCAAATAATAATTAAATACAAACAAGATCCCAACTTATTTAATACTTTAAAAGAATTAGATGAAATATATATGTCTAATTTAAAAGTGAATATTGAAATCGATAATAACCCATTACAAGTATAAAAGGGGTGTAAATATGAAATTAAGTAGTCTATGCCAATACGGATCATTCTTAAGAGCATTTTTATTTTTAAAAAATGTCTTAAATATTATTTTCATCGTTGTTCCTATTATTCTTATAATTACTATTATTATGAAACTAGGTAAAATCGTTATAAGTGGTAAAACCGACGAATTAAAAGAAGCGTTTTCTACATCCGTCAAGAAATTAATTGCTGGACTTGCTATTTTTCTTATGCCTACTATTTTAAGTTATACTTTTGATTTAGTAGGGGAGTCATTTGATGAACTTCGAATGTGTATGGATAATGCTACTACTGAAAACATTAAATATTATGATTCTATTTCTGAAGCTATTTCGGCATTAGATAATATGGAACAAAATCCTACAAAAGCTAATGTTAGTAAAGCTCAATCAGCTGTTAATAAAATAGCTAGTATTGCTCGCGAAGACGATATGATTAGTTTTATTAAACGTATTTCTGATGCCCAAATAAAAGCTGAAGAAAATGATTTAATAATGGCTTGTAAAGCTAAAAATGGTCGTTATGAAAATGGTATGTGTTTAACTATTCAATTAGAAAAACCTCAAAAGAATGATAATAGTAATTCCGCTACATCTGGTTCACAAGGTGGATCAAGTTCATCTGGTAACTATTCATATGATCCCGTATTAAATAGTGGCGGTTCCACAGAACTTAATACTTTAGGTGGCACCTTTACTGTTGCTAATACTAAAATAAAAGTTTTAGATTATGTTAATTTTGTTAATAAAAGAGGTATCTATCAAGCGAGTAACATTTCTAAATATACTGATAAATGTTTAGGATTCGCTTATGTTCATGCCTGTGGACAATATACTGGTAATACATCTTCTACTCCTGATGATGGTGCCAACTATCGTGCTGGTAATTGTAGTTTTTCTACTTATGTTAATGATAGTAAAGAAGATGTTTTATCCAAAGTATTTAATGAAATAGTTAATGGTCGCCCTGTAGTTATTCAAGTAAATGGTAATAAAAAGGGAACATCGAGACACTTTGTAACTGTTGTTGGCTTTAATTCTCGTGTTACTAATGCTGCAAGTTTAACTGAAAGAGATTTATTAATTATTGATAGTTATGATGGTAAATTAGAAAGAATGGATACCGAAGGTGCTCGTTTTATGACCTCTGGTAAAGATTGTGGTAAAAAAGATTACTCTGGTTATCGTATCCAATACATCAAAAGTTAAGAGTAGAAAGTAGAATAACAAAAGAGATCACTAATTAAGTGGTCTCTTTTATATATCTATAAGCTGTATGAGTTTTTAAATCAATACCTTTAATTTTCGCCATTTCTTCAATACTTACAAACTCATATCCTTCTTCTTTTAATTTATCTATTGCACATAAAGCTCCATCAACTGAAGTTTGATATAAATCATGTAACAGAATTATATTTCCATCACTAGCATGATTAATTATATTTTCACATACTTTATCTTTATTTCTACTTTGCCAATCTTCTGTATCAACATTCCATAAGATAAAAGTCATATCTATTTTATCTAATAATTCTTTATCATAACTACCATAAGGTGGTCTTAAAAATTTAACATCTTCACCTGTAATATTCTTAATTATTTCATTTGTTGTTTCTATTTCTTCTTTTAATTTATCATCTTCTAATTTAGTTAATCTTTTATGATCATAACTATGTGAACCAATCGTATGACCTCTTGTATAAATATCTTTAACTAATTCTGTTTGTGATGTTATTCTATTACCAACCATAAAGAATGTAACTCGCGCATTTCTTTTATCAAGTTCATCTATTAATCCTTTAGTAACTTTATAATTAGGTCCATCATCAAAAGTAATAGCTAGTAATTTCTTATCTTTAAATTGTTTTAAATCTCTTTCTCTTGCTGTAATTGTATTATCGACTTCTTCCTCTTCCTCTTCCGTAAAGGAAAAGTATTCACTATTTAAATCATTTTTAATTTTATTATATTTTATTTTAATATTTATATCTATTTCACTATCACTTACATTATAAGGTGGAATAATTACATACATCTCATCTTGACTAAAAGAGAGTAAAGCAAAATCTTTCAAATTATCTAAGGCTTCTTTTAAAACATTCTCCTCATATAAATTAATCGTTTTATTATTATTTAAATATTCATAACAATCATCTTTAATATCTTCATAAATCTTATCATTAATTAATTCATCTATTTTAATTTCTTGATTATTTTCTTCATTGATATATATCATTTCATCATTATGATAATATTCATTATCTACACCTGTATAAGAATAAGTTCTAATATGTATTGAGTAAATGCTATCTTTTGAAGTATATCCATAATCAATATTTAATTCATTTTTTGCTTCTTCATCATTTTTAATTTTATCTTTAAAATTATCTTTTTCCGTATCAATAATTTTATTGACTTTTTTATTCACATTTTTATTATTAAATACTGGATAATTTATTTCTATATTATAGTTATTTTTTTCTTCTTTAATAACTTCCATATCCATTTTAAATTTTTTATCATCTAAGGTAAACATCAGTATTCCAATTATTAAGACTAATATTAATATTAAACTAGTTACAATCGTCCATATTCTATATTTTTTAATCATAATACTTACCATTTCCATTGTACTCAACCTCTGCCATTAATATACCACATTTATAATTACGGGGGTTATAAAAAAGAAGAATATTACTTTTCTTCTTCATAACTTTGACATATCGTGTTATACATCGTATTTTCGTTTCTTATATCTTTAATAATTTGTATTTGTGATAACGCACATCTTCTTCCATCAATACAATGAACACAATCAGTAACAGCACAATCTATTTTCTGTTTAAAATTATCCATAATATCACCATTAATATTATTTCCTAACTAATTAAATTTATACATTAAACATCTTTAATTCTTTTCATAGAATATAGTAGGTGATTTTATGAATTTTGATGATAAGTTTTTTTCTAAAGTCGAAAAAAAGACTAAAGTAGATAAAGATACAATAATTTCTTTAGCTACTAAATTACAACAAGGTAATTTAAAGGATGAAGAATCTTTAAGGGAAGTTATAACTACTTTATCTAGTTTAACAGGGAAGAGTGTTTCCAAGGAAAAGGAAGATAAAATAATTGAAACAATCTTAAAAGGAAAAGTACCTAAAAGTGTAGATAAAATGTTTTAAATATTATATACTAAAGCTAGGTGGTAAAAATGACAGATATTGAAATAGCACATAGTGTTAAATTAGAAAATATTACTAATATAGCTGATAAGTTAAATTTAACTGATAACTTAGAATTATATGGTAATTATAAAGCTAAAATAGACTATGAAAATGTTAAAAGTAATAAAAAGGGTAAATTAATATTGGTAACAGCTACTTCACCAACTCCATTTGGTGAAGGTAAGACGACTGTTTCAATCGGCTTACTAGATGCTTTATGTCATGAAGGATATAATGCTATCGCTTCATTACGTGAACCATCATTAGGACCAGTATTTGGTATTAAAGGTGGTGCAACTGGTGGTGGCCATTCTCAAGTTATCCCAATGGAAGATATCAATCTTAATTTTACTGGTGATTTCCATGCTATAACATCAGCTAATAATTTAATCTGCGCTGCCATTGATAATCATATTTTTCAAGGTAATAAATTTAATATTGATGAAAATAGTATTGTCTTTAATCGTTGTTTAGATGTTAATGATCGTGCATTAAAAGATATAACAATTAATAGTAAGAATTATTCACGTCAAGAAAAATTCGATATAACTGCTGCTAGTGAAATAATGGCTATCTTATGTCTTGCTAAAGATATCAACGACTTAAAAGATAAATTAGATAATATTTTAATTGGATTTACTAAAGATAATAAACCATTATTTGTTAAAGATTTTAATATTACGGGTTCTTTACTTGTTTTATTAAAAGATGCTATCAAACCTAATTTGGTACAAACTCTAGAACATAATCCTGTTATTATTCATGGTGGACCATTTGCAAATATAGCTCATGGTTGTTCAAGTATTATTGCCACTAAAACAGCTTTATCTCTAAGCGATTATTGTATAACAGAAGCTGGCTTTGGTAGTGATTTAGGAGCTTTAAAATTTTATGATATCAAATGTCGTTTAAATAATTTATGTCCTGATGTAACCGTTTTAGTTACAACTATTAAAGCTCTTAAATATAATGGTAATGATGATATAACTAAAGGAATTACTAACTTAGAAGCTCATATTAATATAATGAAAAATATTACTAAAAATATTATTGTTTGTTTAAATAAGTATGATAATGATACTGATGAAGATATTGCATATGTTAAAGAATATGTTACTAAATTAAAAGTTAAATTTGCTATATCTACAGCTTATAAAGATGGTGGAGTAGGAGCTATTCCATTAGCTAAAGAAGTTTTATCTATGCTAAATAAAAAGAGTAAATACGAAGAACTATATAGCTTAGATTTACCTCTACAAGATAAAATAAGTCGTATAGTTAAAGATATATATAAAGCTGGTAAAATAAATTATAGTGAAAGTGCTTTAAAAATGATTAAGATGCTTGAAGATAACAAGTTAGATAAGAAACCAATCTGTATTGCTAAAACTCAATATTCTATATCTGATAATAAGGATGTTTTAGGTTATCCAAAAGATTATGAAGTAACTGTTAAAAATATTAAAGTTTATAATGGTGCTGGTTTTATTACTATCTATTTAGGTAGTATTATAACTATGCCTGGTTTACCAAAAGAACCTAATTACGAAAAGATTCATCTAGTAGATGGTGAAATAATTGGTTTATCATAAAAAAATAGCATAACAAAAGGAAGATCATAAATCTTCCTTTTTATCTTTCTTGAATTTTAACTAATTTCGCTTGAACTACTATTCTAATACCATTATTATTATAACAAGTAGATAGAGTAAGTATTTTATCTTTAGTTGTAACATCAACACCAAAATCATAAATACTTCTTTTTTTCATTGTATTAATAAATGTTTGATATGATTCATTACTAGCAAAATCAGTAGTTATATAATATGATTCAGCTTGAATCTTATATATCGAAAATATTTGCCACATCGTATTATATTTAATAGTTGATAATTGAATAATCTGATTATTAGGATCTTTATACCAACTAGATTTTAAAGCTTTATTTAATGAACCAAACATAACTCCATCTTTACGACCATGACCATATAAAATCATATTACTATTAAAATTATTAAAATTATTTCTAAAATCAGCAAATATCCAACCAGCTTGATTTTTATCTTTGTTAAAATCTCTTTTTAGATAATAATCATTATCTTTTGCTTGAACAATCGGATAATTAATATTTGTATTATTCATTATTATCCAAGCTACTGTATCACCATTTTGTTTTAATAATTCAGTAAAGTCAACAGAAGAGAGTGGCGTATTTAAGTATTTCCAATATAAGGAATCTTTAGGAATTTCTTCTTCAACTTCATTATTTTCTTCATCAATATTAAAAATAACACTACCATCATCAACCGGAACAATTGTTGTATCTTCAGCTATTGCGTTACTCAAATTATTTATCATCAAACCTTGAATAAACCAATTGACAATAACACCACTAGTCACAATTAACATTAAACTTGATAAGATAACCCCATATTTATATAACTTATATTTTTTAGTTTCCTTAGGTGCAAAACGATAATAAAGTTTATTAATTGCAAACTTATTTAATTTAGCTTGATATTTTAAATAATTATTTTTACTAATTTTAATTTTTTCAATACGACCAATACGACTAGCAATACTTGGCTTTCTTACTTCTTGATCTTCTGGAATACTTAAATTTCTTAACGCAATTCTATTTAAATTATATAATTGACGACCAAATTCTTCACTATCGACATTTATTTTTATATTAGAATCTTTAGTAATATCTTTTGGTTTAAAGAAATGAAATTTCTTTTTTATTTTCATTTCTTCAACATTTACTATTTTTTTAGTAGAGTAGCCTTTTAAAGCACTTCTATTATTTATTAAATCATCTAATTTAATTATTACTGTATCATAAAGTGATTTTTTCTTCTTCAAAGTAGGCATTTCTGATTCTTCATCAATTTTACTTCTTAAATCACTTAATTTTAATTTTATTGTTTCACCTAAATTAGGTTTTCTAGCCGGTAATTCAATATCACATTTTTTATTTTTACTATTTAATATTTTAAATTGTTGTGTTTTACTTAACATTTCTTCGTTATCAGTAAATCTTTTTATTTCATTTTTTTCTTTATTTGAAATTTGTTGTTCAGGAGTAACTTGTTCAATATGAACATTACTATTATTTTCGTCTTTAATATTTTTATCCATATTAAACACCTCTCTACTATTAATTATTATAACATAATATAAAAAAATATAAAATAAAATATTTAGTATGATATAATTTATCATAATGGAAGTGGTAATATGGAAATCCCAATTATAATAATTTTATTATTAGTATTAGCAATTATAATTTCTTTAATCTTTTTCGTTTTTTATTTAAAAAATAAAATTGACCATTTTTCTAATCTCTTTTTCGGTAATAAAAATCTTATTGAAGGAATTAAAGCTCAAGAAGTAGAGTATAGTGAAACACCAAAGTCATTATCTGGTCTTGATTCCCGACTTTGACAGTTTTGAATAACAAAATCGAATTAAACTAGATAAAATCTAGTTTTTTTATATTTTTTATATTG
>CANRNY010000024.1 GCA_947632085.1 uncultured Bacilli bacterium | reverse complement strand
AAGATAACAGTAACAGTAGATTTAGATGGTGAAGAAAAAGCTTATTTACCAACTACTAAAACAATTGATTTAAGTGGTTTAACATTCCAAACTGATTCAACATATGAAGTAAAATTAAATAGTGCTCATGATAGTGATAAAAAGATAATGAGTGACTGGGGCTATAACGATAAACTTAATAGAGGCTTAGAGTTAAAAGATGGTAAATTAACTGGTACATTAGTTGAACAGGTATTAAATTCAGCAGATGTTTATGGAGCTGGTAAAGAAACTGGTTACTATTATGACTTTACTTTTGACTTACCATCAGGATTAGATGTAAGCAAAATAAGAATATCATCTTTACAAAGTGAAAAAGGTGAAGTATCTAAGACATTTATTCAAAAAGAATATGATGAAGCAGGCGATTTAACTTTATTCCCAAGAATAGATCCAAGTACTGATTGCCAAGCAAATGCAGGTTCATGTAAATTATATTTCAGTATTGATTTAGATGGTCCAGATGGTAAACAATATCTACCAGTTTATTACACTATTGATTATAGTCAAGTAGTACTTGAAAAATCATCAATCTTTACTGTAGATAAACTAACTGATAATGATATATTTACAACTGAAGATGGCTGGTATGATACAGATAAAGGTTATTCTGTTGATGTTACTGTCGATGAAAAAGACCATAAACTTTATCATGTAACTGGTGTATTACCAATTGTTGATGATACAGACTGGGAAGATGAAGAATTTGATTCTTCAAAAGAATTATATTATTTAGGTTTATTACTTAAATTAACAAATGCTCCTAGTACATTTAGTGATACTGATGGTAGTATAACAGTTAAATTTGCACATGATGACTCTGAAGATAGTGAGTTTATTTATGCTAGTGATAAAGATTTTGGAACATCTAAAACTTTATACTTATTAAAAGCATTAAGTGAAACTACTGGTACTAAAGAATTTACTATTACAGTTGATTTAGATGGTGCTTCAAAAGAAGAATATGCACCATATACAGTAACAATTGATTGGAGTGGTTTAAAACTTCAAAAACAAACTACTGCTTCAGTAAGTGTTGCTGGTACATCAGTAGGTGTTCCTCAAACAGATCAAGAATTATTAAAAGAATATGGTTATCAATTTCCAGATGATATAACTTTAAGTGAAGATAATAATGAACATAATAAAGGAGCATTAACTTATGATGCTAATACACATAAATTATCTGGAACTATAAAAGAACAAAAATTAATTAAAGGATTCTCACAAGAAAGTTTAGATTCTTATTTCTATACATATATTATTAAACCAGAAGTTGTTACAGATGATATTATAGTAACAATTACTGCTGGAGAAGATGATGTAACAACATATAATATTGATGATTTTGCTGTTTATGATGGTCAAAAAGTTTTAACAATCTTACAACATATTCCACTAAGTGATAAAGATTCACCAAAAGATTTAAAAATAAAAATTGATTCTGATGGTGATAGTAAAAAAGGATATCTAATTAGTGAAGAATATACAATTGAGTATGATACAGATAATTTAGATTTTGTTGATTTACATACTGTAACTTATAATAATAATGAAAATCAAAAAGAATCTTCTGTAGATATTTATGACGGTGAAAAATTAGATAAACCTGAAGATCCTAAACCACCAGTTCATGAAGAACATACTAAACAATATATCGCATTTGATCATTGGAATGAAAAAGGTGATTATGAAGATACCGAGTTTAAATTTACTGAAGAAACAAGTAAAAGTGAAGATTCTATTACTGATGATGTAACTTTATATCCAATTTGGGAGATTGATGTTGAACAATATATGAGTGATGTTATTAAACATGTTAATGAAACTGACAGTGCTCAAGATAAATTCCAAATTGAAGAAAGTACTGATAGTGGTGCCCATAATTTAACTGTAGATATATTAGAGCGTACTACAAAGATAAGTAATATTACTGACACTGATATCGCCGAAGCTATCGCTCATGCTTTATCTTCTGGTGAAATTGATAGTATTGAAATTTCATTTAATAGTGATAAAACATTCAACGCTTCTAGTAAGGATTCAGCTGAAAAGATTGAACAAGATATAAAGGAATTCTTAAAAACCGAATTATCTAGTAGCGGTGAAGAAACATTAGATGACTTATATCAAAAATGGCAAAGTGAACAAGAAAAAGAAGATGCTGGTAAAGACTTCACTATAACAATAATGCCTAATGATGATGTTGCAATATTAAAAGATAAAACAACAAAACAAGGTATAACTTATAATGTATCTTTTGAAGAAGAACTAATAATTAGCTATGATGCTGGTGCCTTAACTAATCCTGACACTTCTTACGTTAAAACAAATGGAAATGTTGATTTGCCAGAACCTCAAATGAGTGAAAAAGAAAAAGAATATCGTACATTTGACGGATGGTATGAAGATGGTGAACAAGTTGAAAGTCTAACTAAGGTTACAAAAGATCATAATTTAACTGCTCATTATACTTTAAATGTTGATAAATTTGTTGAAGAGGTTGTTGCAGATTTAAATAGTGATGTTGAAACTTATTCAGATAGTTTTGAAAATCAATTTGATTTAGCTTTTGATAAAGAAACTAATGTTATAACTATTAATCTTAAAAGTGCTAATGTTCCTCTAACAACTTTAGCTGATACAAGTATTCCTGGAACTATTGCTTATATTCTACAAAGAGGTGAAATTACTGGTATTACTCTTTCTGTAGATGATGAAACAGTTGATTTTAGTACTAGTTATAAAAACACTAATAGAGAATATACTGATACGTCAAAAAGAGAATTATTAGATGAAACTGGAAAAGCTCTAAAAGAAAATATTGTTAAAGGAGCTAAAGAGGCATTTGATAAAGAATTAAATGATAAAGAAGAATCTGCTACTTTAGATCAATTAGAATTTAGTGATAAGACCTTTACATTAAAAATAGGTGGAACTAATGATAATGGAACAGTTAAGTTTGTTGATTCTAAAAATGAAGTTGTATCTAGTAATGATGCTAAAACTTATACATTTAAGTTTGACTCAGACTTTGCTGTTGTAAATGAAGCAAACTATGATTTAGGTGCTTCAACTATTCAAGCGGCATTAGATAAGGAATATAGTACTATTTATCTTGATAGTGATATTTCTTTAAATAGTCCTTTAACAATAGAAGGAGAAAAAAATGTTTCTATTGAATCTATTGAAAATAGTACTGGAATCAGCCTAGCAAGTACTGATAGAAAAACAATTTCAGTAACTGATCAAGATTCAGTTATAGATGCTAAATCAGGAACAATAATATTAGATAATATAAAACTTGTTGGTGGAAAAAATGCTGAGTTAATTGTTGAAGGAACAGCAAATGTAACTATTAATAATTTGGATATATCTGGTATTGCTAAACCAGAAATACAAAAAGACCAAAAAGAATTCCCAGCTGGAATAATTGTTAAAGGTGGTAGTTTAAAAGTAGAATCTAATATAGTAAATGAAAATGAAAGTTATGATACTCCTGCAATTAGAATTCCAAAAGAAACAGATAAAACTGAAATAACAGCTACTGTTACATTTACTGGAAAAGCATTAACTAAAAATGATAGATATTATGGTATTGTAAAACATCGTCATGAAAGTGATGAAGTATCATATGTGTATGATGTGACATATTATACTGAATCAAATAATTCTAAAGTATATTGCATTACATTCTATGATCATTTCAGTAGAGAAGCAAGTGGTGCTCCATATTCTATGGTAAAATGGTATAGATATGGTGAACATATTGAACAAGAAGAAATAAAGGAATTTAGACAACAATGGGAAGAAGCTAACAAAGAACTTTTAGATGAATATGAATTTGTTGGTTGGTATCCTCAACAACTTACTCTTGGACAAGTTCCAGATAGTGGCAAAGTTGAAGATTTTGATAAAGAACCTTTAGTAGATCATAAGACATATTATGCTGCTTATAAAAAAATTCCAGTAGCTGATGTTGGTTTAGATGGTCCATCTACTTTATCAATCAGTAATAATAAAGTTTCTGGTGTAATAAAAACACAAACTGATAGAAAATATTATATTCCTGTCACATTAACTTCTAGTAAATTTAAAGATGGTGTAACTACAGTTGATGTTATTGATCCAAATGGTCATACAGATACTGTTGTATATAATGATGCTAGTAAAATAGCTCGTATTAGTTCTGTAAATGATAAAAAGATAAATTTACAATTAGAAGCTATAAAAGAAAATGCTATTACTGGTGATAATGGTAAAGAATATACTATTAATTTATATATTGATGGTAAAGAAAATGGCAATCAAGCTGAAACTTATGTAATTGATTATAGTAAGACAATGACTGAAGAAGAAATAATTAATCGTGCTGCTCAAAATACACAAAATTTAAATAGTTTAACAACTGTTAAAGATAATCATTTAAAAAGTGGTCTAGAAAAATTTACTTATGAATTTGATAGAGAAAAAGGATTTACACATTATAAATCAACTGATGATACTCTTGAACAATATTCATTTAGAATCAAATATCTATATCCTGAACATACAACCAATACAAGTATTGTTGTAAGTAAAAAGACAGATACACCATCTGATAAACCTGAATTAAATGGATGGTTATATGATTCTACTATGACACAAGTTGGTACTGTTACTCATGAACTTAATTTACTTCAAGATAGAAGATTAAGTAATCAAAATATTCTTAATGCTATTAATGAAGTAAAAAGAGTAGAGAATGATGAACATACATATCAAGTTATTCTAAATAAGGAAGCCTTTGAAAAATGGATTAATGCAACTTATGTTAGTTTAGATAATAATGTACAAGAAGAAGTTGTACCAAATGATGAAGATGCTGTTACTTTAACAGTTGTACTTGATGATAGTGAACAATACGTTAAAAGTATTAAAACTGAAAAAGATTTCACAATAAGCTCTAATGAATTACATTATTCTAATTTAAGTTTTAATGTTCAATATAGTAATTTTGATAGTACTGATATAGTTAAACCTGAAGAAATGTTAAAAGATGAAAACGGGGAAGCTACTATTGAAGAATTAAAAGAACTATATGAAGCTGGTAAAATTTATTGGGAAAAACATACTGGTGCTGAAATTTTTGAAGGTTAAAAAGAAGATGTTAGAAAAATCTAACATCTTTTTTGTTACTGTATTAAAAAGTATTGACAACGCTTTATGTTATTAATATAATGATAATAACAGATATATATGATAATTATGAGGTGATTCGTTATGAAAACATTTAAAGATATTATAGAAGAATTAACTAAAAGAGGAGAAACAATTGCTACAATGGAATCTTGTACGGGTGGAGGAGTTGCTAATGCTATTACATCAATTGAAGGGGCTTCTGAAGTATTAAAGTTTAGTGCTGTTACATATTCTAATGAATATAAGATTAAAATGGGTGTTTCTAAAGATGTAATTGATACTTATAGTGTTTATAGTATGGAAACAGCTCATGAAATGGCATTAAATATTAGTAAATTTGCTAATGCTGATATTGGAATAGGGATTACTGGTAAATTAAACAGAGCAGATCAAAATAATAATTTTGGTAAAGATAATGAAGTATTTATTAGTATTTTATATAAAGATAAGTATTATGATATGGATATTAATGTCGATAAGAAGAGTCGTGCAGAGAATAAAGAGGTTATTATAGAGTTAATTATAGATAAGTTAGGTGAAGTATTATGGAAAGAAGGATTAACAAAGTAAAGTTATTTGTTAATGATAATGAACAATCAGTAATAGTAGCGAAAGACTTAGAATTAGAACTTAAGAAATATGATTTTAAAATAGTTAGTAAAGGGTTTGATTTAGCTATTTCTGTAGGAGGGGATGGATCTTTTCTTAGAATGGTTAAAGAAACTAAATTTAATCCTAATATTTATTATATTGGAATTAATAGTGGGACTTTAGGTTTTTTACAAGAAATAGATATTAAAGATTGTGTAGATTTTGTTAAAAGATTAAATTCTGATAAATATAAAGTAGAAGATATAAATATTCAAACGACAAAAGTAATTACCGAAGATCAAATATATAATTTTGATTCGTTGAATGAAATAGTAGTTAGAAATAGGGAATTTAGTACTTTAAAAGTTCCAGTATATGTAGATGATGAGTTATTAGAGAACTTTACTGGGGATGGATTACTGATTAGTACTAGTACTGGTAGTACAGCTTATAATATGAGTTTTGGTGGTAGTATTGTTTATAATACCTTAAATACTTTATCTATAACACCTGTAGCTCCTTTAAATAATAAAGTATTTAAAACATTAATTAATAGTTTAATAGTACCTGGTGATAAGGTAATTACGATGTTACCTAATAAGGAATATAATAATTTATTTGTTCAAGTAGATGGAGTTAATAAGATGATAGATAATGTTATTAAGATAGAAACAAGAATAAGTAATAAGTATATAAAGTGTATTAGAATGAATGATTTTCATTTTATTAAAGTAATTAATGATAAGATTTTAACTAAATAAAGAACTAGTGATAGTTCTTTATTTTTGGTAGATGAATTTATGAGTACCAAAGTTACTTAGTCGTTCGATTATTTCAGCTACTTCATCGACATCTTTATCAAAATCGTTTTTTACCCAGTAGTTTACTACGCCTAGAGCACCATTAAAGATGAATACTGAAGCGTATTCTATGTCTTCTTCACTAACATTTGGTAAGTCTGTTTGCCATTTTTGGCGACATTTATCATAAGCTAGTTCTAAAATATCATTTAGGAAATATACATTATTATTAGTATTAAATAGTATTTTAACTAGTTCTTTATTACTTAGGAAGACGTTTAGTAGTTCTTTAGAAAAACTAGATACGGAATAGTAGTTTTTGTTATTAGTTGGAATAGCGTTTTTAAGCTCGTTAACGAACTCTTCTTCTATCTTATCTAGTAAATCATAAACATCTAAGTAATAACGGTAAAATGTGGCTCTATTAATGTCAGATAACTGGCATATTTCACTGACTGTAATCTTTTTTATATCTTTTTCTAGTAATAAGTTAATAAAGGTATCTCTTATTACTTTTTTAGTATATTTTATTCTTCTATCCATAAATATCCCTCTTTTATTAAACATTATTATTTAATATGTTTAATATTTAACAATCTGGTTAAAGATTGATGATTGATGTGTTTAATGAGTTAATTATATAATACAAATGAAAGTTATGCAACAAATGTTTAATAACTTTTGGGGAGGAATCTAAATGAAGATATTAGATAAGGTAATTAATAAGATAAAATATAAGCATCCGTGGGATAAATATTATAAGAAGAATGAAAGAAGTATAGAAGTACCTAATGTTTCTTTGTATGAGCATTTAAAAGAAAGAAATAAAGATAATATGGATAGTGTGGCGATAAATTACTTTAATAAAAAGATGACTTATAGATATTTTTTTGGCGAAGTAAATTTATGTGCTAAGGCTTTAAGAAGTCAAGGTATTAGACCAGGTGATGTTGTTACTATTTGTATGGCTAATACACCAGAAGCAGTAATATCTTTTTATGCGATTAATAAAATAGGGGCGATAGCTAATATGATTCACCCTTTATCAGCTGAAGAAGAAATAAAAAGTTCATTAATAGCGACAAATAGTGTTATGTTAATTGCTATTAATTTAAGTTATACGAAAATTAAAGAAATAGTAGATGAAACTAATGTTTATAAAACAATAATTGTATCTCCTGGGGATTCAATGCCAATGATGCTAAAATTTGGTTATTATATAACTCAAGGTAGAAAGGTAGAAGTACCTAAGAAAAGTGAAAGTAATTTGTTTTGGAATGACTTTATGACAAGGGGAAGAAATTATACTGATAAAGTCTTAGCTAAAACAACTAAAGATCAACCAGCTGTTATCTTACATAGTGGTGGTACTAGTGGAACACCAAAGAATATAGTTTTAACTAATGGAAATATAAATGCGATTGCTAAACAAGCAGAAATAGTATTTTATGATGTTAATAATAAAGATGCTGCTTTAGCTGTATTACCATTGTTTCATTGCTTTGGTTTAGTAGTATGTGTACATGGACCAATGTGTTTAGGTGCTAGTACAATATTAGTACCACAATTTGATGCTAAAAGATTTGATAAAATACTAACAAAATATAAACCTACTTTTGTACCTGGGGTACCAACCTTATTTGAAGCTTTATTAACTAATAAACATATGGATAATGTAGATTTATCATTTGTAAAATATGTTATTTCAGGTGGAGATTCATTAAGTGTAGCTAAGAATGAAGAAGTAAATAAATTTTTAAAAAGTCATAATTGTCAAAGAAATATTATACAAGGTTATGGAATGACAGAAACAACAGGACCAGTTACTTTTGGTTCTATGGGTTCAGATGTCTTAGGAAGTGTAGGAATACCTCTTCCGGGTAATGAAGTTAGAATCGAAAGTATTGATACAAGAGAAGAAGTCCCTTATGGGGAGATAGGAGAAATATGTATTAGTGGACCAACTGTAATGCCTGGATACTTAGATAATGAAAAAGAAACTAATGAAATGTTAGAAAAAGATAATAAAGGCAAAATATGGGTTCATACTGGGGACTTAGGTTATATGAGAGAAGATGGCGTAATATTCTTTACTTCAAGACTTAAAAGAATGCTTATTGTATCTGGATATAATGTATATCCGTCTCATATAGAAGAAGTTATAATGGAACATGAAGCAGTATTAAACTGTGGAGTTATAGGAATTCCACACCCATATAAAGTACAAGTACCTAAAGCTTATATAGTTTTAAATAATGGAATAAAAGTAACTAATAAAATAAAGAAAGATATTAAAGAATATTGTGAAAAGAATCTTGCTAAATACATGTTACCTAAAGAATATGTATTTAGAGAATCTTTACCGAAAACAATGATAGGTAAAGTAGATTATCGTGAGTTAGAAAAAGAAAATAAATAGTAGTTTAATTAAGAAAATAATGTGTTATTATATTAAAGTGGTAAGAGGTGAATAAATAATGAAAGTTGGAATACCAAGAGCTTTCTTATACTATAGATATCATATTTTATGGGAAACTTTTTTTGAAGAATTGGGAATTGAATATATAGTAAGTCCTGAAACTAATAAAGAAATATTAAGAAGGGGTGCTACGCATGCAATAGATGAATCTTGTTTATCTAGTAAGATATATACGGGACATGTTGATTATCTAATAGATAAATGTGATTATATCTTTATTCCACGTGTAGCGACATTTGGTAATACCAAAGAAATAGTTTGTTCAAAATTTCAAGCTATTTATGATGTAATAAAAAATACTTATCGTGAAAAAGATTTAAAGATTTTATATTATAGTATAGATGTCCATAATAAAGATACAGAATTAAAAGCCTTTATGAAAATGGGTAAATTCTTAGGTAAAAATAAAGCTCAAGTATTAAAAGCTTATTATATGGCTAAACAGGCTGAGAAAACACATAAGATATTAGATATACGTAATCAAGAAAAAATACTTGATGAAAGTAATAAATTAAAAATACTAATTGTATCGCATCCTTATAATATATATGATGAATATGTAGGTAAACCAATACTTAATACTTTAAAAGAATTAGATTGTGAGACAATATTAGCTTGTATAGTTGATGAAAAAAGAGCTAAAGAAAGAGCTAAAGAGATTAGTGCGACATTACCTTGGACTTTTAATAAAGAATTAGTAGGAGCTATAGATATATATAAAGATAAAGTAGATGGAATAATCTTAGTATCTTCTTTTCCTTGTGGACCAGATTCTTTAGTTAATGAAATGATAGTTAGAAGATTAAAAAGTAAACCGATTATTAATTTAGTTTTAGATGGTCAAGAAGGGACAGCAGGAATAGAGACAAGATTAGAAAGTTTTGTCGATATTATAAGACTTAGAAAGGAAAAGGAAAATGAAGAAAAGTAGTAAACCAAAAGTATATTTTCCTAGATGGGAATCTTATAATGTAGCTGTTGAACATATAATTAGAAATGGTCTTGATTGTGATTACTTATATGCTAAACCTATTACAAGAAGAACATTAGAACTAGGAACAAAGAATTCACCTGATTTTGTTTGTACACCATTTAAATATATTTTAGGTGGTTATATAGAAGCAATAGAAGAAGGAGCTAATACCTTAATTCAGGTAGGTGGGTTATGTAGATTAGGATATTATGGAGAATTACATGAACAAATACTAAGAGATTTAGGTTATAAAGATATAAACTTTGTTAATATGGCTAATGCTAGTTTTAAAAATCCTTTAAGTTTCTATGATGAATTTAAAAAGATAAATCCTGATTTAAGTTTAAAGAAAGTAACAGAAGCTTGTTTAGTAGCAGTTAAAATGGTCGAAATAATCGATAAAGTAGAAGATTATATTAGACAGAATGTTGGTTTTGAAGTAGAAGAGGGATCTTTTGATAAATTACATAAAGAATTTTTAGATGATTTAAGAGATGTTGAAGATAAGAAAGAACTTAATGTACTATATAAATTGTATAAGAAGAAGTTTAAGAAGATAGAAGTTAATAAACCGAAGAATCCATTAAAGGTAGGATTTGTTGGAGAGTATTATACGATTATGGATGGTTATAGTAATCATTATATGGAGAAGGAGTTAGCTAAGAAGGGAATTGTTATTTATAGATGGATGAATTTATCAAATAGTATTTTAAATCCACAAACTAAGGAAGTTAAACAAAGTATTAAGAATTATGCTAAGTATGATATGGGTGCGACAGCGATGTATACGATTAAGAAAGCTTTAGATTATGCTAAAGATGGAGTAGATGGTATTATACACGTTAAAAGTTTTGGATGTACGCCAGAAATAGATACAATGCCTGTTTTACAAAGAATATCTGAAGATTATAAGATACCAGTTATTTATTTTAGTTTTGATAGTCAAACTAGTGATGTTGGTATTAATACGAGGGTAGAAGCGTTTTATGATATGATTATGATGCGAAAGGAGCAGAAGAAGTAATGAAAAAAGCTTATTTAGGGGTCGATATAGGCTCAATTTCTACTAAAGGTGTAATTATAGATGAAGATAATAAAATATTGGCTAGTGAGTATTTATGGACTGAAGGAGACCCTATTAGGGCGGTTAAAAGGTTAATAAGTGTTTTGAAGGTACAATTTAATCCTAAGAAATATAAAGTAGTAGGTGTTGGTACTACTGGATCTGCTCGTAAGTTAATTGGAGTTATATTAGGAGCTAATGTAGTAAAGAATGAAATAACTGCTCATGCTATAGGGACATTATCTTTGTATCCTGATGTTAGAACGATATTTGAAATTGGAGGACAAGATTCAAAGATAATTATTATTGATAATGGAATAGTAGTTGATTATGCAATGAATACTTTATGTGCAGCTGGTACTGGTTCTTTTTTATCAAGTCAATCTAAGAGATTAGGGTTAGAAGTAGAAGAATTTGGTCCTTTAGCTTTAAAGAGTAAGAATCCTACTAATATAGCAGCAAGATGTACTGTATTTGCAGAAAGTGATTTAGTACATAAAGCACAGATTGGTCATAAGAAAGAAGATATAGTAGCTGGTTTATGTAAGGCGGTTGTTACTAATTATTTAAATAATGTTGGTAAAGGCAAAAAGATTAATGCTCCAATTGTATTTCAAGGTGGAGTATCTAAGAATGTTGGTGTTATTAAAGCTTTTGAAGATGCAACAGGTGAGGAGATTACAGTTGATCAAAATTCACATTTAATGGGTGCTTTAGGAGTAGCTATTTTATCTAAGAAAGAAAAAGAAGTAGAATTTAATTTTGATATTGAAGATATTGTATTTGAAACTAAAGGTATAGAATGTAAAGGTTGTGCTAATAACTGTGAAAGAATATGTATTTATAAAGATGGTGAATTAATTGATGCTTGGGGCAATAAGTGTGATAAGGGAGCTATTAAAGTAAAGAGTAAATCAGTATAATTAATATGTTATAATAACATTAGGTGATAGTATGGAATTAGTAACTAAAATACCAGATAGTTTTTTAATAGAAAAACCATTAACAGATGAACAAATAAAGATTTTAATTGATCAAATTAATAGATTTAATAAATTAAATGAGATAGATATTGGTACTAAGGGATTTAAATTAAGTGAAGATGGTAAAATTATATTACCAGAAGGGACTATTATTCATGGAATATCTAGTTTTAGTGTAGAAAAAGTAGATGGTATAGCTAAAACGGGAATAGTAACTGGACAAGCTTTAGGTATTCCTGAAGATGGTGAGACTTATTATTGTGCTGATTTTCATCGTATACCTAAAGAAGAAACATTAGATGAATTTAATAGTAAATTTCCTTATCGAGATGGAAGAACACCATTTGGGAATGGTATTAGAGGTGGTAATACATTAGCTTTTATTATTGAACCAAGAGATGAATTTAGTGAGTTATTAGCTTATGATTGTTATAGAGAAGGAACTAAAGAAAGTGAAATTACTAGATCTTTTGTTAATGAAAAAGGATTACCAATAGATGATAAGAAGATAGTATCTTCTATCTTATATGGAGTACCAAGAAAAGCTTTTAGTGGCATAGTATTAGGAGATAACTTGTTTTTAAAAAGAGAAATACTAGAATTACTTATTAAACTATTTCCTGAATGTTATGTAGCTTCTATCCATGGTGATGTTATTTATATGCCTAGTGATAATATAGAGAATTCTATACTTAAAGGAGAAAATTATGGTTTAAAAGTTAAATTACAAAGAACACAAGAACAATATGAACAAGAATTACAAAGAAGTCGTGATCTTTCTACTAAAACATGGGAATTAAGTAGAGCTATACATACTTTAATAAATCAAGATTGTTCTTTAGAAGAATGTGCAAGAATACTATTAGATAATAAATTATCACAGGGTACTATAGAAAAAGTAATGGAAGAAATAAATAAAAAACGAAATACGAGTTTAAAACAATAAAAAAGTACTTTAATGAATTTAAACTTCTTTTAGGAGAAAGTTCATAAAGTACTTTTTATTATTCTATATAATTCATTCCAATCAGTAGTTTGTAGACCATTAAAGTCTTTATTACTATTAAATAAAATAGCTTTTTTACCTAGTTTTAAAGCTTTATTGATATGTTTTATATCATCATCAATAATTAAATCGATATTTTTCTCTACTAAGAATTCAGCTTTATCTCTAATGTCAGTATAAAATATTTCAATATCGATATCATTTTTATTAAACCATTCTTTCGTTTGACCATGTAAATCTTTATATTTATGATCAGGACGGGAAGTAATAATACATAATTCATAACCATCATTATTTAATTTTTTGATGATTTTGGCAGCATTATCTTTAAAAGTTGGTGAGAAAGTTAGTTCTTCTCGATATAAATCCCAAAATTGTTGAACATAATCATCACCAAAATCATTTATAGAATCAGGCAATTGATCAGTATAGCCTTCTTTTGGGTATTCCTTTATATATTTTTGCCAGATTATCTTTTGTACTTCTCTTGTATTAACTAAAGTATCATCTATATCAATTCCTATTTTCATTTTAAACCTCTTTTTATAAAAAAATTAAATCTATTTAAGTATAACATATTTTTTTTAATATTTTGTGTTATAATGTGGGTGTGAGGTGTTATTAATATGATGTATAAAAGTGAAGAAGAATTTTTAAAAGCTTATGACCCAAGTGCTTATGATAGATTTTCTTTAACTACAGATATACTTATATTAAGCATTAGTGATGAACTATCAACCAATTATCGTAAGTCGAATAAGAAACATATGAGTGTTTTATTAGTTAAAAGGGATGATTATCCATTTAAAGATAAATGGTGTTTACCGGGAGGTTTTTTAAAGGTTGATGAAGACTTAGAAGATTGTCCTAAAAGAATATTAGCTCAAGAAACTAATTTACATGATATTTATTTAGAACAATTATATTCTTATGGAGGAGTTAATAGAGATCCTCGTATGAGAATAGTTTCAGTATCTTATATGGCTTTAGTAGATAAGAATAGATTAACGGATAAATTAAGTTCTAATGCTTCTTGGTTTAATATTAATTATATAGAAGAAGATAATAATGTTTTAGTTATGTTAGATAATGGGACTGAGACGATTAAATTTAAAATAAAGAAGACTTTAAAAGAATTAACAACTGATAGATATAAATTTGAAATAGAAGAAAATAATGATTTAGCTTTTGATCATCCATTAGTTATATGGGCAGGAATAGAAAGATTAAAAAATAAGATAGGATATACTGATGTAGTATTTAATATGATGCCAGAATTATTTGCTTTAGGTGATTTACAACAAGTATATGAAGTTATATTAAATAAAAAATTATTAGATCCGGCTTTTAGAAGAATTATAGCTAATAAGGTAGAGAAGACTGAATTTGTTAAAACAGGAGCAGGGCATCGTCCTTCAGCTTTATTTAGATATAAAAATAGTACTAAAGATAAATAGTACTATTTTTTTTAATATAATTCTTTACATGTTCCTGGTTCAGGAATATAGAAACAATGATTTTTATAAGAACCAGCTAGTTTTTGACCATACCAAGTACTCTTACAAGACTTATTAGTACCTGGAGCATAAAACCATAAAGCATGAGTAGCTGGATGATAATATTCACCATTTAATACTCTTTTAGCTAAATTCTTTTCTGTAGTTGTGGCACTACCTTGAAAAAGGGAACTTTTAGTTCCAACGAATTGATTTGGTTGGTAGATAGCATCTGTAATAGTACGAATATCAGAGAAAGTTAAACAACTAGCTATGGCACGATTTACTACAACATTACCAACCATTAACATACCTAGATTACCTTCATTTAAAGCTTCTGCACGCATTATACGCGCTAATAAATCTAATTCTTTAGAAGTATAGTTTAATAACATAATATTCACCTATTATAAGGTATGATATGGATAAAATAATGGTACTTTAAATATAAATTATTTTTTCTTTTTCTTTGCTTCTTTTTTATTAATGATATAAACAATAATTAAAAGGACAAAAAGAATAATAACTAAGAGATGTTTAATATCTATTTTTTTCTTTGCTTGTTCTTTTTGACTACTTTGACGACTTATTTTTATTTCTAGAGGTTTATTATTATAATTCTTTTTATTTATATACCATGTATGAGTATTACTATTTTTAGTATCAGCGTTGGAACTTATTATGGTCTTGTCGGTAGTGATTGTAAGAGTTAAGTCAGATACATCTTCGTAATATTCTTTGCATAAGAATTTATTACTTGTTTTAATAGTTATTTCTTGATCGTTATAAGTTAAATCAAAGTCTTCGTAACATTTTCTTATTTGACTCATAGCATCGTATTCGTCATAATTAAAATCGTATTTATATAGATAGCCGGTTAGGGTATCGGTAGTATATACTTCTCTTGAATAGTGATCGTGGCCACGTTCCCATTCAAGTATTTTATTACTAAAGCTGTTAATAGTATCATTAGTAGCATTATTTACGGTATTTGAATCAGTATATACTCTTATTTCGTCTTTTATTTTATCATCAGTAAAATTAATATTATATGTCGCACTACATCCTGTTAGAATTAAAGATAGTAATATAATTGATAATATTTTTTTCATAGTATCCTCCTAACATGGAACATTACATGCACCAAAAGAACCACCATTTACTTGAGTTGGTTCAATATGCCATGCTTCCCAAGATAATCTAAAGGTTAAACCATAGTTACCAGCATTTGCATGAGCCCATTTGGCGGCAGCATTGCAATCCCATGAACCACCACAACCAGTTCCATTAAATGATAAATCAGCAGCAATACCAAAGTTGTGTCTTGAACCACCTGGACAAGCTACCCACCTAGGTCTTTCACTACATGAATGAGTATCATTATTCCATAAATTAACTTGACTAGAATATGAACGCCATCCACTAGTAACTGTTATATTGTAACCTTTAGCTTTGGCATCACTCATAAGTTTACTTAATCGTTCCCAGAATATAGGATTTAATCCATATTCACCACTTTGTTTAGGGGCATCAGCATCAGAACGAGCACGTTCGTTAGGAATTGTAAAAACACCATTAGAAACAGTAACTGTACCAAAAGAACCACCAGAAACAGAATCTCCACTATATGAAGAACCTCCAGAAGGTGTTTCTTCTTCACGCATTTCTTCAATTTGTTCACGTCTTTTTTCTTCAGCTTGATTCCTTTTAATAGTTGCTTCTTTTAATTCAGCTAATTTTAAAGCTTTTTCGGCTTCTTGTTCTTTTTTGTATTGTTCTTCTAAACTATTAATTTTATCTATTGAAGCATTATTATAATATTTTAAAATAGTATCTTCATCATAACTTTCTACTAAACTTAAAGCATAACTTATAACAGTAGGTAAAAGAAAGATTATTAAACCACTTACTACGCGAGATGCTATATCATGAATAGTTTTTTTAGGGTCATTAGGATTTATTACTAAAACATATAAATCTTTTATGGCCAAAATAATAACTATGATAGGAACAATAACAAAGATAATATTTAAGGCATACTTTAAAATTAAAAAAAATCTATATATACCAATATCAGTAAATGTATCTAGAAATAGCATATTATCAACCTCTTTTTTATTATAACATATTAATGATATTGTTTATAAAATAGTATTATATGAGAGTAAATAAAAAACTTCTTACTTTAAATAAGAAGTTTTTTGTATTATATTTTAGTCATCTCTTTCTTTTGATGATGATTTGATTTTACCGGTTGTAGCGTTGATTTCATATTCATATTCATAGCCATTATATTTAAATTCAACACTATATTCATTATCTTCTTTATCTAGTTCAACTTCTAAGTTTTGCGGATTTTTAACATTAGCATGATTTAATGCAATATTTTTAGCTTCATTAGATGTAATGTATTTATTATTAGTAGTTGAATCATTAGGTGTATATTCTTTTTCACGGTCGAATGATATGATATTACCAGTTGTAGCATTTATTTCATAATCATATTCATAACCATTATAGTAGAATTCAACACTATATTCGTTATCTTCTCTATCATATTCAACTTTTAAGTTTTTAACGTTTGTAGCACTTTTAGCACCAGAATTATTTAAAGCAATTTCTTGAGCTTTAGTAGAAGATATTGTTTTGTTATTAGTATTTGTATTGGTATTAGAATTATTGTTACTATTATTATTGTTAGTATTGTTATTATTTACTATGTCATCATTTTTTTCTTTATGATCGATAATGATAGAACCATCAATAGCATCTATTTCATAATCATATTCATATGTAGTATCTTCAAATTCAATTTCATATAGTATTACACCATTTTCAGTATCAAATTCAACTTCTACATTTAGGGGATTTTTAACTCCAGCATGATTAAATGCTATTTCTTTGGCTTTTTCTTCACCAATATAGGCTTTTGTACTAGCAGTACCTTGTTTTTCAACGGTAGATAAACTATTTTCTTTATTTTGTGTTAAGACGTTAATTTCGTTAATTGATAAGTTAACTAAATTTTCAGCTTTTAATAATGGATTATTTTTAACTACTTCTAAAATTAATTTAGCTTTACCAACAGAAATATTATTCTTTTTAGCAAATTCTTCAGCTTCAGCAGTTTCTTTTGAAATTGTTTGACTTAAGACTGAACCAGTAATTTTATCACTACTTAGAATTGAGTCGATTTTAGTAACTAGTTTTTGACGAAGTTCTTCAGCTTTAGCTGGATCATTATTATCAACAGATATAAGTATAGAATTTGATAATTCATTTATGTAACCTTTAGTTACCATAGAACCAATAATGGCATTTAAGGCAATGTCAATATCTACATTTTTAAAGTCCATATCTTGTAAGATTTCTTCGGCATCTTCGTTTAAAGCATTACAACTTATTATTTTGTCCTTTTTATTTATTTTTAGTTCAATACTAGGATTAACATCTAGAGCAATAGTTGAATCAACTTTAAAATTTCTTTGGTATGTGAATAGGCCACCACCTATAACAAGTAAAAACATGCAAGTAAATGCTAATTTCCAAAACCAACCCTTATTTTTTGTTTTTTCCTTCATATAATTATTCCTTTCTTCGGCTTTACTTTTGGAGAGGATTTTATTAAATTCGTCAGGAACTTGGTTATCGAATAAACTATATATTCTTTCTTTTAATTCGTTATCTTTCATATTGATGCCTCCATTTCTTTTAATTTTTTTACGGCACGATTATATTTTGATAAGATAGTTGATAAATTAAGATCTAACATATCAGCAATTTCACGATGCTTAAAACCCCATAGGAGATGTAGTAAAATAATATTTCTTTCATCTTCTTTTAATTGTTCCATTAATGTTTTAAATAGTAATGAATCGTCTTTTGATGAAAATTCAATCGAAGAAATTTCATTTTCTAAATCTACTAGTGGTTTTCTTTTGCGTAGTTTAGATAGAGCTTTATTTTTAGTAATTGTATAAATCCAATTTAATGGTTTAGTTTTTATTTGATAAGAATCTGTTTGATTATAGAGAGTGATAAAGACGTCTTGAACATTATCTAGGGCGTCATCTCTATTTTTTAAGATTGTAAGACTATAACCATAAATTGGGGCTTTTAGAAGAAGATATAGTTTATAGAATGAATCTTCATTTTTTATATCTAAAAGTAATTTTTCAATAGTTGAATCATTAAGATCTTTTATTGATGTTAGCTCCATATTTTTGCTCCTCTCATAATATAAACGCATCAAAGCATTGTTTTATTGCATATATTGTAAATTTTTTTAAAAAGAATAACAAGTATTAGTTTAAAATATAAAAAAATTAATATTTAAATTATTTATAAATTTAGTTATTTATATTAAAATTATGGTAGAAGGTGTTAGAAAATGAAAAAAGAATTGATTTATAAAAATGAAAAAAGAAAAATATCGATGATAATAGCAACAATTTTTTTTAATATTATATTTCTATTATTGGTAATATCTTATTTTGATAATAAGGATTTAGAGAATAATCAATTATTTATTTTAATATTTGGTATATTTGGTTTGGTTGTAACTAATTTATTATATGTTATAGAATATAGATGGCCTTTATATAAAATATTGAAACAAAATAAGTACATTAAGGAAAATGGTGTTAAAACTACTGGATATATTGAAGAATTTATTTATAATTTATCATATAGAAATGTTAGAGCTACTAATGAACCGTTAATAGTGAAGGAAGAAAATATAGAGTTAAAAATATCATATGTTAATCCAATTACTAAAGAAAAAGATGTATTAATTACTCCTTTAATTGCATTTTCACCAATTGATGATTTAGGTAGTAGGAATTGTGATGTATATGTTTTAGATGATAAAGTTTTAGCTTGTAACTTTATAGCTAAAAGTAACAATGAGCCTTCGGTTTGGAGTGATGATGATCTTTCTGTACTTAGAATGCAAGATGAAAAAAGAAAATTTAAGGAAGAAAAAAAATTTTATTTAATATGTGGAATAGCTTTATTTATTTTTTTATTAGTTTTCTTTTTCTTTTTCTTTTTAATGATAAAATAGTTTTAGATAATTAAAATACTACCAATTTGAAGTTGGTAGTGTTTTTTTTAATATTAATTTTGTTTATTATATTTTTTTAAATAATGATTTTTTTCTAACGTATAATAATATCCAAATACTACTAAGCATTATAATTGTTGCTATTATAATATTGAAGAAAGCACCGGTTTGAGGATTGTCGATACCATCTGATGTAGAAGCATCTTTAGTAGTTAATGTTAGAACATTACTATATTTTGTACCATCTACAACAACGGTTTTATAATAATAAGTTGTATTACTTTTTAAATTGTCATCAACAAGACCAACAGAATCTAGACAATTAACTGCAGCATCTGATATTTTTTCATAAGTACCATCTTCACTATCTGAACGGTATATATTGCAAAATACTGCATAATCAGAATCAGTACTTGTAAATGGAATATGTGGATATAATGTTACGGAATTTTCAGTAATATCTTCAGCTCTAAGTGATGGAGTTAAACTATTGATTATTTCTTGATTAGGATCTGTTGTAGAGGCATCAGTACCATATTTTTCCATTAAGGCTTTTATTTTTTCAGTATCAAGTGATATTTTGAAATATTTAATATAGTCACCACTCATACTCCAAGAACTACCATCTTCTGAACCTTTGTATTCGTATGATTCAGATTCTACTTGAATACCATATGTTTCGAAAGTATTAGAGTAGTCTTCATTATCTTTTAAAGTCATATTTTCATAACCACTTAATTCAAAAATAGCTCCAACTATACCACCCATACTAAGCATTACACCTATGTCTTTATTTACATTTTCTTGTGTTGCACTTGAGCTACGATTATCATATTCAATATAACTATCAGTATAGTTGAATGTTGCTATGACATCTGAACCGCTTTTGACTTCTAGCTTTTTTTCTGAGTCATTAATTGTAGATGAAAGATCGCTTCCCAATTTATTGAATTCATCAATAAATATTTCTTTAAATTTGTTATTAACATTTTCAATTGTTAAAGTCTCGGCGTAAACATTACTCATACTAGAAAAGAAGATAACACCTATTAAAAGAATACCAATGATGTTTTTGAGTTTAGAATAAAAAGTTTTTTTCTTCATTTTTAATCATTCCTTATCTTTCATATTATAGTTTCTTACTTTATTTAAAATTATTATATCATATCTTTTGTTAGTAAAAGAATTCCTTATTTTTGACTTTACAATTGGCTAATATTTATGTTTAGTTACAAAAAAATAATAAGGTTTATTAATGGTTTTTGTATTCTTAAAATTCGGTTATGTAATTTTGTGTATAATTTTTTGTTTTTTCTTAGATAAACTTGTTTTTTGGATGGCTAAATGCTATACTAACGGCAAGAAAAGAGCGAAAGGTTCTTTTAAAAAATAAATGGTTTGGGGAAAAGGAGTTTGATATTATGAAAAAATTATCAAATAAAACTATTGCTGGTGTAGTTTTAACTTCTGGATTAGTAGCCGTAGGAGCATTTATGCTTGTTGTAAATACAAATGAACCAACTGATGCTTATATGAATCAGGCTTCTAATAAAGAAACTTTAACTTATACGGAAAAAACTATTGCCGAAGCTAATCAGGATTTAGAATTAGCAGAAGAAAAAGTTGAAACAGCAAACAAAGAAGTTGAAAAAGCTGAAAAGGCAGAAGAAACTGCTGAAAAAGAATTAGAAGAAGCAGAAGCTTTATTAAATTCAGCAATTACTAAAGAAGAAAAAGCGATTGCACAAAGTAAAGTTGCAGAAGCAACTAAAGCAAAAGAAGAAGCACATAATAAAGTAGAAGCAGCTATAAAAGTTGCAGAACAAGCTGTAGAAGATAAAAAAGCTGCTGAAGAAGTACAAAAGAAAGTAGTAGCTAAAGAAACTGAACAAAATAATGTAACTACAAATAAAAAAGAAGAAGATACAAAGACAAAAAATACAGTTGTACAAGAAACTAAAGAAGAAACTGAAGAAAAAAGTACTAATGCTGTTGATGTAGTAGTTAATGCTGCTAAAAAAACACAAAATGCTAATTCATTAACGGTTTATGATATTACTAATAAATGGTCTAAAAAATATAATAAGAATGATGGAAATGAATTAATTACATATTATAATGGTTCTGCTGCATCTAATGGTATAGCTGGTGTATTATATTCATATACTAGTACTGCAAATAAGACTCAACAACAAAAATCATTATTTAAACCAATGGAAACAACACTATGGGATATTCCATCTGCATCTAGTATTAAAGGCAATTCAAAAGAATGGGAAATGCAATTTAGTGGTAAAAGAACTGTTGGTGTTCCTGAATTAGAATTACTTAAAAAAGGAATAGAAAGTGCAACAGTATATAAAACTGCTGCTAGTTTAGTAACAAAGAGTGCTAATGAATTATTACAAAATGTTACATATTATAAAGTAACAATAAGTGAAAAAGATGTAATAGATTGGTTAAAAACTTACTATAATGTAAATGATGCTACTGCTCTTAATAATGATAAAGTTCAATCAGTTGAAATAATTGTTGGTGTAGCTAATGGTTATGTAACTTATATTTCAAATGTTAATAATAACAATTTAAAAGGATTTGAAATAATGGTAGGAGCAAATGGTAAATTTACTTCTGGTAAATATTTAAAATTTGAAGTAGTATTAAATGGAGCTAATAAGACATCTGTTCCAGCATTAGATGCTGTTGGTTTAGATGCTAATTCTGTTGAAAAATTAGAAGAAGAATATAAAGCTCATTATGGTTGTAAAAAAGAATGGACTTCAAGTGAAAAATATGGTGACTACTATTATTGGGTTTGTAAACCATAATTAAATAAAGAATATAAAAATATCAAGTAGAGTGATTTACTTGATATTTTTTTGTGCTTAACAGTCTTATATAGAGAAAAAAATCTAATACTAGATTATGAATAACAAAACGGCTTGGTTATAGTAGTGAAACTCTCATTTGTTTTATTAAAAGTGGGTACAAAAAGGTGTAAATTTTAATAAAAAGTGGGTACAAAAAGGTGTAAATTTTAGCAAAAAGTGGGTACAAAAAGGTGTAAATTATGGTATTATGTATATATAAAATGTATATATAGAGGTGATTCTATGAAAAGAAAAATTTATAATGACTTATTAAAATGGAAAGAAAAAAAGGAATTTAAACCTTTAATTGTTTTGGGCGTTAGACAATGTGGTAAATCCTACATAATTAATGAATTTTGCAAGAATGAATTTAAACATTATAAAAAAATAAATTTATTTCAAGACACAAAAGTAATAGATTTATATAAATCTAGTGATGATTCAGATAAAAAATATCAAGATTTAAAACTATTACTAAATTTTGACTTTGACATGGAAGATAGTGTTTTATTCATAGATGAAATACAAGAGTGTGAAGAATTAATTTCTGAATTAAAATATTTTAATGAGAAACATAGTAATGTTAGGATTATATGTGCAGGTTCATTATTAGGTGTAAAATTAGCAAGATTAACAAAATCATTTCCAGTTGGTAAAGTATCAAGATTATATATGTATCCAATGGATTTTGAAGAATTTTTAATTGCATTTAATGAGAAAATGTTATTAGACAGAATTAAAGAATGTTTTGATCATAATCAGGCTATGGGTGTTCTTCATGGTAAAGCACTTGATTATTATAAAAAGTATTTACTGTCAGGCGGTATGCCAGAGAGTATAAAAGAATTAATTAAGGTAAAAGATTCCTATTATAATTATAATCTTGATGTTTTAAATGATATTGTTGCAGATTACCAGAATGATATGAACAACCATGTTACAAATGCTGTTGAAACTTTAAAATTAAATAAGATATATAACTCTTTACCATCTCAATTACAAAATGCTTCAAAGAAATTTCAATATTCTATTGTTGATTCGGATGCTAAATCAAGAGAGTATTCCACTCCACTTAATTGGTTAGAAGCAAGTAATATGGTACAAATAAGCAAATGTGTAAAAATACCACAGAAGCCATTATTAGGATTTGTGGATGAAGGAACATTTAAAGTGTACTATTCAGATGTTGGTATATTTAATAGAATATTAAATAACGATATAAAAACAATTCTTTTAGATGAAATGAAATTATATAGTGGTATTATTGCTGAAAATTATGTTGCAAATCAGTTAAAGTCAAACGGAATAGACTTATTATATTGGAGAGGTACTAGAGATGCTGAGATTGATTTTTTAATCACTACTCCTACTGAAGGAATAATACCAATTGAAGTTAAGGCTGGAGAGAATACGCAATCAAAAAGTTTAAAAGTGTATGATGAATTATATCATCCAAATTATATGATTAGGATTAGTTCAAAAGATTTTGGATATAATCCGGAGACAAGAATTAAATCAATTCCATTATATGCAACATTCTTAATAAAAAAATTAGTGTGTTAAATATAATGTTCGATGCATATTATTTTGAAAATATTAATGTTTTATTAAAAGATTACGATAAAAAACCTAGTATTTGCTACTAGGTTTTAAATTACAAAAGATAAACCATCTTCAGTTTTTGAATCTAGTTTTGAAATTTCTATATCAAATAACTCAACTAGTACTTTCTTTGCTTCTAAATTTATTTTAACTCTATTCTTTCTATAGAACTAGTATTTGGCAAAATAACTAAGTGATTTCGATAATTATAACTTTCATCTTCATAAATAATTTTTCCATCTTTAAAAACATAAACAAATTTATTAAATTTTTTATCTTTATATTTATTATAACCCAGAGATAGATTTAGAAATTTTAAAGCTTCTTTTAAACCTAATTTATTTAAATATGCGGCTCTTTTTTGGGCTATTTCTAATTTTTCATAAGAAGACATTTTGTTTTCTATTTCTTCTAAAGTATAATCATTTAAATTAATATCGTTAAAAACGAAAGTTTCATAGGTATAAAAATTTCTTAATCCATAGATAGGATTACCATTTAAATCAATACCAATTAAATTAAAAGCATCTTCTAAAAGTTTTGAACCAAATAAATTTTTAGGTTCATATTTACCCATTAATGTTTTTTTACATATAGCACTTAGGCTTTTTTCTTTATTATTGATAAAACAATAATTTTTAACATCAAAAGTATAATCATGAACAATTGTTTCAAAACTTGAATGAAGATTTCCTTCTATATTTAAAGTTACATTTTTAGAATTAAAAGCTTTTAAAACATCTAAGTAATGATATTGTTTTAAAAACTTAACTTTTGAAGAATCCATTTGATATCTTTTTTTATAATATTTATGAATATTATTATTACATTCTAAAGTTTCAAGGTTTATATAACAATCTTTAAAAGGTTCTTTTAAATCGGAGTTTTTGGCATATTCAGGATATTTATCATATAATTCTTCATATTTTTGATCTATTTCGTCAATTTTTTCTTGAGGTGCTAATTTAGTAAATGGTTTATAGTATTCATTTTCGATATATAAAGAACGCCTAGCATCATAACCATTTGTTTTAAGATAATCATCTAAAATCATACAAAAATAAGAATAATATCCCTCCCAATCGCCAGGATATTTTTTTATGTATTCTTGAAATTTCTCTATAGCTTCATCATAATTTTCTAATTTAGCATAAGTTTTAGCATCTTCTAGTATTTTGTCTTTTCCATCAATCCCATCAACTTTAACTTCTCCAGATATTTCAATTTGATATTTTTGAATTGCTTCATCAACTATGATAGTTGTTTTACAATATTTGCATTCTGTTCTTTTTAAATTATCGTCTAATTCTAATTGTGCTCCACAACTTGGACATTTCGCAGGAACTAAGTTTATCATTTTATCATCTCCAATGATAGTATATCATAATTTTTTATTGAGTAGAATTAATGTAATATTTTTAGAAATAAAAAAATCTAGTATTACTACTAAATTATGAATAACAAAATGGCAGGGGTAGCAAGACTTGAACTCACGACATTCGGTTTTGGAGCGAAGAAGTCAGTTTTTTTGAAATGCTTTGAAAAGCCCATAAATAAAGGGAAAACAAGGCATTTCG
>CANRNY010000023.1 GCA_947632085.1 uncultured Bacilli bacterium | reverse complement strand
GTGGTAATATTATACTACATTCATACAAATAACTATTTGTATGACTAAATTTCTATATTTTCTAGGTCTATTTCTCCGTTCATTAACTTTGGTAGTAAGGTACCTCTTAGTCGTTCTAATGTTTGATTTTCTTTTTTATTTTCTAATATTTTTTCTATCAAAATCTTTGCAGTTGATGAATATATGTTAAATGTTTTTTTATTATAAGCAATATTGAATTTTGCCAAATCATCCATTACTATATATGGTATAGCAGATCCGTGTGTACCTCCACTAATCTTTTTTGACAGTTCATTTTTAATAATTGCATACAACCCATATATATAATTAGGATTAACATTGTCTTTTATTGTGCAAGCATAAGTGCGTTGATATAAATCAAATTTACCTTTATAAAAATTCGTTCTTCCTGTATATGATCCATTACCAGAAATTATTATTGCTGGCCCATCATAAATATATGTATTTATTCTTAATGGCTTATCTCCACAAGTAAAAAATTTATACTCACCATTTTCGTCAAATTCATTTGCATTTTTTCGCCCTGTAAATATATTACAAAATTCTTCTAAATGTTTTTCTTCATTAACTTCATCATTCACTACTGCATTTTTATAATAGTTTAATAATATATCGTACAAATTATCATTTGTCTAACTAATTATGTTACATAATACAAATTATCATTTATCTGATTATTTAATTTAATCTTATTATCAATAGCCGAAAGAATCTTCACAATTTGATTCTGTTCTTTTAATGATGGAATATAAAACTCCAATTTTTTTAAAGGATCTAGTTCAACTCTTTGTCTTCCAGATGTTCCTGTCATTAACGAAATAGCCTTTTCTCTAAAATTATCGCTTATAGATAAATAATATACAAATTCTGGAATAGTAATTTTTTCTTTATTTCTTAACACTATATATTCTGTAGATCCAAACCCCACTTCATTATCATTTAATATATCAACAAAAGAAGTTTTTCCATTTTCAAGACACGGAGTTATTCTTGCCATAATTGTATCTTTATTTTTAAACTTTGTTCCTCCAGAATATACTTCCAAGTAATATGAATCAATATATTTTTGAAATGGCTTCAATAAATCCATACTAATTTTTTTTGATAAAGTTCCTTTAGGCAAGCTTTCTTTTGGATTAAATTCAATTGCATCTTTAAGCAACATTTTTTTAAATCTCATATCCAATAGCCTCCAAATTTTTCTTAATTTCTTCTTCTAATTTATGTGATTCTTCAAATTGTTTAGATAATTCTTGAGTTAACTGTTTCATTTTTTCTTCAAAAGGTATATTGTCTTCTTCTTTTTCTTCAACACCAACATATCTGCCTGGTGTTAATACATAGTCGTTTAATTTTATTTCTTCTAATGTTGATTTTTTACAATATCCTTGTATATCTTCATAATTTATATCTTCTTGGTAGTAATGGTAAGTTTCTGCTATTTTAAGTATATCTTCTTTAGATAATTCTCTTAATTTCCTAGTAACCATTGTTCCAAAATTGTTAGCATTAATAAATAAAGTATAACCTTTTTGCTTTTTATTTCGATTAATAATCCAAATAGAACAAGGGACAGCTACTGTATAAAATAAATTAGGAGGCATTGATATAATACAATCAATTAAATCATTTTCTAATAATTTCTTTCTGATTTCTCCTTCTTGTCCACTAGCTGATAAAGAACCATTTGCTAGTATACAAGCCATTTTACCATTTTGAGATAATTTAGAAATCATGTGTTGTAGCCAAGCATAATTGGCATTACCTTTAGGAGCAATCCCATATTTCCATCTTGGATCTTTAGATACTTTATCTACATCCCATTCCATATTAAATGGAGGATTAGCAAGTACAAAATCAGCTTTTAAATCTTTATGTAAATCTTCAGTAAAAGTATCAGCAGCATATTTACCTAAATCACCATTTAAAGAACGGATAGCTAAATTCATTTTAGCAAGTCGCCAGGTAGTAGGATTTTTTTCTTGACCATAAACGCTAATATTTGCTAATCTACCCTGATGTTCTTTAACAAATTTTATTGATTGAATAAACATACCACCAGAACCACAAGCAGGGTCATATACTCTACCTTCATATGGTTCAATACATTCAACCATAGTTCTTACTAAACAAGCAGGAGTATAAAATTCTCCACCTTTTTGTAATTCATTTTTTGCAAATTGTCCCAAGAAGTATTCATATATTCTTCCTAGAATATCTTTTTCTATAGCGTCTTTCGTTCCAACTTTAATATTAGTAAATAAATCTATTAATTCTCCGAGATTAACATTTCTCATAGTTGGACTATTATAATCTTTAGGTAGGACATTTTTTAATGATGTATTATCTTTTTCAATTAATGTTAAGGCATCATCAATTATTTCTCCAATATTATTATCTTTAGAGTGTTCTACTAAATATTCCCATCTTGCGTTTTTAGGAACATAAAATATATTTTTTTCAGTGTAAGAATCTTTTTCTTCTTCTAAGCCATATCCTTCTTCTATTAATTCTTTATATCTTTCTTCAAAAGAATCAGAAATATATTTTAAAAATATTAAACCTAATACTATAAATTTATAATCCGATACAGATACGGCACCACGCATTTTATCGGCAGCTGCCCATAATTTATCTTCTAATACTTTTAAATCTTTTTCTTCCATTTCACATCTCCTAAATTAATTTATAATTATTTGTAAATATATAAAAAATTATATCATAATTTACGGCAAATTTCGATTATCTCCTATTTTAGAGGTTTATTTTAAAATATTTGTTACTTTATTTTTTTAAATTCATTAAAAAATCCAGATTTTTAATAATCTGAATTTTTATTTTTTATTAAACTCTGGCATCTCAAGTACTAACCTCTTAGGTTTGTCTTGGTCTTCTGTGTACTTAAGCCATTTATTCTCTCTTACTCTATCGATTGTATCTAAGTCATGTTGGTATTTTAGGAGTGATATTTCTTTAGCATAAGGATCTTTGTTTATTAGTTCTTTCTTGAACTTTTAATAATAAAAATCTATATCCATCACTAAGTAATGAATTAGTATACTTGGTATATAATTCATTGGTATCATCTAAATCATTATTACCAATATCTATTTTATATACTTTAGATAATAATTTAACTGTATCTTGATATGATAAATCTCATATAACACAATGTAAACTGTTATATTAAATGATTCATAATAAGTAATTATATATTTTTAATTCTTTTATTTTTTACCTTTTACAAAGTAATATATTAAAACTCCAGTTCCTCCTACAAATAATAGAGAACCTATGATATTAGAATCTGTTTCTTCATTATCTGATTCTTCTGAATTATTTGTAGTTGAATCTTCGTCTTGTGATTCAGTATTATTTTCTTCTAGTGTTTCTTCCTTAGTTACTCTTATTATGTAATCTTGTTCTGTACCATCCTTTGGAATAACTTTAACTGTTATTTCATTGTAGCCAACTTTTAAATTTTCGTTACCAGTAATTTCTACTTTACTATCTTTATCATCTATTTCATATCTAATATTTACATCATTTCTATCGTTTGAAATATTTATCATTTCACTTTTAAATGAATCAAAACTAACTTCTTTATCATCGACAAAAATTTTTATATTAATTACTTTACTCTCTCTTTTTATATTTAATGTATATTTTTTTGTTTGACCATTTTCAGCGGTAACTGTTATCTCAATTTTGTTATCACCAATTTTTAAATTAGGATTTTGTTGGTAATTAACTTTCGCTTTTGTATCATTTGCTACAGCCAAGATTGTTACTTTATCAGTTTTAGTAGTATATTTCATGTTATTTGATATAGAAATATTTTTCTTATCAACAGTTACTTTTTTTAATGTCGCGTCATTACTTTTAACTGTCTCTTTTACTGTATTTGAATTATTTGATGATGAATTAGGATTACTTGTGCATCCACCATGTCTTGAACAACATCCACGATGACAGTCACCACAGCTAGGACTAATAGTTCCATCATTACATACAATATTTGCATTTACTAGTAATGGATAAAAATTTATAGTTATCAACATGATAATTATATAATTAATTATTTTTTTCATTTTACTTCCTCACAACTTTTAAATTATGTTTTATTAAAGTATATTATATATTATTTTTATTGATTTTCAAACCCTGACTTTTCGGAAACTAATCTCTTAGTTTTCTTTCAAACTTCTATATACTGAATTTATTTCATACTTATACCAGTATTGTCTTGAAATTGAGTTTTATAGTATGTTAGAACTTCTGTAGTACGATCTTGTATAGCTTGTTCTTCATTAGGATTAGTATTACCTGTTAAGGATACATATTCTTTATGAATATCTAAATATCTTTGACGTTCTTTAGGTACTACTTTTTCTAATTTAGATTTTATGTAACTTAATGTTTCTAGATCTTTAGTATATTTAGTTAATAGTATTAAAGCTTCGCTTTTACCCATATAAATATTATCTAAAGCTTTACATCTAAGTATAGATTCAGCTAGTGATAAAGATGATGTAAATAACTTAGGTAATGATGAATAATTTATATATAGTACAAAATGAATTTTTAAAGATAAGTTATTACTAGTTATTAAATGTTCTAAGTAAGAACTATATAAGTTATGAGATACTAAGTATCTTTTAAATTCTAATGATTGTTCTTTAGTATTAACACGAGAACATAAAATATCAAGAACTCTATTTCTTAATTTTTCTTCTCTAGTAGCTATAAAGTATAAAGCATTTCTTGGCGTATTATATGAGTTTTTTAAGGCGTCAGATATTAGTTGATTATATAATGGTCTTTTAAAGGTATAAGCATAATAAAGTTTAGGGCGATATTCAAAATCTTTATTATTTAATAAAGCATTATCAATAATATCAAAATCGATAGTATTACTTTGATTTTTTAATACCATATCTAATGATACTAAAAAGTTAGATACATCATTATTTTTTATATAAGTACATAATCTATTAGTAATATTCATATTATACACACTCCAAAACTTGGTTGTTATTATATTATTAAATGAAAATTAAAGCAAATAAACTTGACTTTTAAGAGCATTTATTGTAGATTAAATGTCACCAAGGATAATAATATATTTACTTATTTATCTTGGATTGGTATAATTATTATTAGAATAGATATAATATTATTGTAGATAATATTATATCTACTATTGGTCTTAGTAAACTATTTATAGTCTAAAGGATCAAACCCGTGTTAGCGCCAAGCGCTGCTTAAAAAAGCCTCCTAAAAAACAAGGATGGCTTTTTTAATGTCTAAAATCTTTTCTTATTTAATTCTTTTAATATCTTTCTCATTTCTTCAGTTGAAAAGAAAAATTTGTCGCCTTTGGTAAAAGACATATGATTTTTATATTTATAATCATATTTATCTAAATAAGTTAACATATCTGATACTTGAAATAATCTTTTTTCTTTATGATTAAAATTTATTTTATGTTCAAATCCCGCAAATCTTTCAAATATTGTTTCTAACATTATTCCTAAGGTTTCTTGACCATTATCATAATACATTACTATTTTATCAAACTTATTAAAATATTGTTCATGGTCTCTTATCATATTATTAATTTCACTAGATAATTTATGTCTTAAAATTTGTTTGGTACTAGCATATTTTTTATCTATTATTATTGTGTGATATTTTACAGGGATTCTTCTTGAAAATTGATATATGGCGTAAAAGATGCTTTTTCTTTGTTCAATATTAAAATCGGAATAATCGCCACGTTTCATTATTAAATCTGCCATATGAATCATATCTGTATATCCAATTTTATTAAGTTTGTCATTTAGTTTATTTAGCTCAGGAATAATGTCATCATCTTGTTCGTGAAAGGTGAAAGATATTCCATATAAAAGTGATGATTTTTTGCCAAAACCAAATTCTCCTGTCTCATCAACAAATATATTTAATCTTTTCATATTTTCACCTCTAATCATTAATATAATATCATTCGTATAATAGAATCTAATTATTCTTATTTATAGTTTGAGTTATTACCTCAAATGGACTTTCTCCTTTAGCTACGCTCATGTTAACATATAAGCTTTTTTTTGACAATAGTAGTTTAAATGAATAAAAAGAACTTTTTATATGCTTTGTATTTAGTAAGTTAACTTTTTTGTTACTTTTTGTTAAATTTTTATTACATTTTGTTAATTTTTTGTTACTTTTTGTTAAATTTTTATTTATTTTTAAATTTTCGTATTTATAACACTTTATTTACAGAAATTAGCTTTTTTATCGTTAAAAAAATGTAAAATAAAAAAGATGACCTTTAATCATCTTCAAAGTAGTAATCATCTTCTTCTAGTTCTTCTTCCTCAAAACTATATGGTGAGTATTTACCTTCTCTTACTAAGTCTTTTTGCCAATCTTCAAGATTTTGGGCAGCCATTTTTCTTTCAAGGTTTTTATCTACTTTATTTCCACTCGCCTCTAATAAACTAGCTATAGCTATACCAAAAATAAGACCAGTATGATTCTTTTTTTTAGTTGGCTTAGGACTTGGTTTAACTTTTTTAGTTTGTTCAGTTTGTTTATTTTGTTTATTTATTAATTTAGTAAATAGTTTTATAATTGAAGATATTATAATAATAACACCATAAATTACGAAATATATAATCCATAATATTATTGCTAATGTTATTGCTATACCTTTGGTATCATCGTTTTTTTTAGCCATATAAATCATCTCATTAGTATTATATTATTAATTAAATTATTAAGCAAATTTATTAAAAAAATAACTTATTTTACTAAGTTATCTTTTAAAGCGATTTTAAATTGTTTAAAGTGCCAGATTGTACCATCCCAACCTTCTTGTTCTAAATCTTCTTCGCTGATTATTTTACAATTTTCACGAATAATATTTATTCTTTTTTCATCATTAATAGTTAACGTAAGATAGTCATATTTATCTTTTAAAAATTCTAAAACTTGATTTAAATTATCATAGATAATTCTCGTATTAGTAATTGATGATAGATTATCATCATTAATATAGATAAAGAAATCTTCATCATATTCACCATTTTTAAATATCATATAATAATCAGCATTATTATCTTTTATTTCTAAAGCTGCTGGTGTATGAGATACTCTTAAACCATTCCATTTAATAAAATCATCATATGTCCCTTTTTTAAATTCATATGATATATCATCAACATAATTTTTTATTGCTTCTACTTTCATTTTAAACTCCATTTCTTTATTAAGTAAAATATTAATATCATTTGTTTCTAAATATTCTTTTATTTCTTTTAATGATAAATTTAATTCTTTTAATTTAATTATCTTTTTTATTTCACCGATTTGGCTTATTTCATAATAACGATAACCAGTAAAATCATCAATATATGATGGCTTGAATAAATCAATTTCATCATAGTATCTTAAGGTTTTAATAGGAACATTAGTTTTGTTAGAAAATTCACCTATTTTATATACTATTAAATTCATTTTAGACTCCTTATATAATATTAATTATTAAATAAATTATAACTAAAAAGATAAAGATTGTAAAATAGGCTTCGGCTGATAATGGATTATCGTCATATTCTTTACTTGCTTCTATTATTTTTTCAATTTCTTCTTTAGAACGACCAGTAGCTTTATTAAAGTTTTCACATGGTTGTTCACAAGCTCTTATGTATTCTTTCTTTAACTCACAATAATATATGCTTCCACTTACAACACCATCTTTTCGGTATTTAATCTTTAAATGTTGACATCCTGCACACATTTTAATTTTCCCCCTTTGCAATGATAAGGTATCATTACAGTTAACTGGAGAGTCAAATTAAATTGATATTTTAATAAAAAAAATAAACAAACCATAAGTTTGTTTATTCATTAGAGCTACCAAATGTTTTATCTTTCTCTTTTTCTTTAACAACTAAGATACGATCAAAAAGAACCATTAAGTCGCTATAATCTAGTAAAGCATCAGCTTTAACTACAGCATTAATATATTCTTCTTTATCTTCGATTAAAGAATAATCTAAGTTATATTCTTCTAAACCATTAGTTTTACATATATAATCAATTAATTGTCTTATAAATTCTCTTTCTGTACGACCATTACCTTCTCTAAATGGATGAATAATATCTAAGTCAGAATAGAATTCAGTAATAAATTTTAGTAATTCATCACGATTAGTTATTTTGGGTATTTTATATTTTAATTCGCCAAGAAGTCTAGTTAATTCAGGGACAATATATTGAGGAAGACAAAAAGGAATTCTTTTAGATATTACTTCAGTTCTTATTTCCCCTGCAAATGGATAGATATCTTCAAAAAGAAATTTATGAATTGCTTGATAGTGAGTAATATCAAAGGTTTGTTTACCAGGATCTAAATATAATTTAGCTAGTTTGTAGCTGGTTAGGATACGTTCTGCTTTATTTAAAAGTTCTTCATCATCAAGATGTAATTTATTTTTTAAAACGCCATTTTGACTAGAATATGGTGATTGATAATCAAATAAATCATCTATTCTTCCCATAGTTTAGTTCTCCTTTTTTCTCTTCTTTACCTGGTTCATATTTTTTTACTAATCTAACAACTGAATTTAAAAAGCTTTCATCAGACTTAGCTTCTTCTAAACCTTTTATGATAGTTGCTACTTCTTGTTCAGATAAAGTATTATTTTCTAAACTATTACTACTACTAGCATAAGTAACAGCAGATGTAATTTTTTTACTAGGTATTTCTTCCATTATTTCACCATCTTTCAAGAACTTATTATTCTATTTATATCTTATCATATAATCATAATTTTTTGATATAAACATTTCTTAATCCTCTTGTAAATACTTTAGAGGTTAGTAAAGTAAAATCATCTTTAATAATATTATTTATAGAATATGTATTATTAGGATGAATAGTTACTACAGCATAAGTAGTATTATCCTTATAATAATTATCTAAATATTGAAGCATTTGATATTGAAGACTATTGCCACGATATTTAGGATGAACAAACATAGGACCATAATCTATTACTTCAGTTGGTTTATAATTAGTTAAAGTTAAACTATTAAGACTTTCTTCAGTACTGGGAATAGTCATCATTGAACAGACAAATTCATTTGTATGATAAAACATCCAGATCTTAGTACAATTATTTAAAAGATATATTAAATCTTCTTTAGTAAAGTCTCCTAACCAATCAGGATTAGGCATTGTCCTTTTTACTTCATTACAATATTTAAGATATTCATCAATATCAATATTAGTATTTACACATTTTAAATTATCTAAACGCATATTTATCGCCATTATTTATACTTAACACTTTTACCAGTTATACAAGTTGATAAAAATTTAGCATAAGAAGTACCATAACGTGGTTTATCATAAACATATAATTTTACTTTCTTTAATTCACCATGAGGAATAGTAGCTACAAATTTACTTACGACATCATTAAGTAAAGTTTCTTTAGAATTATAACTATGTAGTCCTTGGTAAGCTAACCAAGCATTTTCAACCCAATAATATTTTTTATGATCTTTATAAATTAAAAAGGTATGACTCATATCATATTCATCATCAGGATATGTCATATAGTATGTACGATAATCAATATCTAGTTTACTAGCTATTTCTCTTTCGACTTCGACTTGTTCAAAACAAGTAGCAATTTTACTTTCTAATACTTGTTTAGGACTTTGAAAATAGAATACATCTTTAAAATTCTTCTTATAACCTAAATATTTATTACCTTCTTTATCACGATAACCTATTTTAACATCTTTTAATTTTTCTTTGATAGTATCATATAAATTATCATATTTCATTATTGTTGTACGACCATTTTTAATCGTAATAAAACCTTTATTAGTAAAGAAATTAAGAGCGTTTTTATTTTCTTTATATACCCAAACATATAAAATAGGAATATCTTTTTTTAATTTTTCAATAATGTTAGTACCAATACCTTGATTACGATATTCTTTAAAAAGATATAATTCATCAATCATTAAACCATTTTCATAGGGAGTTAGACAGTAAGCACCACCTATTTTTTTATCTATATATATAAGTTTATAGTTAGTAAAGGTTTTTTTAATATCTTTTAAGACGCTTTTACGAACTTTATTTTTTTCTTCAAAAGATAGAGCTTTATCCATATCATCATCAATCATTGTTACTAGTTTAATACTAGATAGAATTTCGATATCTTTTTCTTTAGCTTCAATTATTTTGTACTCAAGCATAATATCACCTATTTCTTGCCAACTATACTACCAAAAATTTCAAAAAAAATATAGTATTTTTATACTATATTTAATTTTATTTATTATCAGTTGTTTTTTTACCTTTAATAACTACCCCTCTATTTTTACAACTATCTTTGCCTTCAGGACAATATTTTAAGACTTTACAAGTTGGTCCTAATGATTTACCTATTACTGGTGCTACTTCACTAGCTTGGGCAACCATTTGGTTAGCAATGTTTCTAATAGCTGTTTGGGCTTTGTTACAACATCTCATACGACTTATCCATTCAAGAGTACGAGCACTCATTGTGGTTGAAATATTACATGCATTACCTGATAGATAGAAGTATACTAAGTCTTCATCACGTACACCTTGACTTCTAAAGTATTCCATTAAGGCTTTATTATCAGCGAATATTTTATCATATTCAGCAGAATGTTTTTCTAAGTTTTCTGGTATTACATAGGTACCTAAATCCCACATTGGAACAAAGTCTGGTACTAATAGGGAATGCATACGATGTCTTGTAATATGAGTAAGAACAGCTAGTTCAATTGGAATTTCAAATGAGAAGATAGCTTGTTCTAATTCTCTTTGTTGTTTACTATGAATTAAAGCATCCATTAATTTATTATCAATTTCAGGATCTTTTTTTCTTAAAGCATTTAATTTCTTTAAAGCTTCTTCATGAGTTATTTGATATCTATTCATTAATATTGCACATAATACTTTATTATCAGCATCTGGTGTGTAATCATACATATTAACTTTATCAAGTAGTTTTTGATGACCAAATAATTCTTTATCTTTTTTACTTAGGGTATCATCTAAGAAGGTATATTGATCTTGATAATAAGTTTTTTCTTTTTCGTTATCTAAAGCTCTTACTAAGTAAGGCGCATAATCTCTAATAGCTTGAGCTAGTTTTTCACCTAATTCTTTTACTTCTGGAATATGTGATGCTTTACCATATATTAAATCACTAGTCATATTTAGTAATTCGTTTGCGTCACAACCCATAATAATATTACTATGGAAACAATAAGGTAAAATGTAACGACAATCTTCAACTGGAATAGCTTCATCAACAAATTCACCATATTTATCAAATAAACTTTGAACATGACTCATATACATTTCTTTTATTTCTTGATTATTTGGTAAGACATTACCTTCTTTATCACAAAAATCAGGAATGACATAACCAGCAGTTCTAAAGTCAACATTTCTTCTTGATTTAATTGTAAATGATGTTAGACGGTAACCAATAATTATTTGTTCTATTAAAACAGATACATCTTCTAAAGCAAAAACTAAGTAGTCGTGTTCAGATATTGATTTATGACCATAACCAACAACAGCTCTTGCTAATTTTAAATTACTTTCGTAGTCATTATGATTTTCGAATACTTCAGTTACTGTACCATCAGCACGAGATAGATTACCGGCTGAAGCAACTATTTGTAACCTTTTTTCAATTTCTTCTTTGGTATCATTACCAAGCATTATAACTTTCATTAAAAACATCTCCTTTTTACCATAATTCTCTACCAATTCAAATATAGCACATTTATAAATTGGAATAAAGTGTATTTTATACACTTTTATATATTTTTTTTAAAGATATAGATATTTCCTAGGAAAAAAGGAACGTAAATTGACAATCTTTTACGTGCCATATTTAATTCTATTTACAAAAAATAAGTGTTAACTTATTGTTCATAACACTTATTTTCTTTTAAACTATAACCACTAGGACAGCTATATTTTTCTTTAATTTTAATAGAGAGTTTACTTTCGTCTTTACTCATAATACCAACTCTTTAACTATTTTTCGTCTATATCAACAATACTTACACTTTTAACACTCATTCCATCGAAGATTACTTTAAAGACCATAGGAGCAGTATATCTTCCATCAATAATTGTTTCATCGCCATAACTTAAGATAATATTATCATCAACATTATAACCTATTTCACACCAAGCAGTTAATAAGGTAGTAATAGCTGTAGCATGAGAAACAACAGCAATACGATTACCACTTTCAAACATAAGAATACTTTTCATACCTTCAACTACTCTTTTCTTAGTTTGATTTAATGATTCACCACCTGATAGTTTAAAATCAAAATCTTTTCTTTGTAATCTTTCAAATTCTGATGATCTCATTTCACCCATTTCACCTATTTTACGTTCATTTAAACGATCATCAATATTGATAATTGTATTATTTTCTAATGCAATATATTTAGCTGTTTCTAAACATCTAACATAACTTGATGAATAGACAGCGTCAATGTTTTGAAGTTCCTTATGTTTACTTAATTTTTCAGCTCTTTTTTCACCACTTACAGACAAAAAAGCCTTCTCATTATAAATTTGCTTATTATCGTGCATACTTATATTTTTAACATTAGCATGTGGTGTAACTTCAGAATGTCTAATCAAATAAACTACAGTTTCCATTAGAAAATCACCTCAAATATTCCAAATGATATAGCTAACATAATTAAGCCAGCTAATAAGACACCTGCCATAACAGCAGCAATAGTCTTTTTAAAATCTAAATCTAAAATACTAGCAGCTAGAGTTCCAGTCCAAGCTCCTGTACCTGGTAGTGGTATACCAACAAACATAAATAAAGCAAAATATAAGCCACGACCTGCTTTAGCTTCTAGTTTTTTACCACCTTTTTCCCCTTTTAAAAGGCACCAAGTAAAAAACTTACCAATAACTCTTTTATCTTTGCCCCACTCTAATACTCTTCGAGCAAATAAATAAATAATAGGAACCGGTAACATATTACCAATTATCGAAATAGCAAAATATAAACCCTTATTTAAATTCCAAGCTTCAGCAATAGGAATTGCTCCTCTTAATTCCACTAAAGGAACCATTGAAACTAAAAATACTATTATATATTTAAAAATTTTACTTTTAAAAAACATTTTTTATCACCTTTGTACTATAAAAAATTTATCATATATAAAAAGATATGTAAATATTTTATAATTTTATTATAACATTAATTAAATTTATTTTTAAAAATATTTGATACATAATTATTATAGAATTATAATAATGATAAATAAAGGTTGTGAAGTATGAAAAAGATTAGTTATTTTATTTTTTTAATTTTATGTTTAGCGATTATTCCAGTTGTTATGGCAGCAAAGAATCCTTATTCTAAGTATAAGAATTGGTATGGAGAAAAAGTTGCTAATTGTACTTATGATGCTTGGCAAGCAGCTTATGATAATTTAGGTATTGCTTTACCTGGATGGGGAAATGCTAATACATGGCTTAGTAGTGCTGCTAAAGCAGGATATAGTATTGGTAGTAAGCCTAAAAAGAATTCGATAGTTGTTTTTGATGATGGTGGGTATGGACACGTAGCTTTTGTTACCGCTTTTAGCGAAGAGGAAGAAACATTTACTTTAGCTGGTGAAGGAACAATGAGTCTTTTTGAATATGAAATTAATGGCTATTATACTTTAGGTTATATTTATTTAGATGAAGCACCGAAAAAATCTAGTAGTTCTAACAGTTCTAGTAGCTCTGGTAGTTCTAGTAGTTCATCTAATAAAACAACTAGTTCAGCAAGTAGTGCATTAAAATCATTAGAAGTTGAAAATTATAAATTAGATTTTAAAAAAGATACGTATACTTATGTTTTAGAAGTACCAAATGAAGTTACCAAAATAAAAGTTAATGCTAAAGCACAAGATAGTAAAGCGAAAGTTGAAAATACTGGAGAGAAAGAATTAAGAGTTGGTGATAATTATATAGCAATTAAAGTTACATCAACTGATAAAGCCGTTTCGAGTTATAATTTAATAGTAACTAGATTAACTGAAGATGTTAAGAGTGAGGAAGAAGTTACTGATGAGGAGACTAGTGAGGAAGAATTAGAAAATACTAGTGAAACAGTAGAGCAAAAAGATGATAAAAAGAATAAGAATCTTAATAAGTTATTAATTGTAGGAATTATCTCCCCTATTGTTTTAATTATAATTATTTTATGTGTTGTATTATTAAAAGCTAAAAGGAAGGATAAAAATGGAAAAGAAGGAAAAGAAAAAAATAGAAAAAACGAAAATAAAAAAAGAAAATAATATAAAATCTGAAAATAAACCAAATAATAAAGGTAAAATAATTCTTATTATAGTAATTGTATTATTACTAGCTATTTCAGGTGTAAGTGCTGGGTTTTTGATTAATAATATGAAAAATGATAAAAATAACGAAAAGACAGAACAAAAGGAAACTGCTAATCAAGAAGATACTAAACAAGATGAAGAAACAGAAGAAGTAAATACTTTTAAAGTTATTTTCGATTCTAATGGTGGTAGTTTGGTTGATATGGTAACTGTTAACGAAGGCGAAGTTATTAACAAGCCAGAAAATCCAACAAGAGATGGTTATACTTTCCAAAATTGGACGTTAGATGATAAGGAATATAATTTTGAGACACCAGTTAATGGTGATATAACTTTAAAAGCAACTTGGAAAAAGAAAACTACTAGTAGTTCTTCTAGTAGCTCAAGTAGTTCTTCTAAATCTAGTACAAGTTCAAAAAATAAAACTAATACGACGGCTTCAACAATTAATAAAATAAACTTAAATGAATTTATTAGAGTAAAGATTAATTATTCTGATGCTGGTGTATTTTATTATTTAGCTTTTATTGATAACTTAAAGGATGTCTTCCCTAACATAAAGGGTGATACGTTTACACTTGATGATCCAACTGGTTACGAAAAAGTTGTAATCAAAGAAGAAGATTTTATGAAAAATTATAGTAAATTAAAGTTTAATACGACTAAAGAACAAAATACAATGAAAATATTAAATAGTCTTAAAAATAAAAAATATAAAGGGATTGCTAATTATACTGCTAATAAGGGTGATTATTTAAGTTTCCCTAATGGTATTTCGTATAGTTATTCTTATTTAGATATAACGGATACTAAAAAATATAAAAAATTACAAGCTGATTTGGATGCTGCAAGAGAAGAATTTTTTACAAAAATAACAACTGCTAAAAAAGGTGCTTATTACGTTGGCGTTGGTTATGCTGTATTGAACACAAAATATGCAACACTAGATGAAAAACTATGTAAAGAATATAATTTAACTTGTGATAGATGGTAATACCTTGACTATTATAAAAGGAGGTATTTTATGGCGAAAAAGAAAAAAATAGATACGAAAGTTGAAGATGATACTAAAGAGACAGAAAAGAAAAATAAAAAAGGTCTTATAGTAATTATTATTGTTATTATTTTATTATTATGTACTTCAATTGGTAGTGGGATTTTATTACTAAATAATATGAAAGATGATAAAAATAATGAACCTACTGAACAAAGGAAAAATACAAATAATGAAGAAACTAAGCAAGACAAAGAAACAGATGAAGTAAAAACTTTTAAAGTTATCTTTGATTCTAATGGTGGTAGTTTAGTTGATATGGTAACTGTTAATGAAGGCGAAGTTATTAACAAGCCAGAAAATCCAACAAGAGATGGTTATACTTTTCAAAATTGGACTTTAGATGATAAGGAATATTATTTTGAGACACCAGTTAATAGTGATATAACTTTAAAAGCAACTTGGAAAAAGAAAACTACTAGTAATTCTTCTAGTAGCTCAATCAGTTCTTCTAAACCAAGTTCGAGTTCAAGTTCAAAAAATAACAGTTCTACTGTTACTTCAACTATTAATAAATTTAATTTAAATGATTATATTAATATCACAATTAATTATTCGGATTCTTATAATAGACCGATTGATTACTACTTTATAACTAATTTAAGTAGTGTCCTTCCCTCTTTAAAAGGAAAGAAGACGATAGATTTAGTTGATGATGGTTATTCAATGACCGGACATGATTTATATACAAGTAAATGGGATGAAAGTCTTAAAAAATTTACATTTGATACAGCTAAAGAAAATAAAGCTAAAACAGCTTTAAATAAACTTAGTAGTACTAAGTATAAAGGATTAGAATTTGGTGGTAAATTCGATAGTACAACACATTCATATTATTATAAATATTCATATATAACAATAAAAGCTCCACAATACAAAAAAATTAATGATGAATTAACTAAGATAAGGAATAATGCTTTATCCGATATTAATACTTTAGATGGAAGTGCAACAAAAGTATTACCTTCTATTTTCGGAGTTTATCCTCCATGGCAACAAATATTAGATGAAGACTTATGTAAAGAATATAATCTAACTTGTGATAGATGGTAAAAGATACAGAATGAATGTATCTTTTTTTTAATAAAAATTATTATTTAAGACATTTTAAGACGTAATTAAGACGTAGAAGTATTGTGAAACTGAAAATTTGCCTAAAAAAAAGAGGAAAATTAATCTTTCCTCTAAAAGTGTGAGTTTGAGTTTATATGTTATTTTAATTGTATAGGGTTTTATATTATATAATTAAATTTATTTATTTTCTTTTATTTAATTTATAACATAATGCGTATAATCTGGTATCACTTCCTTTTCATACTTAAATAATACTATACAAATATGAAAATATTGTGAAGACTAAGTGAAATATTACTTCTTTACACTATTATCTTTAGGAATTTTAAAATAGAATGTTGTTCCTTTGTTAATAACACTATTAACACCATATTTAAACTTATGTTGTTCTAAAATATTCTTTACGATTGATAAACCTAAACCAGTACCCATAACATTACGTTTATGATTCTTTTCATTCTTATAATATTTATCCCAAATATGTTCGATTTTTTCTGGTTCTATTCCTTTACCAGAATCTATTATTTCTACTAAGTATTCTTTTTTATCAAGTGATACTTTAATAGTTACTTTTTTATCATCGCCAGTATAATTAAGAGCATTGTTAATTAAATTGTAAATTACTTGACTTATTCTATTTTTATCAGCTTTAACTGGAGCTTTAGTTGGTAATTTAGCAATAATTTCGTATCCTTCATTTTCTTTTAAGATGTCATATCTTTTTAAAACACTATTTATTTCAGCTACTAAATCAAATGATTCAATATTAAGAGTTGTAATATTTTCTTGAAGTTTAGATAAGTCTAAAATATCATTAACTAAAATATTTAAACGATCTGTTTCTTCGATAATAACATTTAAATTCTTTTCCCTTTTTTCTTTGTCTTTATATGTAATATCACGAACCATTTCAGCATATGCCTTTATCATCGTTAAAGGAGTTTTTAAATCGTGAGATACGTTTGCCATTAAATCGCGACGATATTCATCAGTCTTTTTAACTTCATTTTCCAGGTAACCTAATGTATCTGCTAATTCATCAATTTCTTTAATACCATTTTTTTCAAAGTTAACATCATAATTACCTTGAGCTAATTCTTTTGATTTATTAGTTATTTCAACGATTGGTTCACTAATTACTTTAGCTAGAAATAAACTTATGATAATGGCTAAAAGAATAACCATTATTGTAATATAAATTAATTGATTTTTAATTATCTTATAATTTTTATTAACATTACTTAACATTGTAAATAGATAGACATAACCATCTGAAGTTTCAACTCCATATAGTAAGGCATATGATTTGTAATCATTGTTAACAAGTTTAATAGCTTTAGTTACTTCACCACTACTTTTTAATTCTTCTTTATATTTTTCTAAGTCTGATCCTTCTCGACCTAATAGACAACCAGTAGCAGCATCATTATAAAGAATAGTTAAACCTTCACGATTAGTATGTTCTATACAAACAGCATTATTATATACAACATTTTTTAAATATTTAGGCAATTCATCTTTGTCTTTTTTACTAACTTCATTAGCAATATCATTCATATCTTTAATTTGATATTTTTCATATAAATAATTAGACATTAATAATTGTGATTCCCATAAAACTAGTAAGATAAAGATAGAAAATAAGATTAAGTAAAATAAAGTTTTATGTTTAATACTACTTATTTTCTTGATATTCAAATTTATAACCTACTCCCCTAACTGTTTTTATATAATCGCCATATTTACCTAAATTTTTTCGTAATGTTTTAATATGCGTGTCAATAGTTCGATCATCACCATAAAAGTCATAACCCCAAACATTAGTAAGAAGTTGTTCACGTGATAATGCGACATTATTATTAGTAACAAAATATTTTAATAAATCGTATTCTTTTGGAGTTAGAGATATTTTTTTATTAGCTATTGTAACATCGTGAGCTTTATCATCGATAATTAATTCACCAAATTGATAAGTAGATGTTTCACCGAAACTTCTTTTAGTAATAGCTTTAATTCTAGCTACTAATTCTTTAGGACTAAAAGGTTTAGTTACATAATCATCAATACCTAAATCAAAACCAATTAATTTATCATATTCTTCTCCACGAGCTGATAACATAATAAATGGAACATCTTTATGAGCTTTAATTTCTTTACAAGCTTGATAACCATCTTTATGAGGCATCATTATATCCATAATAATTAAGTTATAATCTTTGTCTAAAGCTTTGGTAACAGCTTCACTACCATCTTTAGCTTCATCTACTTCATATCCTTCTAATAGTAAATATTCTTTGATGACTTCTCTTATTAATTCTTCATCATCGACAATAAGAATTTTCATTATTATCACCTCGTTATCAATATATTATAATACATTTGTGAAATTTAAATGAAAAAAGAATGCTTTTGGACATTCTATTATAAATTCAAATAAGTTTTAATTGCATCTATAGTATCAAAAACAGCACCTTTTACTTTAGTTACTCTTTTAGATACTTCTTCTAATCTAGATAAAGATTGTTCTTTAGGTATATATTCTAGATGAAAGTTATTTAGTTGTTCATCCTTAGTTAGATTAAGATTACTGATATTAGGTATTAAATCATCACTTTTTAAGTAATAAAAGTTCGTAATATATAAGGTATTTTTATTAACTTCAGGATAATTCTTAGTAAGATATTTAATTACTAAGAATGGTTTATCTACTTGAGGATTAAAATCTATACCTGCTTCTTCTTTTATTTCTCTTATTAGAGTTTCATTATCTGGTTCATTATTCTCGACATGACCACCAATTAGAAACATATTATTATCTTCGATAACAAATAATAATTCTTGTTTAGAGTTTTCAACTATTAATTTAGCTCTTTTTATTACTTGATGACAATCATCTTCACTTAGATTGTCGTAATTATGAATTATTTCTTTCATTATAAATTAACATTATGATAGATATCAGTTACATCTTCAATTTCATCTAACATATTATATAGTTTATTAAAGACTTCTAAGTCTTCACCTTCTAAAGTAACTGTATCTTTAGCATACCAACCTGATTCATCTAATTCATAGTCAACATCTGGTATGACACTTTCTATTACTTCTTTAGCTTTATAAGTATCAGCATATTTAACAGAAACATTTAAGTAGCCATCTTCTGATTCAAATTCAACTGGTTCAATTTCAGCATCTAGTAAAGCCATTAGAACATCTTCTTCTTTATCACTTTTAAAACTCATAATAGTTAAATTATCATAGTTATAAGATACAGAATTATTAACACCTAAACTCTTATTCATTTTATTAAATGCTGCTCTTACTTCACCTACTGTACGATTAACATTATCAGTTAAAGTCTTAATCATAAATGTAGAAGCACCAGGGCCAAATCCTTCATAGATTATTTCTTGATATTCTTCTTTACCAGCACCTTTAGCTTTATCTAAAGCACGATTGATAATATCAGCAGGTACTTGCATTTTTTTAGCTTTTTCAACAACATGTTTTAAAGCACTATTAGCTTCTATTTCAGGTACGCCTCTTTTAGCTGCTAAATATATTTCTTTAGCAAAGTTAGTATATAACTTACCTTTAGCAGCACCTGTTTTTTTAATTTTTGCTTCTCTTACAGCATAAGCTCTTCCCATATTCACACCTCTTTTAAGTCTTTATTATTATACACAATTAAGACTTATAATGCTATATAAATCTTAATTCTTTAATATATCGATAAATAAAATGATTATTATTTATTTTTCTTATTTTTTTAATTAGTTTGTAAGGATTATAAACATCGTAATAACTAATTTCTTCTTTTTCTAATATGTATTCTAAGGCTTTAATTATTGTATCATGATTAGTTTCTGTTTTAAAAAAGTTTGATACACGTCTTTTTAGACGTTTATCTACTTTACGAGATAATATGTTATAGTACCAGTCTCTTCTTTTTTTAAAACAGAATTGATAACCATCTAATTTTTTTATATATCTTAAAGTATCGTAATAACCCATTAAGATGTTATTTTTAATTATTTCACGATTTAATTCTAGAACAGATCCATTATCTCTAGTTGGAGTGATGATATGAGTTTTTATGCTAGTATTTAAAGTTCTATTTATACCTATGCCTTTAATATTTATAACATATACTTCGTCATATCCTTTATCTTTTAGTAATTTTACTGGACTATTGTCATAGAAACCACCATCAAGATAATAGTGATTATCAATAATTCTTTTTTCTCTAAAGACTGGTAAGTAGCAACTAGCCATTAAATATTCGATTAACATATCTTGATTAGGGATATTTTCTTTATATACATATAATGGTTTTATTCCTTCACGAGATACTTTAACTGTTACTAAACCAAAGTCTTTATTACTTTTCATTAATGTATCAAAATTAACTACTTTTTTGACCATATTAAGAAGTTTTGTGTTGTCTAAACCAAAGTTCTTAATAATATTAGTTAAACTTGTAAATGCGCCTTTTAAACCATTTAAATCAAGTTCTTTATCATTAAATAATTCTACAAAGCGAGAATCCATACCTAATAAAGTACCAGGATCAACATTATACCAGAATTTTAATAATTCTTTTTCCATATTACTAGCTAACATAACGGCATTAAAAGAACCAATAGAAGTTCCTACGAAGCCATCAAACTTAATACCACAATCACGAAAGGCATAATAAGCTCCTATTTGATAAGAACCTTTTACGCCACCGCCTTCTAAAACCAAACCTCTCATATATACCTACTTATTTTTACGGTGATACATAGCAATAAATGGTAAAGCTAAAAGACGAGGTATAAGTCTTGGTATACGATATCTAGCTAAAGTATTATAATATACATCTAAATTTTTACTTCTAAAATGTAATATTTCATCTAGTTTATCACCATCAGTATAGTAACCACCACGATAGTTTTTTTCAGCTAATAACCAAGTTGATAAGTATCTTATTGATAAACCATAGTTTTTAAATATAGTAAGTAAGTATTCTCTATATGTTGTACGAAATTTTTCACCACCAGAAACATTAAAAGTCTTTTTGTTAATATTTTTTAAGAAGTCTATAGCACAAACAAAGGCATATCCAGCATCTTCAGATGATAGTAATTCTAGTTTGTTTTTTAGTGGTACATTGTAGATTAATGATTCACGTCCAGGGTCTCCTAGGATATAAGCTAGTCTAAATATAGAATAGTGTTTTAAGTTTTCTTTAATATATTTTTCACTTTCTAATTTATATTTAGAATAGAAGTCATAGGCATCTATGTTATTTTTAGATTTTAGAGTGATGTTTTCGTAATCTTCTTGAATACCATAAACTGATGTACTAGAAGCATATAGAAGGAAACAATCAGGATTGTAGTCTTTTATAGAGTCAACAATGGTTTTGGTTCCTTCGTAATCAACAGTACGACATAAATCTTCTCTAACGTTAGCTAATGATGGTAATACACCAGCTAGATGAATAACAATGTCATGATCTTTAACTAATGCATCAACTATAGTATCATCATTAACGTCCCCAAAGACGATATTTATTCTTTTACGAAAAGGTTTTAATCTTTTATAAACATGTTTATTTTTTAATTCTAAAGCGGTTATTTCATATTTACCTTCACTTAGTAAAAATCTAATTACTTGAAGGCCTACTGTTCCTCCAGCTCCAGTAACTAAAACTTTTTTCATATATATACACCTCTTATTATGCTATTCATATATTATATAATATCACATTTCTTAGTTGGATTAAACTAATAAAGTTCATCACTACTAGTAGCATTTAAAGTAAGATTGGCAAATTCCCCTTTTAGATATAAAGGATAGGCAGCAGCACCAATCATTGCTGCATTATCAGTACAATATAGCATTCTTGGAACGCTTAGTGTTACTTGGTATTTATCAGCTAATTTTTGGATTTCACCACGTAGGAATTTGTTAGCTGATACACCACCAGCTATAATCATGTTTTTAATATGATATTTTTGAATAGCTAGTTCGCTTTTACGAACTAGTTCATCGACAGCTGTATCTTGAAAGCTACGGGCTAAATCAGCTTTTCTTATTTCGTTACCACGTTGAGTTTCGTTATGAACTAAATTGATAATACTACTTTTTAAACCACTAAAACTCATATTGAATGAATCATCATTCATTGGTATTGGTAGTTCATAGGTATGTTCTCCTTCTAAGGCCATTTTTTCTACATTAGGTCCTCCTGGATATTTTAAACCTAAAACACGAGCGACTTTATCATAACATTCACCAATAGCATCATCTAATGTCCCACCAATGTGTTCGAATTCGTAATCACCTTTCATTAGGATTAAATCAGTATGACCACCACTAACTACTAAAGCTAATAAAGGGTATTCCATTTTTCTTTCTAAGTTATTAGCATAGATATGACCAGCAATATGGTTAACAGCAATTAGGGGTTTTTTGTATATTAGGGATAGTGTTTTAGCAAATTCAACACCGACTAAAAGACTACCTAGTAAACCTGGTGAATAGGTAACAGCAATAGCATCAATATCATCCATAGTCATTTTTGATTTAGTTAGAGTTTCTTCTAAAACCATCGTGATGTTTTCAGTATGCATACGTGATGCTATTTCCGGAACAACTCCCCCAAATTCAGCATGGGTATCCATTTGGGTTAAGACAGTTAATTCAACACATTCAGTTCCATTTTTTATAATAGCAATACTTGTTTCATCACATGAAGTTTCGATAGCTAATATATTAACATCTTTCATTTTATACATCTCTTTCCATAATTATTGCTGTATCTGAGCCATAATATTTAGGACGACGATTAATTTCTTTAAAACCATTTTTTAAATATAAATTAATAGCATCTTGATTTTTTTCATTAACTTCTAACATTATTTTTTCAACATCATTATAACTATTTAAAATATATTTAATAAGACTGGTAGCAATTCCTTGACGACGATATTTTTCATCTACAACAATATTTATTATATCGATTGTTTCATACATTTTATTTATATGAATAAAACCAACTAATAATTCTTTTTCATAATAACCTAATAAACTATCATATGAAGAGTTGATTAGTTCTTCTATTTGATATAGTTTAGCAAAGTTTTTATTGATTATTGAACCTAATTCATTAAATCTATTTTTATCTTTTAATTCAATATTATTTATCATTTAAAGCACTTATTCCTTTCACATATAAAGGTTTAACTTCGTGAGGATTTAAGGTATTTTGTTTCATAACATAGTTATATACTTTTTCATAATCTATATCACAAGTGGTTATGACGTTATGAGTTTGTTGATATTCTTGATAAGCTGATTTGTTTAAGTATTTTATTTCTTCTATTATTTCGTTATTGCGATTAAAAGTAGCAACGAAAGCCCCATTACGATCTTCTAAGCTTACACATTTGTTATCACTATCAATATTTAAACTTAGGATTAGTAAGGAGTTAATAGTACGAATTGGAATATTTAAGCAGTAAGCAATTGTTTTAGCAATAGTTACAGCAATACGTTCACCAGTAAAAGAACCAGGTCCATTAACAACTATAACAGAGTTTAACTCTTTAATATCAATATTAGCTTCTTTTAAAGCAGTATCTAATGTTGGCATAGTAATTTCACTGTGTTTATTTTTGGTTTCTAATATTTTTTTTACTAATATATGTTCATTTTGAAAAATAATGATTGTTACTTTGGCATCGTGTGTATCAATAAATAATGTATACATAAGTATCCACCTCTCGTGCCTTATTATAACATATTAGACCAAAAGAAAAAACTCTTTCGAGTTTTATAAAACAGCTTCACATAAGTCTTCATATTTTTCACCATAAGGTGTAAATATTAGGACTCTAGTATCATCATCAATTATTTTTATTTTGATATCTAGTCTTTCTTCTGGTAGTTGATCAGCAATCATTTCTGGCCATTCAATTATACAAACGCCATCTTGATTTAAATAATCATCTAAACCAAATTCTTCATTTGAATCATCTAATCTATATACATCCATATGGAATAGCGGCATTTCACCATCTAGATATTCTTTTACTAAACTAAATGTAGGACTGGTAATTGTATCTGTTATTCCTAAGGCTTTAGCAAAACCTTTAGCAAAAACAGTCTTACCGCTACCAAGTTCGCCATCTAAACAGATAACCATTCCAGGGAATTTTTCACTTTCAATATTTTCGGCAATTTCCATCGTATCTTGTTCATTTCTTGACGTGTATTTATAGTTCATTTTTATCACCTAAATAGATTATAACAATAGTGAAAAGTATATTTCAATATATATATGAAAAATTTACATTAAAATTCTTTTAGACATTCATTTATCTTATTGTAAATAAGGTTTGCACCATCGTTGTTGTAGTGAACTCCATCGGTTGTTAAGTTGTCAAAGTTGCCTCTTTTGGTAAATTCACTATATGTATCACAGTATTTGACGTTAACATATCCTGATGAGAATTCGTTTTTTAGCTTGGCATTTACTTCACTAATTCTAGTATTGTTGCATTTACCTTTACCACATGGATTAATACTAACAATTAAAATATCAGCTTTACCATTAACACGATTAATAGTATTTTGGTAAGCTCCAACCCAATCTTGTGATAGATTATTTACGCCATAATTTAAAACTAAGTTATAACGATGGGATGAGTTAGCACTAATATGACTTAAAGCTTTGTTGATATCAATTTGAAATTCATTCATTGCACCACCACCTGTAGCAAATAATTTATCAGTATCACGAAGTTGTAGTTGATAAGAGTATTGAACAGTTCTTGAATCACCAACGAAAACAGTTCCATATCCAGGTAAACCTTGGTATTCTTCTCTCTCAACTTTTAATTGATCACGAATATTCTGTTCTTTTTCATTTCGTTCTTCGTTAGCTTTTTTTTGCTCTTCAAGTCTTTTTTTAGCTTCTTCCTCAGCCTTTTGCTTTTCTACTTCACGATAATGTTCTATTTTTTCAACTGTTGAATTAGTAAAACATTGAGTTATTTCCAATGAAGATAAATCGATAATATCAGTAAAAACAAATTTCATAATTGATGGCAGTAAAAAGACAGCAATAGCTGCAATTGCTGATTTAACCAGTTTACTAACTGTTTCATTAAGTTTTTCTCCTGATATAATAACAGGTGCAAAAATAAATATGAATCTAATCATTAAGATGATTGGTACTATAACACAAACGATATTAAAAGTATATTTAATAATTAAAAACACTGTTAATACATTAGGATTAGTGCATATATTTCCTAAATCCATAATAATCACATTATTATTATAAAATAATTAATAAATTAAGTAAAGAAAACAAAAAAAGACATTTGCCTAAGCAAAAGTCCTCCTCTCCCAAAAAAAGGGCAAAAAAAAATTGGCGACTACCTATTTTTGCTTAGAGCTATCGTCGGCGTATAAGTGCTTAA
>CANRNY010000022.1 GCA_947632085.1 uncultured Bacilli bacterium | reverse complement strand
CTCCATGTGGAGTCAGCCAGTAGTATGCCCTTACAGGGCTACATAAAAACCACTAGTTGAACTAGTGGATTTTTATTATCTTAAAATCATTGTTTTCTAATTGCACAGAACTAAAATATATATTATAATTATAAAAGAATAAAAGGTGATTGTAATGTTAAAAGCAATATGTTTAGGAAGAATAAGTTATGAAATAAATCTCCCTGTTGATGAGATGCCTAAAGAGGGTAGTGTAACAGAGTTCTTTGACAAACAGGGTAGTGTTGGTGGTGAAGCAGCAAGTATTGCTTGTTGTCTAGCTCGTTGGGGTATTAACTCTGCTATTGCTGGTGTTTTAGGTAACGACGTTTTTGGTACTCGTATTCGTAAAGAATTTGATAAATTACGTATTGATACAAGATATATTGAACCATCTTATGATAATGATACTTCTATATCTATCATTTTAGTAAATAAAGGTTTAAAAACTCATACTATTTATAATCTATCTGATAAATTTATCAGTTTAAAAAAATGTGATTTTGACTTCACACCTGACTTAATATGTGTTGATGGTTATGACTCAGTTCAATCTAAAAACTTACTAGAAAGATTCCCTCATTGCTTATCAGTCCTTGATGCTAACTTAATTACTAGTTCCGTTATCGAGTTATTAAAAAAAGCTAAATATGCTGTATGTACAAGGGAATTTGCTGAAAACGTTGGTGGGATTAAAATCGACTTCCAAGATCCATCAACTCTTGTTCAACTATATCAAAGACTAAAAAAGAAATATTTAAATACAGAATTTGTTATTACTCTAGGTGATAGAGGTGCTCTGTATTGTATTAATAACCAAATTAAAGTAAGTCCATCTCTTAAAGTAGATGTTAGTGATACTCATGGTTGCGGTAGTATTTTTAGAGCAATGTTTGCTCATAGTCTAGCTAATGGTTATGATGTTGAAAAAAGCGTTAAAATGGGTTGTATTGCTGCTGGTTTAGCTGCTACTAAGATTGGTACAATCGAATCAATTCCAACTTTAGAGGATGTTAAAAAAATCTATGACCAGAACTATTCGTGATCCCTTTACTTATCATCTTCCGCATCTAGATATTCATGGTGAGACAAGTCTTACTTGTATTGCCGTCATAAAGTCATTTATTAATGATAATATACATCTTAAAAACCCTAAAATAATTATCATTCATGGTAAAGGTACTGGAACACTACGCAAAGCCACTCATAACTATCTAAAAAACCGCAAAGAAGTAATAAAATACTATATTGATGGCTTAAATGATGGTGAAACAATTGTGGAATTAGATATAGCTAAATAGCTATATTTTTTAATTTTTCCTAAAATTTACCAAAAAATAGTTAATTTTCACCTTAAAACCAACGATTTTCCTTGAAAAATCGGCCTTTCGTTGTTATAATAAAGGTCCAAAACCATCATAATTAGGACTTTTTACAAAATATGGAGCAAAATTTGACGGGGTTAGGCTTTTTATGCTAGACTAAAAGCACAAAAAGAAGTATAGGGGGAATAAAAATGAAAGGATATGTTTTAGATTACATTAACGAAAACGAGTTTAAAAAACTTGAAAGAGCATTAAAAAAATATAATATGCTTGCCTATAAGAAATTAAACTTCGAATACTATCCAGCATTAAGAAATGGTAAATTTGTTGGTGTTATGACTAGTCAAAATAAAAAAGCTGGTACTGAAACCTACGAACTAAAACTTCCTAGTGATAGTATGTTTACTCAAGTTCATGGTGATGTAAAATTAATATATACTGTTTATATTAAAGAACAAACAATTATGTTAAATACTATTACACCATCCGATATTCTTTTAGAAGGACATCAATCAGAACTAACAACATACAAAGGTATAATGATTTCTAAGAAAAATGCATCTAAAGATATGTTCAAAATCGATTTACTAAAAATGTTACAAGATAAATAAGAGCTTTAGCTCTTTTTTTCTTGCAGAATTTGCATTTTTCTAAAAGATATATTAAGATACTTTTACGAAAAAAGAAGGGGAATAATATGGTCAAAAAATTTATTTTAAACGCCATTTTAATAAGTATATGTATCTTATCATACATAATTCTTTTTCTTGGTCTTATAACTATTAAAAACCTATCTCTAAACCTAATTATCTTAATTACTATTTTATATACAATATCATTATTATTTATTATCTATTGTTACTTCAGTAAAAAAAATATTATCTATAATATCGGTATTATCTTTACTATCATAATCACTGTTATCTGTCTATTCGAATCAAACAATTTAAATAATACTTATTCATATATCGAAAATCTTTTCTATAATAATTATAAATATGATACATATGATATATATGTAAATAAAAAAAATACTAAGTATAGTAATATAAATAAACTTGAAGGTAAAAAAATCGGCATGTTATCTAAAAATAGTCGTAATATTAAAGCTTATTTAAATAATATTTCTAATATCGAATATGTAACATATTATTCTAGTGAAGAACTAATTAATGCCTTAAATAATTATGAAGTTCAATCAATTATTATTAGTGAGGAAGATTATAAGAATATCAGTAATCAAGATAATTGTAAAAAGAAATTAACTTCTATTTACGAAGTTAAAATAAAAGAATTGATTTAAGGTTTAATTTTTTAAAAAATATGATATATTATTAATTGATATTTCGGAGTGATAAAAATGGGAAACAAAAAGAAATCTAAGATGCAAAAACAGCGTCGCAATGAAAAGAAAAAGCAAATTGTTAAACAAGATGTAACTACAAATTCTAATAATAAAAATAAGAAAAAACCTCAATTAATTGATAAAAATAAAGTAAAATACAATGTCTTTTTTAATCTTAAGAAAGAAGATTTACCAAAAAAGAAAAAACCAACTCCTAATAAAAAAGTAACTCCATTTAAAAAAATTACTCCAAACAAAAAACAACTACCAGTTAAAAAGAAAAATAATTCTAAAAACGCTTTAAACATTAAAGATATTTTAATTGCTATCTTTAAGTTCTTAAAAAATAATATTCATATTTTATTTAATTCTATTTTAATAATCATTTTTATTGCGTTCTTATATGGTTTAATAGTAACTAGTTTATTTTCCGATAAAATAATTATTTATATCGTTACTATTTCATTATTCTTTATGCTAATAGCTATGTCATATAATAAATATATTAGCGGTAAATTATTTACTATTTCTTTGTGTGTCATCATGATCTTTGGTATTTCCTTCATGAATGATACTTATAACTATATAAATGGCTTAAATACAAGTTATTATGAAACTAAAACATATTATATTGTTACTTTTGATAATAATACAAATAAGACCATTTATAATATTAATAATAAATCTATTGGTATGTTAAATAATAACGCCTCTAATATTCAAAAAATCCTTGATATTAAAATCGATGGGGCTAAATATCAAACTTATGATGATATTAACTTACTATATTCCGATTTCTTTGCCGAAAAAACGCGCGCTATTATCTTAAATGAAAATGAATATATCTACTTATTAAATAATATTGAAAAAAATAGTCGTAGCGTTAAAATTCTTGAAACTTTTACTAGTAATTCGCCAAAATAGCACTTATCTATTAAAATTTATTTTATTAAAAATAATATATCTGTTATAATATAATAAGTAGGTGATATATAATGAAGCTTAAAAGAATATTCGCATATATCTTAGATATGTTCTTAGTAACTCTTATTTCATCTTTCGCCTTTGCATTATTTACAAGTAGTACAGAAGCTGCTGAGTATGATAAATTATATAACGAAAGTATGGATTTAATTATGAGTACAGGTTCAGGCGTCGTAAATGAAGATACCTTACTTGATTTAACATATCGTATGCAAATGGCTACTAAAACATCTCAAATAATAAGCGTTGGTTTATTAATTCTTTATTTTGGTGTTTTTGCTTACTTAATGAAAGGTCAAACTCTCGGTAAAAAATTATTAAAAATTCAAGTAGTTCCCGTTAATGGTAAAACACTAAACCCACCATTATTTATGCTAAGAGCTATAATTATTACTAACTTTATTCCTAAACTAATATCATTAGTATCTTTAATGATATGTAGTAAAAATACCTGGTACCTAATAAGTAATGTAACATCTAATGCCCAAACAATAATCCTTTTCATCATTGTTGGTTTCATGATCTTTAGAGATGATGAAAGAGGATTACACGATATAATATGTCAAACTAAAGTTACTGATTCTAAAGTCCCAGTAAAAGAATAAAATAAGGAGTAATTATGAAAAAGAGAAAAAGGGTAAATCAACGTTTTGTTGAAATATATGAGACAAAAATCAAAGAATATCGTAAAGATTATTATAAAAATATTGTTAATTTAACATCAGCTCACGATAATAAAGCATTTTACTTACTAATTAATATTCTACCAATTATTGTCTGTGCTATTATCGCTTTAATGGGAGGACTTAGTATTTCTTCGCAAATATTTGCCACTATTGTTTTTATTATTACTAATATTGTATGTAAAATAATTTTTAAAACCCCTTCATTAGCTCCAACTAATAACTACTTAAAAGAAATAATGAAATATGGTTATTATTCTATTGAAGATTATGAAAACAAATTACGTAAATATGTTACTGGTCCTGATGGTTATTATAGCTACCTTTTAGCTGATATAATGGAAAAATACAATATTTCTGATAAAACTCGTCAAGTATCAGGAATCCATGGTGAACTATATTATATTTGGACTAATAAAAGACAAGATACATTATTAATGCTAAACAGTAGAACTAACGAAAAACCTGAAATAATATCAATTAGATTCGTTAACATTCGTTATTTTAGAGTTGATAATTATAATAAAGAAATAGTTTTAAAAACTGATTTAGAAGAATATTACTTTAAATTAGATGCTCTAGATACAATCAATGAATATTTAAAAGAAAAAAGATTTGAAAATATTAAAGATTTCAAACCAGAAGATCATATCAATGACTTTGAACTATATATGCATAAAATAAAATCTGATGTTATAAATAAAGCTCAAAAGAATAAAGATGAATACAATAAATACCTATGTCAAATAATTTTCTATTTAATTGGTTTAGTTATTATTAATTTTACTAAAGTCTATATTAAAGAACATCTAGCTTTATTAAATTTTGTCAATTTCTTATTATTCATTATGTTTATGATTAATTTAAAAAAACTAATATATACTTCAATCCTCCCATTAATGAATGAAGATGATTATATAAAAATCCTTAATACCGATGAAAAATGTAAAGCTCGTTTTAATGAATTAAAATTCGCCTTAGGTATTAAAGATAGTTATGATCGTGTATATTCAAACGAAGGAGCATGCTATCTAACATGGGTAGCTAACGGCTACTTTCATATCTTTTTAAATCTAATCTACTTTAATGTTGTCTATATGGCTATTAGAACATCTGATGTCTTATACTATGTTAAAAATGGTCATGAATGTGATGTTAAATTACGTGATAAAACCTTAACTTTTAATAAGGATGCTATCGAAGTTTTTAGTAAAATATTGCCAAATAAAGATTATAATTGGATAAAAGGATTTAAAAATAAATAATAAATATGTTATAATATAAAATATAAGGGAGTGGGAACAATGAGTGAACCAAAGATGATAAGTGGAGAAATGCTTAATCATAAAGCCTTAGATGTAATAAGAGGTGCTCGTACTAAAATAATTACGGATGGTAAAAGTGCAATTGATAATAATATAACTACTGATTTACGTCAAATCGATGAAAACACATCAATCTTAGCCAGTGATGAAGATGCTTATAATTGCTTAAATCAATTAGAAAATCTATTCTTCAAATATGGTACTGATGATGATAGTGAAAAAGATTTATGTAATCCCGATGAAATATATGAAATACCTGGAGTTAAAATAAAAGAGAATGGTGTCGAAAAAGACTTAAGTATTTTTGTTAAAAAAGACAAAATAAAAGCCTTGGTTAGACAAGCTAAAGACTATGAAAGAATATTAGGTCCTTCTCTAGGTCTAAAATTTCCAAATCAAGTTTACCAATTTAACTATGATGATACACCAATTCCTGGTGCTGGTTATTCAGCTCCAAGACCAAAATTAGCTTCAGAATCATTAGACGAATATGAAGATTATTTAAAAACATTCTATCAAGCTCAAGGTATAACTCCAGAAAAAGACGATGATAATATCTTCCGTAAGCCATATCCACATGAAGTAGTTGATTTTAAAGGAACTGCTCCTGAAGCACGACCAGATGCTCAATCAGAATACTACTTAACACGTTATGCTGATTTAAGAAACAGACACAATAACACCCAACCACTAGCACCTGGTGATGCACATACAGTAACAGGTTCAGTAGATGTTGATTTTGACGATACTGTTAAAACTACACCAAAATTAATCTTTGGTAGTATAAGAAGTGCTTTTAAAAAAGCTGAAGTTCGTCACAAAGCAAAATATACATTAATTACAACCGGGGCAGCTGCTGTTGGTTTATATGCTGCCATAAGTACTGGATTAATTCCAGCAGCTCTTCCAGCAGCTATCATATTGAGCTTATACGCATGGGCAATGAAACGTATATACAAAAAAAGACGCAAAGATGCAAGAAATCCAGCACCAAGACAAACCGGAGGTACTGGCAATACAGGTGATACAGGTAACACTACTAATAATGGTAATAATGGCGACAATCAAGGTGGTAACAATGATGGAAGAACTGATAATCCAGGCGATACACCAACCGTTCCTGACGATCAAGGTATGAGTCTTGCCGAAGGATCAGATATAGCCATAACATCTTTATTACAAAATCGCCAACAATTTAATGATATTCTAGTACGAATCTCTATTATTGAAAGTGATTTAAAAAGTCTAGATCCAGATTTACCTGAAAATGCTGAAAAAATAAATAACTATAATAACGAATTAACCCAATTAAGAGAACAAGAAAGACAAATGCTTGATGTCTTAAAAGGTGATATAGTCACTTTAATGGATATATTCCAAATTGGCAAAGAAAATGGAGGTCCTAGTCTATAATGATTGAAGAAGGTAAACTTATTACAATTGATACAGGGGGACGTTACGTATTACTTCATGATTTAGATATTATTGAAGGTAAAAGATATTTCTATGCTGTTGGAGTTAACGATGATGATACTTTAAATGAAAAAGATACTCTTTTCTTTGAAGTACAAGATGCTGATACAGAAAAACCAATAGTTATCAAAGTTGATCCAGCAACAGACTTATATAAAACATTAATTGCTATCGAATTTATTGATTCAAAAATAGATGAAGATCCAAGTTTTGAAGAAGAATTAGAAAAATTCGTTGCAAGTATTGATGAACTAAAAAGTAGCAACTAAGCTACTTTTTTTGTATAATGGAGTAGGTGAATTCTATGAAAAAAACAGAATTATTAGTTCCAGCTGGTAATATGGAATGTTTAGTAGCAGCCATAAATAATGGTGCTGATGCCATATATATTGGTGGTAAAAAGTTTGGAGCTCGTGCTTATTCAGCTAACTTTACGGATGAAGAAATAATCAACGCTATCAAACTTTGTCATTTATATAATGTAAAACTTTATGTTACCGTAAATACAATGATATATAATGCGGAAATACCTGAAGTTATAAAATATTTAACATTTCTATATACTCATAATGTTGATGCTGTAATTATGCAAGATCTTGGTTTAATTAACTTAACTCGAAAACTTCTGCCTAATCTTGAAATCCATGTTTCAACTCAAGCGCATAATCATAATACTCCAGGGATTGAATATTACCAAAAACTAGGTTGTCAAAGAGTAGTTTTTGATCGTGAATCATCACTAGAAGAAATAAATAATATAAATCTTAATATTGAAAAAGAAGTATTTGTCTATGGTGCTTTATGTGTATGTTACTCTGGTAACTGTTTATTTAGTGCCTTAAATGGTAATCGTAGTGCCAATCGTGGTATGTGTGTTGGTTCTTGCCGTCTACCATATATCTTAGAAAAAAATAAAGAAAAAATAGCTAATGGCTATCTTCTAAGTACTAAAGATTTAAATACCTTACCAAATCTTAAACAAATTTTAGATTCTCATATCGATTCCTTAAAAATCGAAGGTCGTATGAAAAGTAAAGAATATGTTGCTGTAGTTACTAAAACATTCCGTAAATTAATCGATAACTACTATACCAATAAACCATTAAACTACACTAAAGAAGATGAAATAAACTTATTAAAAACCTATAACCGTGAATTTACTACTGGTTACTTATTTAACGCTCAAAACATCATCAATAGTAAAACATCTAATCACCAAGGAATACCCATCGGTCAAATAATTAAAGTAACTAAAGATAAAATAACTATTAAATTAACCGAAGATATTCATCAAGAAGACGCTATTCGTATAGCTAATTCTAATACAGGTATGTATCTAAATACTTTATATAATGAAAAAGGTTTATTAGTAAGTGAAATATTAAAAAATAATATCTGTTTAATCGACAATAAACATCATCTAAAAGAATCCCTTATCATAAATAGTCAAATCCTAAAAACCATCGATTATAAACTTAATCAAGAATTAAATAATATTAAAGATAAAAAACTTCCTTTAGATATAACATTTATTGCCCATTTAAACGAACCAATAAGGATAAAGGTAACAGATGGACCAAATAGTATTACAATTAAAGGAAACGAAGCTAAAAGTGCTATAAACGCCCCAATAACTAAAGATAGTATTACAAAACAACTATCTAAACTAGGTAATACACCATACACCTTAAACAATATAGATATTGATATAGATTCTAATCTATTTATAAATATTAAAGAATTAAATAAACTAAGAAGAAAAGCCGTAACCTCTATAATCGAAGCAAAAACTAATAAAATAAATAAAGTTCCAGCTATTTCACTACCTACAGTAGAACCACAAACACAACTAAAACCTCAAATAAGTATTCTAACTAGAACTGAGAACCAACTTCTTATTGCTTTAAAAAATAATCTCGATATTATCTATACCACAGATGAAAAACTATATCAAAAATATAAAAAATATAATAATATCTATTTACGTTTAAATCGGGTTATAACTAATCATCCTAACTATCAAAACGAACACTTATTATGTACTGAATTAGGTTCAATATATAAATATAAAGCTAATAATATAGTTAGAAGTGATTACTATTTAAATATTGCTAATGATTATAGTATTAATACTTTAAAAAGCCTTAATACTGAAAGTATTACTTTAAGCGTCGAAGCTAATATCAATGCTCTAAATAATATTAATAATAAAGAAGATAGCGAAATAATTATCTATGGTACCTTAGAAAATATGATTATCAAAAACAATATATTTAATATAAAAGGTGAAAAAAACTATCTTATAGATCGTAATAATCAAAGATATTTAGTAACATATGATGGTTATACGCATATCTTTAATCACGAAAAACTAAATTTGATTAAAGACATTCCTAAATTAAAAGGATTTGGTACATATCGTATCGAATTACTTGACGAATCTGAAGAAAAAACACAATCTATTATCACTCAAATAAAAGATGTGCTATAATATGTATATATAGTAGGTGATAATATGACTGATTTAAGTATTTGTCGCATTAAAGATCTTGATGATATATTCTATGCTACTAAAGAATCCCAAGGTTATAATAATGCTATCTTAGCTATAAGATATGTCTTATTTGATGATGAATCTGTCTTTGAAGAAGATAATAAACCTGAAGGTAATAAGTATTCATATATCTCTAATATTAATAACGCCCGTAAAAAAGCTATGATCTTACAACGTGATGATCTAGCCCATATCTTAATTAAGTATTGTATGGCATCCTTTGGTCTACGTGGTAAAGACTTTACAATTACCGATGAAGAATTTCTAATTAATCAAAAAAGAATTGATCGTTTAGAGATAAGTGCTTATGAAATGATTGAACAAGTAGCATATGCTGCTATGGGTGAAGTATATAACGCTTATGACTTCTTATTTGCTAATCATAAATTGCTCTTAGAAGTCGTTGAATATATGTTAGAAGAACGCTATATTACTGATTTAAAGGATTCACTTGACAATTTTAACGGTATCATTGATAATAACGACATCAGTTCAGAAGTTCGTTACGCTTTCTACGATGCTTATAATAATATAGATGATAACTTCGCTGAAATAAAAAGAAATAATAAAGATTATATTAAGTAAGGTGTGTAGTAGTATGAGTAAAAAAGAGAAAGAAAGTAAAGAAAGTAAAAAAAATCTTCATCTTGAAAATGAATTAAAAGACATTAAAAAGAAAAGTTCTGGTTTTATATCTGAATTTAAAACCTTCATCGCTCGTGGCAATGTTATGGATTTAGCTGTTGGTGTAATTATTGGTGGTGCTTTTTCTAATATTGTAACTAGTTTAACTAATAATATATTAATGCCAATCGTTGGTATTGTCGTTGGTGGTTTTAATTTCTCTGAACTAGCTTGTCATATTAAAGTATGGGGTAGAGAAGTAGTATTAAATTATGGTATTTTTATTCAAAATACTGTTGATTTTCTTCTAACTGCTTTATGTATCTTCATCATTATTAAATTTATTAATCGTTTCTTTAATAAAAAGAAAGAAGAAGAAAAACCAGCAGCTCCAGTTAAATCTGATGAAGTTAAATTACTAGAAGAAATAAGAGATTTACTTAAAAAACAAAAATAATGATGCAACACATCATTATTTTTTTTAATAAATTATGAATATAATAAAGGAGCAAAGATAGAAGCTAAAACACCTAAAATCATAATAATAGCAAATAACCAAGCAGCAATTTGCATAACTATTTTATTTCTTTGTGCTGTCGTCATCTTCTTCTTTGGTTTTTTAGAACTTTCTTTATCTTTTTCTTTATCTTTCTTTTTATTTTTCTTTACTGTTTCTTCTTCAAGTTCTAATTCTTCTTTAACTTTCTTACTTTTTTTATTACTACTCATATCTTTCACCTCAAAACTATATATAATTTAACATATTTTAACTACTAAGTAAATAATATTTAATAGGTGAGAATATGAAAAAACTAAATAAATATAAGTATATTTATCTTTTTATCGTTGTTTTAGCATCTATCGGTTTAATATCCGGTTATTTTTATTATAAAGTTCAAACTCCCGAAACTAAATCATCTATTCAAGAACAAATAAATATTAAAGAAGAACTTAATACCACGACTAATAATATATATAAAAGACTAAAAGAAACAAGTATCTACCTTATAAGTAGTATTACAATCATTCCCGAACCCATCAATATCTTTAATCTATATTACGAACCATTTACTGTCGGTTTTATCTTTAATACCCTAAAAGTAAATGGTCTAAAGTTCTCATTTATCTATACAACTATCTACCATTTAATCCCTTTAATATTTAAAATAATTCTTTTACGTATAACTCTATCTAATACCTATACAATTATTAAATATATCTTTAAAAAGAATCAAGCATCTAAAAAAAGAGTTACTATATTATTAAAAAAATATTTTTTAATCACTTTTATCTTATTATTCTACGAATTTCTTATTTTTATCTTTAATGCTAATATTCATAGTTACCTAATGACAATTTTAAATAATTAATGTTATAATAAATAATAGAGGTGGCTAGTTATGGAAGCATTGACAATAAGTGCAGCAAACTTAGATGTAATTGAGAAAAATTTAGGTGCTGTTGCCGATGAGTTAACTGGTGTTATTACTAATGTTAATTCCGTAAATAACGAAGTAAATAAAGTTCAAGAAAGAGTAGAGGACTTAAATAGTGAAGTCAAAGGCTTAGTAAAAGAAATAAGAGAAACGACCATTATCTCTAATGCCCGTCAAGCTATTATGTATAATAATTCTTTAATCGAAAAAAAATACGGCTACTATGACGATGTTCGAAGAACTACTGAATCTTTACTAGGAGCTATTGAAAGTTCTAAAATAAATCGTAATTCAATTTTATCTTTACGTGAAGAAATCCTTCTTCGTAACCCTAATTACTGGTTAACTAATGCCTTAGTAGCTTTAATCTCTTGGTTAGATAACGATAAAGAAAATACGGATAAAGAAGTTCTAAACGCTCTTAAAAAAGATCCAGCTAAAACCTCAATCTTCTTTTCCTTAATTAATTTAAAATTAAATCGTATGAATGCTTCCCTTCATTGGTTACAAAATTATCTTGAAAGTGAATCACCACTAGAACTAGATAAGAATTTTATTGTTATCTTAGATTTAATCTCAACAGGTAGTTATGGTGATGAAGCTAAAGAATTAATTATCAATAAACTAGCTGAATGGCTTCAAAAATTAAATGGTGAAAATTCTATTAAAAATAAACAAATTAGTATCTGGCAAGACTTTATTCAACAATATGAAAGAGAAGCCATTAAAATGTCCTACTTAGAAAACTATAGTCCAGATATTGATATCTTAAAAAGAAATCTTGCTATATCAGGTAGTTATACCTCAATCGAAGAATATCTAGATAACTTGATTTATAGCGAAAAATCTAATAAAAAAATTGACGATATTCTAGCTGATTTAATATATGAATACGAAGAAAAAGAACAAATATATCAAAATGATAATCTTAAAAATCAAATAATAATTGCTTGTAATGGTGATACTGAAAAAGCAAATGAATTATATAAAAAAGAAGAAAGTACCACTAATAACAAACAAGACTTACTAAGTTTATTAACTAATATTATTATTTATAAAGACCATTATAGTGTTAGTAATGAAACAATTAAAATAGCTATCTCCTTAGTTAAAAAATATTTAATCGAAGCTTTAAATAAAACCAAGGAAAGTATTATTAAAGAACCAATAGCCATTAAAATAAATAACTTTAATACTAAATCAATTGATGGTACTAATTTAGATGAAGTTAAACAAGACTTAGAACTATATTTAAATAAAGAATTCCAAGACGAAGATAAAGATTTAATCGTTATTTTACTTATCGTTAATATTATAGGTATCATTGGTATCTTTATTACTTTAAATAATCGTTTATTAAGTACTATCTTAATCTTTATCATTATTCTAGGTAATATAATTTTATTCTACAAATTACATCATCGTAATCATCTTCGTCAAGTCGAAAAAAATAAATTACGTAATGATTATTTGAGTCGTCTAGAAAAAATTCTTGCGCAAATAGTTGATTATCAAACTGTCGAAAAAGATGATGAATTACATTACGATGAACTAATAAACTTTATTAATAACTTAGATGCCAAAGACTATATAACTAGTAATGGTGAAAGAAATATTATTATAGGAGAATAAATATGGAAGAACAAATAAAAGAAATTAAAGAAGAATTACCAAGTATTAAATCGATTGAAGTAGAAAAAACAGAAACTAAAGAACCTAATAAAGAAGTTATAAGTACTTTACCAGAATGGTCAATCGAACCACCACTTAAAATTAATCGAGGTCAAAAATGACTTACGAAGAATATCTAAACTTATTTAATGAGTTAAAAACCCCAACCTATAATAATGAATTACTAAATAAGTTAAAAACAATGCCTATAAATCCTAATCTTCAAGAATTATTATCACCTAAATATGAAGATTTAATTAATTATAAATTTACCGAATCAGTAAAAAAGATTAAAACTGATCTTCCAACAATCTTTGATGATAATAATTACTTAGATTTATACTTAGTTAATTTTAAAAAAGAAATCAATTATCTTCTAGAAATGCTTAAGATAGATCTTTTACCACCAAGTACTAAAGAACAACTAGCAAAAACTATTAAAGAAGGTACAGATAAAATCTATGAAATATTAATAAATGAAGCTAATCGTGAAGATTTAACTGGTATTTATGCTTTAACTATAAAAAATAATCAAATAAAATGGAGTGATAATAAATGAATTATAATGAAGTAAAAGAATATTTAACAAGATATTTAAAAGCTCGTATTCCTGTCATAATTCTAAATACAATCGAAAAAAATCGTATCTTACGTCTTATTAATGAAGTAGCCAAAGAAACAAATAATAAATTTAATTTATATGAAATGTCAACTGGTATTACTGATTTAGAAACTAATACTGTAATTAGCGAAGATAAAACTATTATGAGTGCTCTAGATACTTTAGCTAACGAATTAAAATATAAAGAAAACTATAACTTTATCTTAAGTGATATCTCTGATATTAACGAATCAACTATTATATCTCGCTACTTATTAAATATTGCCGAAAAAGCCGAAAAGATGTCTGGGGTTATTATCATTATTACAAATGACTTAGTATGGCCTAATATCCAAAGACTTGGTGTTAATTTAACCCTTAATTTCCCAACCGAAAGTGAAGTCTTAGAAACAATTCAAAACACTATTAAACCATATACTAATCAAATAAATGTTGAATGGGATGAAACTGATTATAAAAACGCTGCTACTTATCTTCAAGGTTTAAGTGAAATGGAAATAAAAAATATTATCTCATCCTTAATTGTTAAAGGCAGTATCAGTAAAGAAGATTTAAAAGAATTAAAATTTTCTAAACAAAAACTTTTTAACGAAATAGCTGGCTTAGAATCAATAGCTATTGAAGATGATTTCTCTATAGCTGGCCTAGATAATTTAAAAGAATGGTTATACGAAAAGAAAGTACTAATGGATCCAACTAAAAAAGAAGAGTTACAAAAGAGGGGAGTAGCAGCACCAAAAGGTATCTTACTTACTGGTGTTCCTGGTTGTGGTAAGAGCTTATGTTCTAAAGCTACCGCTAATATCTTTAATATCCCTTTATATCGTCTTGATTTAGCAACCGTTCAAGGCGAATATGTTGGTCAATCCGAAAGACAGCTAAAACAAGCTTTAGATACTGCTGAATACGTTTCACCATGTGTCTTATGGATTGATGAAATCGAAAAAGGTTTAAACGATTCTCATTCCGGCGTAACTTCTAAAATGATTGGTCAATTCTTATTCTGGCTTCAAGAATGCCAAAAACCAGTCTTTGTTATCGCATCAGCCAATAGCATTGAATCTCTACCACCAGAACTAGTCAGAAAAGGTCGTTTCGATGAAATCTTCTTTGTCGATTTACCTAATAATAACGAACGTTTAGAACTCCTTAAACTCTACGCTCGTAAATATCTAAAAGTTGAACTTGGTGAAAACTTACTAAATCATTTAGTAGAAATAACTAATGGCTTTGCCAGTGCTGATATTGAAGCTACTATTAGATCAATAGCTTATAAACTAATTGCTAATAAAGATTTAACCTTATCTGAAGAACTAATAACTAACGAATTATCTAAAGTAGTATCACTATCTAAAACTAATCCAGAAAAAATAGAACAAATAAGAAAATGGGGCAAAGAAAGAGCTATTAGTGCCTCTAAAAATCAATAACTAGTTAAAGAAATAACTAGTTTTTTCTTGCTATTTCCTTGACATAACGAATGTATAGCAATATAATGAATATGTAAAATACATTCGAAAGGAACTGATAAAAATGCGTAAATTAAATGAATTATTTCAAGAACTAGGGATATCAAAAGTAAGACTTGCTAAATATTTAGGTGTCTCACGTCAAATGGTATATAACTACCTAGAATTAAATGATATAAATAAATGGCCTAAAGAAAAAAAATTATTATTATTTAAACTATTAGATATTAACGATAGTAAAGATATCGATGATATAAATATTACAACTGATTACTTAATGAACGTTGAAAGTCGTTTAAATCAAGAAGTAAAAAGTGCGAGTGAGTTTGAAAGTCAATTTGATTTCAAAGGCTTAAATAAAGAATCTCAAGTCTTATTAAGTGATATAACATATCTATTAAAAGAAAAATTAAGTAATGATAATAAAGAAGAAAACTATTATGCTATTCTTTATCTATATCATTTACTACAATCTATTGATAATGTCCCTGAAATTAAATATATATTTGGTTATATGAGTAAAACAACAGGATTTACTAATCCTGAAGAATATAAATTTCAAGAAGATAAACAATTTATTTTTGAAGGTATCTTATATTCAGCTTTAACATTATATAATAATGGTGGAGCATCTCGTAGTAAACTAGCTGAATCTCATAAGAGATTCGTTCAAGAAATTGAACAAAAAAATGAGGAAAAGTTATCTCGTACTCAACAATTAAATACTATTAAGATTCAAGCTCTAAAAGAGTTAGGATACACAGAAATAAATGAATCAAATGCTGCTGAAGTATTTGAAAAGATTGCTGAAATCCAATCAAGAAAGGTATAATCCTTTCTTTTTTTATTCCCCTATTATTTATAATCAAAGTAGGGGAAGTACTTACCATAAATCAATCTATATAATATAATCATTAATTAAAAAAACAATATCTATATCTATCATATATAAAATATATAAATATAAAAAATAAATTATATATTAATAATCAAAACTAAATAATAGATCAAAATATATATATTTTAAAAAAATAAAGTCCCCTCTTCAAAATTAATAAATTGATAGGGGAGTAATCCCTATTTTTATCCTATAACTATAAAGCATAAATAATAAGATATTCCCCGAGATGAATAACTAATCATCTAATCAATTCTCGATTCCTAATTTTAATTCCCATATTTAAGACAAAATAACTACAATTACATAAATAATCATTCATCAAATAAATTTCTCTCTAAAAGCCTTAAAATAATTAAATTCGAGATGAAGAAGATATCAAATAAATATAACTCGATTCCTAATTTGCATTCGAGGTGAAGAACTAATCATCTAAATAATTCTCGATGCCTAATATAAAATATTAAATATTCCATGAAGTGAAGAAGATATCATCTTTTTAAATGTCGATTCCTATTTTTAAAACATTATAAATAAGATCATTAAAATATATATATTAAAATACGAACAAATGTTATATAATAAAATCAAATAAAGAATAAATTTAAAATTTTCAAAAATTTTTTTAAATTATCTAATTTAATATTAAATAATGAATAGAGTACTAATTAATAAAAAATAACTATATATAAATTAAGAAAAACTACCAAAATATAATATCTTTTATATATTAATTCAACTTCGTATAATATATCTTATGTTAACCAATAATAAATTAAAGAAAAATTACCAAGTAATCTCCCCTTATAAAGTAAAGACAACAATACTAAATCCCACTATAATACCAATAATAAAATATAATAATTTATTTATTCTTAATCCTTCTATAAATATTTTTCCCATACTTAAACTAATCATAATACCTGCTGTAATAAGTAAAATAACATACATCATAAAATTATTTATAAAAGGTTTTAAAAATAACATCGTAAGTAGTGCCCCAAATATCTCCCCCATTGCACTGAGTAGAGTAATCAATATCGCTTTTAATTTACTATTTGTTGCATAATAAACAGGTAAACAAATAGCTATCCCCTCCGTTATATTATGAATCATTATCATAAAACTAAGTTTTAACCCTAATTCTAAATTACTATAACTACTTACTGCACATATAATCCCCTCTGGTATATTATGAATTAATAAACTTATTGCACTTAATATCCCTATTTTATATAAATTATTATTACTATCTATCTTACGATCAATAAACATTACTAATATATACCCTACTACTAATAAAGCTAATGAATAAAATATTAATATTACATAATTAACTTTATTATTAATTAAAAACATTCCTTCAGGTATTAATTCTAATACAGAGATAAAAAACATTACGGAACTAGATAAACCTAAAGCTATCGCTAAGACAATATCTTTATACTTCTTATTAATAAATAAAAATATATTACCTAGCATCGCCCCTAGCCCAGCGATACTAGTAATAATTAATGGATAAAATTCTTTCATAGTACTTATATATTCTAAATAATATAAAATATGTAAAAATACCAGCATTTTCCATAAATACTTTTTAAATATTCGTAAATAATACTAATAGGAGGTTAAAAATATGAGCAAAAAAGCAAATAATCAAAGTTCTTGCAATGCAAGAAGTAGTAAAGAAAAAAGCTCTAAGAGTAATAACAGAACTAACGAAAGAACAAATGTTAGATCTAATAACTCTAAAAGAGAGATGAATTAAAAAAGGAGAACCAATTTAGGTTCTCTTTTTAATTTAATTATTTATTTTTAAGACTTTCAATAAATTCTTCATCTTTTTGACAAGTTAATTCTTCTCTAACTCCATTAGAAGTAAAATAACACTTACAAACGCCATCACGACAATTTTCACATTCAGTACTCTTACTACACTTTTCTAGTCTTTCTTCTTCTGAAGTCTGTGGATTACGACTATTTTTCGTATATTTATTAATTTCTGTTATTCTTCTTTGACTCTTCGTAATTAAATTATTATAAAAACTAGTTTTTATTATTGTATATCCTTCTTCAGATTTAAAATTATATAATATAACTAATTTATCATTTAATTTATTAAATTCATCTAATAATACTAAACAAGAATTTTTATTAGTTCTAAAGGTCGATACATCACAAGCATACTTCTGATCAACATAAGTAAACCAACTACCAACTAAATCATTCGCATAAGACTGAATATCTTCTCTTTGATCATCATTATTCTTATTCTTATCTAAAATCTCTAATATTTCATCTAAACCCGAACTATCATTATTAACGAAATAATTAGTAATAGCTTCATTAACTTTTGGTTTATAATCTTGTGTACGATTATCAATTATCTTTTTAACACCAAAAATACCTCCTAATACCAATACAAATATTACTATTTTAATAATCGTCTTTTTCATAAATCCTCCTTATATATCTTGTTTCTTGGATGATATTTATAATCACTTTTTAACTTTTCATTTACTAAATGAGCATATATTTGAGTTGTTGTAATATCTTCATGTCCTAATAACTCTTGAATAACTCTTAAATCAGCTCCATGTTTAAGTAAATGAGTAGCAAATGAATGACGAAGAACATGAGGTGATACATTTTTAACTATCCCTGCCCTCTTACATTCTTTTTTGATTATCTTAAAAAAACCTTGTCTACTAATATTAGTTAAACTATTAGATATAAATAAATAATCAGATACTCTATCTTTTAATATAATATTACGATAATTAGTAACATATAGTTTTAAATAATCTAATGCTAAATCAGATACAGGTACAATTCTTTCTTTCTTACCCTTACCAAATACTCTTACTAAAGCATTATTTACATCGATATCTGTTATTTTTAAATTAATTAGTTCGGAAATACGTAATCCAGTCGCATATAGTAATTCAAGCATTGCTTTATTACGATAATCATATGGTGTAATTAAATTAATTTTAAGTAGTTTATCGACTTCTTCTTCAGTTAAATAAGTAGGTAACTTTCTCTTAACCTTCGGTGAAGCTACATTACTACAAGGATTATCATTAATAATCTTATCACTTATTAAAAATTCATAAAACGAATTAATAACTGTTAAATAATGAGATACCGTTCTTGCCGTTCGATTACTTAATGAACTAATATACTTTTGGATGTCATCATAACTTAAATGAAGTAAATTACCATTAAAATACATATCAAAGTCTTTTAAGTCATTAAAATAACTTTTTAATGTATTACTAGATAATTTTCTTTCATATTCTAAATACTCCAAATATTTATTTACATACATACTAGGAATATATTCTTCCTTCATATGATACCACCCTACTATAAAATTATATAAAATTTCTTGTTAATTGTAAATCACTTTTGTTATAATTAAATAGGTGGTTACATGGAAATATTAGCTGATAAATTAAGACCTCAAACTTTAGATGATATAATTGGCCAAGAACATTTAGTTGGTGAAAACAAAATAATTCGTAATTTAATTCTTAATAATCATCTTGTAAGTATGATTTTATATGGTAAACCAGGTATTGGTAAAACATCTATTGCTTGTGCTATCGCTAATACTATTAATAAACCATATCGTATGTTAAATGCGACAATTAATAATAAACAAGATTTTGATATCGTTATTGAAGAAGCTAAGATGAATGGTGAAATGATAATTATTATGGATGAAATTCATCGTTTAAATAAAGATAAACAAGATTTATTATTACCATATATTGAAAATGGTTTAATAATTTTAATTGGTATGACGACATCTAATCCTTATCATAAGATAAATCCTGCTATTCGTAGTCGTTGTCAAATCTTTGAATTAAAAGAATTAACTAAAGAAGATATAATTACTGGTTTAAATCGTGCTACTAAGTATCTACCTGGTCTTAAAATTGATGATGATGCTCTAAATACTATTGCTAGATTATGTAGTGGCGACTTACGTAGTGCTATAAACTTATTAGAAGTATCTTATTATGGTACTAATGATAAACATATTACTTTAGAAACTGTAACGAATATTAATTCTAAAGCTATCTTTTTTTCTGATTCTGATGAAGATGGCCACTACGATGTCCTATCAGGTTTACAAAAATCTATTCGTGGCTCAGATGTCGATGCTTCCCTTCACTACTTAGCACGTTTAATTGCTGAAGGCGATTTAGATAGTATCTATCGTCGTTTAAGTGTAATAGCCTATGAAGATATCGGACTAGCCAACCCTGCAATAGGTCCTAAATTAATGGCTGCTATTCATGCCGCTGAATTAGTCGGATTGCCTGAAGCTCGTATCCCCTTAGGAACTATCGTAACTGAAATGGCTTTAAGTCCTAAAAGCAATAGTGCCCATACTGCCTTAGACGAAGCTTTAGAAGACATAGAAAACGGTTCAACTGGTAATTTACCAGAACACATAAAAACTAATAGTCCTCTATATAAGTATCCTCACGACTACCCTAATTCATGGGTCAAACAACAATATTTACCAGATAATATTAAAAATAAAAAATATTATCATCCTAAAAATAACAAATACGAAGCAAGTTTAAATAAAATACATGAAGAAATGAAAGGTGGAAAAAAATGAAAATAGCTCTTATTGGTACTGGTGTATATGGTCTTGCCATTGCTAGTGCTTTAACGAAGAAAAATAAAAACGTTATTATGTGGACTGAAGATCCAAATAAATATCAAGAATATAAAGAAAAAGGCACAATTCCTGATTTAATCCCTGATTTTAAAGCTCCTAAAAGTATTAAACTAACAATGGACTATGAAACAGCTTGTACTGATGCCGAAATAATCTTTATAACATCTACCGCGGCTTTCGTCGGTGATATATGTAATTCTATTAAACCATATATTAATCGTAAAACCATTATTTGTATCGCTTCTAAAGGTATTGAAAATAAATCATGTTCCTTCTTAAGTGATATTGCCTATGAAATCTTAAGAACTAAACATATTGCCATTATATCTGGACCATCATTCGCCGTCGATATGGCTTTTAATAATCCGGTTGGCTTATCAATTGCTTCTCATAGTAAAAAAGCGATAAAACGTATTAAAGAAGTCTTAGAAAATGATACTTTAAAATTACGTGATACTAATGATTTAATTGGTGTTCAAATATGTGGTAGTATTAAAAATGTTATTGCTGTAGCAGCCGGTATGTTAGCAGGTATGAATTATCCAGAATCAACTCAAAGCTTTTTAATAACTGAAGCTCTAAATGATATTAAAAACTTAATAGCAGCTTTAGGTGGTAATCCTAAAACCATTACTTCATTTGCTGGTGTTGGTGATTTACTTCTTACTTGTACCTCAACTAAAAGTCGTAACTTTACCTTTGGTTATGTAATTGGAGCTGGTGCTACTAAAGAAGAAAAAGAACAACACCTTAAAAAGAATACCGTTGAAGGCTACTATACTTTAAAAAGTATTTATAAACTAATAAAAAATAAAAAGATTAAAATGCCAATTATCGATTTAATCTATAAAATAGTTATGAATGATCAAGATCCTCAATTACTAGTATCATTCTTAATCAATAAAAAATGAAAACATTTACTTGTTTTCATTTTTTTCATCATAAATATCTAAATAATTATTTATTACTTCTTTAATTTCTTTCTCTTCCTCTTCCGTTTTAGCATTAGAGAGTAAGAAATCAAAATATGTTGTTTTTTCACAGAAAGTTAAATCAGGATTAGCAAGTGTGCTTTCTTTCATTACTTCTTGGACATTTTCTAATTCAGCAGTTTTTTCATTTTCATCCATTATTATCACTTCCGCTTTTAATTATATCACTAAACACATAATTTGCGATATAAAAACCTGCAACATTAGGTACAATACTTATTGAACCTGGTGTTCTACTATGTGTTTTAATTGGTATTTCTTTAGAACTTAAAACCATTATTTTATTATTTATCTTATTATCTCTTAATAATTTACGCATTGCTTTAGCAACAGGATCATAATTAGTTTTCCATATATTAGTTATTTCTAATTTAGAAGCATCAAACCTATTACCAGTACCCATTGAACTAATTATTTTTATCTTATATTTAATTGCTTCCTTAATTAATAATAACTTAGTAGTCATTGTATCACAACAATCTATAATATAATCATATGAAGATATAGGAATTTCCTTAATATTAGCTTCATTTAAAAACATTTCATAACAATTAATAGAAATACTCGGATTAATAGATAAACCTCTTAATTTAACTTCAAATACCTTAGAATGACCTATATTACCCATATTAGATAATAACTGTCTATTTAAATTAGATAAATCAAAAGAATCATTATCTACGACATCAATAAAACCAATCCCTAATCTTACTAAAGCTTCAAAACAAGCTCCCCCTACACCACCAACACCTATAATTAAAACTTTACTCTTAACTAAACGATCAATCTCCTCATCACTAAGTAAAAGTTTCATCCTTTCAAACATATCATCACCAAATTCCCAATAAAAAACTCAAGGGATGCCTACTAGTGAATAAAAAACCTGCACCACACAGGTGGGTGTCACATGAGTTGTTTTAGGATCCCTACACTTAGAAAGCAAGGTCTTCAACACCACAAATCAATTAGACTCCCTTATAATCACTTACTCGGTTTTTAATAAAAAGTAAGCATTTTACCTTGAGTAATTATATTATATCATACATATATATAAAACAAAATATATCTTTACGCCTATTTACAAATAAAAAGATTTAGAAATTCTAAATCTTTAATTACTAACTGGTGGTATAAATGATGGTTTAATAACGGTATTAGGTGCCGCTTGTGGCGCTACTGTCGGTTGTACTGAAGTTGGAGTAGCCGCAGGAGCACTAGGCATCGTACTAGTACCATTATTAGCAGGAGTAGTAACATTCTCAGCTTGTATTTGACCAGCCGAAGGAGTCATTAAATCAGGTTTAGCTTTAAGAAGTGTAACTCCAGAAGCATTTTTATTATTTTGTGGATTTTGAATAGCTTGGGTTCCAGCAGCAGCCTGACCAAATGTTCCTTGAACACGCCAACAATTATTAACATCACATGAGTTAGAGTTAGGTGCTGGATTAGGCATTTCCATCTTTATAACCATTGGTAATTTAAATGCTTGACCAAATCCTACGCAGTTACCTGGTTGTAATATCTTTTGTTTTTCAATAACATCAGCTGAGATATTAGGAAGCATTGTTCTAATATATTCAATATCTCTAGGGTGTGTCATCTTAAATATTAAGAAATTACTACATTGCGCAATAACTGTTTCAGATATTTCAACAGGTCTTTGAGAGATAATATTAAGTAATACACCATACTTACGACCTTCTTTAGCAATACGATCAAATATATTATAACCAATTAAGAATACATCGGCATCCTTTTGAACATATCTATGGGCCTCTTCCAAAAATAAATGGAATGGAATTGTCGCTCTTTGTTTTCTTGTCTTACAGAAATCAAAGAAAATTCTCGCTACTATCTTAACAATTATCTTCGCTTGTGTATCATCAATATCCTCTAAGTTCATATTAATAACTTGTGCTTTTTTATTACCAACTGCTACAAGTGAAGCAATATAACTTTCTGTTGAAATATAATTATCACATTTATAAATACTAGCTATCTTACTATTTAAAATAGAATTTAATCTAACTTTTAATAACATAGAGTCATCATATAATTGTTCATTGTTTTGGAAACCTTCACTAATTAATGTAAACTCTAAAGCTTGTGAGAAATCTCTCATTGAATAAAAGGCATTAACTGGTTCTTCAGTCATTTCCATTTCTTCATTTATATGATCTAAGATATAATCAGTAATTAAAACAGATTCACCGAAATTACCATTACTATCTATTTCAAAACATTCAGATAAAGTTCTTGTATAACCTAAACCTTGAATAACACTATCAAAATCAAAATCTTTAGTATGACAAACCTCTAATACTTTAAAGATATCATTCTTTTTATTCGCTGTAATTTGATTACTATATAAAATAGCAATTAAAGCTTTAGCAATTAAGTGGTTTTTATATTTTTCAGCTACTTCATCATCTTTACTAAATATTCTAGTTAACTTTAAAGCTCTTTCCAAAATAGGTATTTGACTATGTTTATCAGCTTGTAACATTATAGTTAAGTCATCAAGATTAAGTAAATGAAATGGTATTTTAAGTTCATAATCCGTTTCTTCTTGAATATTAGTCGTTATAAATTTATAACTATAATTTGGATTTAACTTATTTAAACCATTAAATGCTGTTTTATATTCACCATAAGCATCGAAAATAAATATGTTAGCATTATATGATACTAATTTTGGATTGGAAAATATATTTTGAACTATTCTCGCTACTCCACATGATTTACCTGAACCAGTATTACCAAATACCGCCATATGGTTAGCAAATAAGTTATTAATATCTGCACATACTTCATATTCTTTATAGATACTACTTTGTCCTACTTTAAATGTTGTTTCATCATAAACTCCAACAATTGCTCTTAATTCTTGATCATTAATTGTTCTAATTGTACTAGATAAAACTGGTTTACGAATAACACCTGATACATATTTACCATCATGGAATTCACCTAAGAATCTAATTTTAATAACTTCATCAGTTACTTCTTCTACTTCTCCTAATATTAATTGATCTGGTGCTTCAAAAACAACATGGACATTCATTAAGTCGCCCATTTCTTCCGCTTTAGCAACAGTTTCAACGTGTGCTACATTACCAGAAATAAATTTGATTTTGCCAAACATAACCAACACCTCTTTATTATATCAATACCATCTTATCATATTTTTTTAAATAAATAAATCAAAAAATAAAGTACTAGGCAAATTAGTACTTTATTTTATTAAATATTATCAGCCATATCAGATAATTTATCACTAAAATCACATAGTGAATTCTGAATTGAATTAATATAGACAATTAAAGCCTCAGCAAAATCATCTTCAGTATAATTATCATTATTTAAATCAGCAACTTCTTTATTTAATAATATTTCATTATTAACATCTAATTCTTTACACATTGTATTAGTTAAACCCATTAACATTTTAAGTTGTTCAATAATAATACTTTGTTTTTCTTTTAGAGGTTGACTCTTAAAGAAAGTCATATATTCATTAAAATCTTCTTGCATAATTACCTCCTAAACATTAAATCAAGTTTTTGTGCAACTTCTTCTTGTTCTTCTTTATCTAATGTTGCTGCTTGATCCCATAATTTTTGGAATGCTGCCCATTTACCATTCATTTTAGCAAGTGTTTGTTCAAGTTTACTCATACCAAAGAAACGATGTTGGGCATTATATCTAGCAGCCATTGCTCTATTAGAAGTTCTCTCACTCATACCACCAGCTTGATAATGATACATTCCATCACTACCTTTAACTGTTCTACTAGGAGCTACTTCTTCTTTTACCTCTTTAACTTCCTCTTCACTAACTTTAGCTGTTGGTACACTTACTTCGAATAATAATTTTTCATGTAATAAATTTTCAACAATCTCTTTTATCTTTCTATTTTTATCTTCTAAAGATATATTGCCTAAATTCATCTTATTTAAAATAACATTAACAAAATTTCTTTGTAAATTACGACGACATTCTTCATGAGCTTCAATTTGACGTTTCTCATCATCTCCAGGATATACTTGAGCATACGTATTATATTTTTGTTTAATTGCGTGATAAAGTGAAACAATATCAGGAATTTCCATATAAGTAACTGCTCTATTTAATGTATTTAAATGAACTACATCGATATCCATATAATTAGTATAATTAGCTAATATCTTTTCTTTTACTTTACTATTAACAAATACTTTAAGTTTAGAAGGACTAATTATTTCAAATTCTTTAATATTAAAATATTTTTTATAGTATTCAAAAGCTCCTCTTGTATTAAATGTATATTTAACGCGATCTCTTTCTTCATCACTTAACTTATTAAAATAATTAATATATATTGAATAAATCTTTTCATACATTTCTAAAGAATGATCCATTTGGGCCATATTACGAAGTTTAATCGCATATTTACCTTCTTTACTTAAACTATATGTTTGAAGCATTAATTCTTCAGGTAAATAACGATTAATAGCTACCGCCGCGTCAATAACATCATCTAATTTAGGTGTATTTACTGATTTCTTAAATGGTATTTTTGATTCTCTTTCATATTTTTGTAAACGATGTAATACATGTTGTAATGCAAATCCTTCTTCTACTAAACCAGTTACAGATAAGTATTTATCATCACCTAATACTCCTCTTAGCATTCTTTCTTCATCAACCGTAAAGAAAAATCTTCCGTAACCTTTATCTTTTAACATTTGACTCTTTTCTGCTAAATATTGTAAAGCTTTTTGTTCACGAACAGCAAAATCATCATATTTATGATAGACAACTTTATCTCCAGCTTTAACAGCAGACTCATCAACTTTAGGACGTTCACTTCTAGCTGGAACTGTTGCATATACTGTACTATATGTTGCTTCTTTACGTGTTTGTTCTTCACGAATACGACGATATTCATCGGCTTTTTCTTGTTGTAATTTTTCTTGTGTTCTCTTAGCATCCTCAGCTTTTTGTCTTTCTAAAGAAGCTATACGACTAATTGCATCCACATAAGCTCTAGCATACTTTGAAACAGCATTTCTAGCTCCACGAGATATTTCAAAAGCATACTTAGAATATTCTTCATATTCAACATGACAATTAGTACCTCTAAATCTATCTTTTAAAGCTTTATTAACTTCAGAAGAAGATCTTAATCTATCTCTAAAGGCTTTTTCATCATTTAATACCTTTAAAAATGTATTTAAACGTGCACTTCTTTCTTTTGCATCCTTAGCATACTTAACTTTTAACCACGCATTATTTAAACCATTTAATTTACGATTATTTTTTGCTTCTAAACTTTCAATAGCAACATCAACTAAACGTGACATAATATTTATTTTTCTTTGTTCAGCATCTATTTGTCTATCATAATAACTATCAGCCATATTATCCATCCTCCCTAATATGTACCCTATTCTATATAATTATAACATAATATTTTTAAATTTAAAGAGCAAAAAAAGAACTAGTTATCTTTTATCTAGTTCTTTATGTAAAATATCTTTTGTCATTACTGGATTAGCTCCCGACTTTGACAGTTTTGAATAACAAAATCGAATTAAACTAGATAAAATCTAGTTTTTTTATATTTTTTATAT
>CANRNY010000021.1 GCA_947632085.1 uncultured Bacilli bacterium | reverse complement strand
CTTATTACAGTAACCTGTAAACTTTAAGCAATCTGTGTTCACGTCTGAACACAATTAAATAATAATATATATCTTTACTTTTGTCAATTACTATTACCTAAAGAATTATAAATTTCTTCATAAAAATACTGATAAAATTTATTCTTACAATATATCGATAATTCTTTATTCTTGTTATCATATTTATTTAATAATTTAATATTATTAGAAATATACACCTTACCTATTTCATGTTGATCAAAACACATAATCTCATCATACTTCTTTTTTATATCAAAACTAAATAACTGAATATTTTCTACTAAATACTCATCAAACTCTAAACCTTTGTCACTACTATCATAACTTTCTCTTAAAAGAGCTCTTTCTATTATTTTATATAAATCTTCTATATGATATATTTCATTATTATTAACATGATAAATTGAACTCTTATCATCTATTAACTCATATAAATTATTACTAGAAGAAACAAAAAAATATGTATTAGGATTTTTTATATGATATTCATTTAGTTTATTTATTATTTTCTTAGTATTTTCATAGTCTAAATATAAATCAAAATTATCTATAATAACTATATTATCAATACTTTCTCCTTTATTTAATTCAAACAATAATAAATTATATATTAATTTTCTTTTAATGCTTCTTGGTATATTACTTTCTTTAAGTAAATAATTATCTATATATATGTTAGTAAATTTATCTATAATGTCATTAACATCAGTAATCTCTATATCAAAATACATTTTTTCCTCTTGCTTTTTATTAATATTTACTTCTAAATATTGATTTACTTTTGTATCAATTTTATCAAATAAATCATTAACATCTTTTAACAATTTAGTTTCATTTATATTATTTAAAACACTACTATATATTAAATCTCTAAAAACATTATTTTTAGTAAATTTAAATTCTCCATTAAAATCAGTTACATCGTCTAAAAAAATTACATTGTATTCATTTTTAGCAACTGCCAAATTACCTACGCTAAAATCTTTATATTTACCTAAAAATCCATCTTTTAATAAAGAAAGTATATAGGATTTTCCACTTTGATTAGCACCTAACAAATAAGTAATACCATTATTCTGCATAAATTGATTCTTATCATCTAATTTATATACAATATCCATATAATCACCATATTAAAAATATCATTTAATACCAAAATTTACAACATATTAGAAATATAGTATAATTAATTTGAGGTTACAGTACCCTGTTAATTTTGAGCAATCTAATACCTATTTCAGTTAGAAAAGATTTCTCTAGTAGTTACAGTACCCTGTTAATTTTGAGCAATCTAATACAAGTGAAAATGTATGTATATGATAAAAAAGGTTACAGTACCCTGTTAATTTTGAGCAATCTAATACAACCGTTGAAGATTTCCAAGAAGAACTTATGTTACAGTACCCTGTTAATTTTGAGCAATCTAATACAACAGAGATAGAGTACAAATACCAATCCATGTTACAGTACCCTGTTAATTTTGAGCAATCTAATACAAGGAGAAGTTAATACTCCTCAAACATTAGGTTACAGTACCCTGTTAATTTTGAGCAATCTAATACTACTTCTATTGAATCTTGAAGATTTTTAACGTTACAGTACCCTGTTAATTTTGAGCAATCTAATACAAAATTAGCTGAAGCTCCAGCTGATAAAATGTTACAGTACCCTGTTAATTTTGAGCAATCTAATACCGAGAAAATTGACATTATAATAGAAAATATGTTACAGTACCCTGTTAATTTTGAGCAATCTAATACCAACTCGTTGATAATCTTTATATTTTTTCGGTTACAGTACCCTGTTAATTTTGAGCAATCTAATACACTTTGGACGACGCTACTATGTCAGTACAGTTACAGTACCCTGTTAATTTTGAGCAATCTAATACATATTCCTAAACCATTATTGTTGAAATCATGTTACAGTACCCTGTTAATTTTGAGCAATCTAATACAAGAGGTGAAAAAATGAGAAGATTACAAATGTTACAGTACCCTGTTAATTTTGAGCAATCTAATACAAAAATTAGCTAAGTTAATTGATTTAAAAAGTTACAGTACCCTGTTAATTTTAAGCAATCTAAAATCTTGTCACATTTATATTTTTCAATTTGATTGTTACAGTACCCTGTTAATTTTGAGCAATCTAAAATATTTAAAAAATATTAGAAAAAATAAGGAACACTTCAAAATAGAGTGTTTTTATTATGTAAGAAAAATAAAAAGTGCATCACAAATCCTAATGGTTTATCAATGCACTAATATAACCACAAATCATAACATACATATATTTTTTTAAATTATTCAAAAGTAATTAATGAATCCATACCTATTTTTTCTTCATTAACTTTTTTCCCACATAATATTTTCATATTTTCAAATTGATTTTCTGTAACTTGTAACATTCTAACATTCCCTTTAGAAGGCATATTAACTCCTAATTTGATTTCATGTTTTCTTACATCATCAGCATTTTTACATATTCTTGCATAAACTGAATATTGAATCATAAAATATCCATCATCTAATAAAAACTTTCTAAATTTAGAATATATTTTTTTATCACTTTCGGTAACAACTGGTAAATCAAACATAACTATTAAACGCATAAATCTATTAACCATAAACCAAACTTGGTAAACTCAATTTTATTTCCCCAGTAGTTAATGATTTTATATAGCTCTGAACTAATAAATCCATTGCATATTCTACAGTACAATGTTTACCATCAACTATAACTTCTTTATTAATTAAATTTACTAGTTGTTTTCTTACATCATATGATAGATCATCCATTATTGAATCAATATTATCAAATACAAATTCATCTACTATTGGACGAAAGGGTTCAACAAAGTCATAAGCCAAATTAAAGTTATTTGTTTTAGACTTATGATTAATACCATAATAAGTTAGTAATCCATAAGAACTAAGTATTCTAACTAAACAACTTCTTAATATTGTATAACCATAATTTAAAGCATTATTTATTCCATCATCAAAATGTCTAACAAATTCACTACCAAATAAACTTCTAAAATACATCTTGGCTGCTAATCCTTCTCTATTTCCAGTATCCCCTGGTAAAACTTCATTAATAAAATTATCTATTTTTTCAATCGTATTTTCATCCATTGTTTTTACTTCTAATAAATGTTTTTGATTAGATATCTTTGAAACTACGATTAATTTCCATAGTTCATCTTTTAAAGCATTTGTATTTTCGAGTTGTAATTCCAAATTTTCGAGTTGTTTATAATGGTAATTATACGGATACATAATTGAAGTAGGATTATGTTTTTCATCACAAATAATTAAAGCAATACCACTTTTACCAATTTCTGCTAACAATCTAGTTGTAACAATAGTAGTAGAATCCTCTAAAAGAACAAAATTAATATCTTCTAGAGGAATCTTTGTTTCTTCTTCATCTTTAGAAACTACTAATTGATTATCTTTAAAACTAAGCTTTTCACTTTTTTTAATAAAGACTTGTCTATAACCCATTATTCAATTTTACCTAAATTATTTAGTTTAATAATCTTTATTGATTTTATAGTGGATAAAGTTACTTGATATCGATCGCGTTCATTAACAAATAAATTATCATTCCCAACTAAATCTAATCCATCACCAATTGCGCTAGAAACTTCTAACATACCACTAGAACAACCAGTCGCATATCCTCTACCTTTATGGCCATTCTTTAATTCAATTTCAACATAATCGTTCTTCTTTAATGAAACATACAAAACAAATTCATCTGCCAATTCACTATATTTATAAACTTTATGATTCTTTCCTTGTCCCCACCATACATCAACATCTATATCTTGACCTTTCTTTATTTGGAAGAAATCAAAAGCATCATAAGCCACAAAGTATAATAAATCTTCATCTACTTTTTTATAAACATTTATTAGGCAAATATCTTCTTTACGTACTAACTTATTACCAATTAAATGACCTTTACCATTATATTCACTAGCAATTTTAATCTTTTTAATTAAATTACCTGTTTTAGGATTAATAGGATATCCATTATGTTTTTTATAAGCAACATCACCTTTATCGGTACCTAACCATTCTTTAATTGTATTATAAACTTCTTTTGAACCACCCTTTTTTTCTAAAATACATTCTAATTTCTTTTCATCAAAAGAAGAACTAGCAATATCTATTCTTGATATTTCATCAACTTTTTCTTCATTTCCATCTTGATACTTTCTTAATGAATAATAAGTATCTCCATGTAAACTACCACCAATTTTTTCTTTAGCAAATTTAGGTATTATAGGTGTTGCTTCATTTATTTCATCATTTGTATAATTAAATTCCTTTAATTTAAAATCCATTATTTTTTTATCTTGTTCATATACTCTTATTTTAGCTTCATTACTAAAACCTTCATATGGTTCTGGTGCTAAAGATCTTATAGTATTATTTTTCTTATCAATATAATTCTTATTATTTCTTAAATCTAAGACATAATCTTTTAATGATACTTCATTTACTTCACCATTTTCATCGACATATTCATTAATATCAAAATTACTATCATGGTTATTAGCAAAATCAACAACATATTGTAAAGGTTTACCATCTATATATCTTTTGAATCTTTCATAGTTAGAAACTCTTCTAATTAATCCATCATTAGCTACTGCTATTACTAAAGCATCCATTGCATGATGTAAATTATTATCTCTATTCTTTTTATCTTCATTCTTATTTATTACATAATAACTTTCTGATTCTAAACTATGTGTTAAACCATTTAAATGCCAATAATTTCTTAATTTACCAGTTATTGAGCCACTAGGACAACCTACTTTATTAACATTTAAATTAGCTTTAATATAAGAAACTAAATATTTAGAAATATATTTTGTATCATTTAAATTTTGATTTCTAAAGTCACTTTCCATTTCTAAAGTTAAATTAGTTAATAAATAGTTATCTTTTTTATTTTCTGGTATATCTAAATTTTCAATAAAAGCTTTATATTCATTCCATTTTTCTGTTTTACCAAACCATTCATATGGTGTTTTATTACCTTTTTCTTGATTATATTTTGTTAATACTAAAGTTTTATTAAAATATGTATCATCAAAAGTTCTTGAATATGGAAGAATGTGGTCTATTTGTACTAAATTATCATCAAATAAATATTCTCTTGGAATTACTTCCAAACTATATGTACATCTAGCATTTTGTTCTAACCATAATTTATATTTTAAAACATCAGTTGAAGTTATTTTATCAGTCGTATTAAATAATCCCAATTTTACTAAATTTTCTTTTATTTTTTCATTATTTTCTCTATTTTCATCTCTTTGTTTAGTAATCTTACGTCTTTCTTCCACTGATTTAGATAATTCTCTTGCCGTTTCAATATTTATTCTTTCAGGCATACCATATTTTTTGATAATTGAATTTATTATTCCTCTAGCTTGTGATAAAGATCTTATTACTCTTTGATTAGTTATTTCACCATCTTGATTAATTGGTATTAATAAATCTTCTTTATCATTTTCCTTGTTTAAATCAGAATGGTCATAACCTAATTCATTCATTGCTTCATCATATAATTTACCAGTCATCATTATTTTATTTAATTTTCTTATTAAATCAGAAGATAACATCATATGATCCTTAAAATTAGGTAAAGCTAAAATAGCATCTGTATATAATTCATTTATATTATTTTCTTTAATTGCTTCTTTAACATCCTCATTTAATTTATAATTTGTAATTATTTCAGCTATTTTATCTAATAAAACAAAGTCTTCCTTTATTTCATTCCATTTATCTGTCCCTAGTTGTTTTACAAATTCTTTCCTCATTACAGAATAACTTTTTAATTCAATAAATTTTCTTTTATTAACTTCTTTCATTTTTAAGACATCATATAATTCTTTTTGCTCTTCTGTTAAATCTTCAAATTTAAATTCTTTGATATCTTCTTTTTTCTTAAATGCTTCAATAGCTTTTGCAATTTCTTGTTTAGTTGCACTTAATCCTTTTATGATTCCTGTATCAGCACCTAATAAATCTAGCATTTTATTATATGTAATATTATCTTGATTAAAAGCTGCATCTAAAATTAATTTTATTTGTTCTTCATTTAATTTTTTATATTCATCTTTACGTGATAATTTATATCTAACATTAACTAAATTAGTTAATGCAACAAATATTTCAGAGCTAGGTGCACACTTAGGAGCTCTAGGTAGACCATCAAACTTACATTTACCAGTCATTCTTGCTATTAAATCTCCACCATATTTTGAATCTCCACCTGGTCCTTTAGCATAATGTCTTTGACTTGACCAAATATTCATATATTCATCTTTAAATTCATTTGTAATTAAACCAAATTGAACTTGTGAAGATAATACCTTATCTATTTCATCTAAATACATTTCTCTTGTAATAGATAGTTTATAATTATCTTTAGAATTTCTTATTCTATCTTTAAATTTATCATCTTTTAAAAGCATTTCAGAAACAATACGATATCCTTTTTCTTTCATTGTTTCTTCATTTTCTTTTATACTTTCTTTTACTTTACCAGTTTCCGTAGCTTTTATATCTTCATCTCTATTTGATTTATACCCTCTATGTTTTGCATAATGTACTAATATTATAGAGAGTTCATCTTTATCTAATTTTCTATCTAAAGCTTCAACTTTCAACATATAAGGATTTATATCTTTATCTTTATAATATTCATTAACCATATCATTATAAATTTTAGTAAGTTTATTATTTACTTCAGATACTTTACCTGTAACTATTTCATCACCTAAATATCCATTTACATTAAGTAAATATTTTATTCTATCAACCCTAAATTCACGTCGACGAATAATTCTTCTTGCTCCCCTTTTTGCTCTTCTTTCTAAATTCTTACTATCTCCAGTTTTTTGAACTTCACCAGGTGTAAATATTTTAACTCCAACATCAATAATATGATTAGGATTATTATCTTCATCTAATCTAACTAATCCCCATCCAACTGATGAGACACCAATATCTAGACCTAAAGTATATTTTTCTTGTTTCATAAACTCCTCCTAAACAAATTATAACACATACCAATCTAGATAATTATTAAATATTAATTTTTTTAATAATTATTTAAGAGTTAAAAAAATTTATGACTTTCACCATAAAAAATATTAATTACACCAACTACTTTCCCTTATTAATCGTCATATCCTCATTATAATTTATTTGACTTTATTCTAATATTATGATAAAGTCTTAAATGAAATGATTTTTAAGGAGGCGTTAATTATGGCAAAAAAAGTTAGTACTAAAAAACCTTTAACTGGTAATAGAAGAAGTCATGCTTTAAATGCAACTAAACATGCTCAAAAACCAAACTTCCAAAAAGTAACTATTAATGGTGAAAAAGTTGTTTTAACTGCACGTGAAGCTAGAACAATGAAAAAAGAAGAAAGAAATTCATAATTAACCACATAGTGGTTTTTTTATTGCAAAAAAAAATTAATTACTCTTTAATAGTAATTAATCCTTTTTCAACTTCTTCTAATGCTCTTCCTAATTCTTTTTTATTAACATATTCATTTTGTTTCATTTGAAAATGTTTATTTTCAAGCATTTGTTTACTCCTTCTTGCCGCAATATGCACAAGTTTATATTTTGAGTCAACTATATTAAGTAACTTGTCAATTGAAGGATATATCACATATATCACGCCCTTACAATAATATAATAACTAATTTTATATTTTTTATATAGTCTTTACCTAAATTTTTGACAAGTATTTTACAAAAATATTTTGTCAAAAAAAGAAGAATTAATCTTCTTCCATTATTTCCGCTTTTATATTATCTTTATCTTTATAAGTTAAAATTATTATTTTATTATTTAAGTTAGCTTTACTATTTCGTGGATCTACTACATTTCCTTCTTTATCATCAGCAACAAAATAATCATCTTTTACTAAGTCATTAACTGTTATATTTAATTTGCCTTCTTTTTTTAATAAATCAGCTTTAGGTCCACTCGTTCCATATAATTCTGCTTGTTTTATTATTAAATGAATTTTTTCATCATAGTATTCATCGGTTCTATCTTTATAAGCATATGAAGTTGTTCCTATCATTGCTAAAGTAAAAATCCCCAAAACACCAATAACAATTAACATTTGTAATGTTGTATAACCATTTCTATCTTTCATATACTTCACCTATACTAATTATAGCACATTATTACAAATATTAATACATAAATAAAAGGCCTTAAAGCCTTTTAATAACCACATTTATTATCATATATATTACTTACTTCATCTTCTGAAGTACAAGTAAATACTGGTTGATAAGTATGTCTATATACATGATGATTTATAATTCTTGTATTAACAGGTATAATATGAGGAACCTCATAATTCATTTGACGATGACATACTCTTTCTTGTGGACATTCCATTATTGGTGGACAAGTACAACCATTCCCATAATCATTCATATTCATCATATTCATACCCATATCTGGTCCCACATTTTCATTTTCATAACATCTATTTAAAAACATAAAAACAATCCTTTCTATTTTATCTTATGTTAAAATTGTTTTTATGTTTGTGACATTTAACTTATATTTTAATCAATATCTGCTTCTTTTAAGATATATCTATATGCATCAGTTACACCAATAATTACAAAAATACATTTTTGTTTTTTAATTATTTCATAATATACAATTGGTTTATCAATTAATCTTTGCGCATCTAATAATTCACTAAATGATTCACAATCTATTACGTTATAATCTCCTATATCAGGCATTTTGCGACTATTAACGATTAAATGATTATATTTACTTAATATTTCATCTCTAATTCTACAATATTCACTCTTCTTAGGTAATGTCCTTATAACAAAATTAACAGATAATAAGAATAACATTGTATCAAGGATTAATAAAATAACTCCAACATATAATAATATTTCATTAGCTGGTTCAGATGTTAAATGTTTTACATAACTATCACTCTTCGTATTATTACTTACTTTTTCAATCGTCACTTGATTAGATAATAAAGGTATCTTTACTTCTACAACTGCTTCTTTTTTTAAAGGTTCATCAAAACTTTGATGAATAGTTTCAATATTAACAAACATTTTAACTAATAAGAAACCTGATACTTTAGAATTATTATCACTACTAATATCTCTAACACTCTTAGCTATTTTATTATAATAATCATAATCTAAATTAATATTTTGTGATATATTAACTTCTTTTGCTTTTTTATCTTCTTTTTCTATTTTTTCGACTAAATTAAAGTTATCATTAGATAGTTCTTTATTAGTTGTTTCATCAAGTAATTTAAGTACTACATCAACATAATAATTATATTTTATATCTGCCGTATCAGATAATTTAAAGTTATAATTTAAATCTGTACTAATATCATCTATAATATCAGAAATATAGTAATCACTAGGTGTTAATTCGCCTGTTCCAAAAGGATTATTAGAATCATTAAATACTTTTATATCATATTTAATATCATCTTTTTCTTCATAATTTAAAGTTACTTTTTTACTTTTTGTAAATCCATTATCAAAACAAAAATAAGTAAGGAATCCTAAAATAATAACAAAACCAAACATTATAATAAGTCTCAATGTATATGATAAATAAAAGTTAATACCTTTTTGAATATATTTATTTCGATTATTAGGAATTCTTTCCATTTTTTCAAAATCTTTATCTGATATCTTTTTTCTCGCCATATATATCTCCCTTTTTAAACCAACTCTTCTATTCTATTAAAAGTATAACATATTCCTTTTTTATTTAAAATAAAAAAGTAGATTTCTCTACTTTCTAAAATGGTAATTTCATATTGCCATTACTCATCATTTTCATCATTTTTTTCATTTCTTCAAACTGATTAAGTAATCTATTAATCTCCGCAACATCTCTTCCACAACCCTTACTTATACGTTGTTTTCTTGAAGCTTTAAGTACTTCAGGATGTTTTCTTTCATAAGGTGTCATAGATAAAATTATTGCCTCAATATGAGCCATATCTTTTGGATCTATACTAACATTATTAAGTCCCATTTTACGTGCTTGAGGAAGCATTTTTAAAATATTTTCTAATGGTCCTAACTTTCTTATTTGTTTTAAACTAGCTAAGAAATCTTCTAAGTCATATTTACCACTTAACATTTTTTTCGCTTGCGCTTCAGCATCTTCTTCCGAAATAACACTTTCAACTTTTTCCGCAATTGATAAAACATCTCCCATATCTAGGATACGTTCAGCCATACGTTCAGGATAGAAAGCAGATAAACCATCTAGTTTTTCTGAATCGCCAACAAACTTAATTGGTACATTAGTTAAATGTCTAACAGATAAAGCAACACCACCCTTAGTATCACCATCTAATTTAGTTAATATACAACCAGTTAAAGTTAATTTATCATTAAATCCTTGAATTACATTTATCGCATCTTGCCCCATCATTGCATCAATTACAAGTAATACTTCTTGTGGATGGCATAAATCAATTATTTCAACTAATTCATCCATTAATTCTTCATCAATATGTAAACGTCCAGCTGTATCGATAATAACATAATCATTTTTATTTTCTTTAGCATAATCTAAAGCATGACTAACTATTTCATTAACATCTTTCTTACCTTCCGTATAAACAGGTATATTAAGTTGTTTACCAACTGTTTGTAATTGATCAATTGCTGCTGGTCTATAAATATCACAAGCTACTAATAAAGGTTTCTTTGCATGTTTCTTTCTTAAAAAATTAGCTAATTTACCACAAGTTGTTGTTTTACCACTACCTTGTAAACCAACTAACATTGCAATAGTTGGATGACCATTTACTTCTAATGGTGCTTCTTCTCCACCTAGTAACTCAACTAATTCATCTTTAACGATTTTAATAAATAATTCATCAGGTTTAATACTTTTTTGTACTTCCATACCTAAAGCTTTTTCTTTTACTTTATTAACAAATTCTTTTACTACTTGATAGTTAACATCCGCTTCTAGTAAAGCCATTCTTATTTCTCTCATTGCTTCACTAATATTCTCTTCAGTAATTCTACCCATTCCTCGAATATTTTTTATTGCTTTTGATAATCTATCTCCCATATATTCAAACATATATTTATCACCTATCACTTAGTATAACAAAAAAAAGTAGAACATTCTACTTTTTAATTTTATAAATATCTATTTATTATCTAAAACTTCACAAACTGTTTTATATACTTCTTCATGTATATCTTCTATATCACGTAATTTACCTTTTTTAGTAACACAATCAATTTTTTTATAATGATGTATTTCCGCAAGTTCTAAGTACGCATGTTCAGCATTTCTAATATGAAGTAAACTAGCTTCATGTTGATCTTCAGGTTCTGTTCTACCTTTTTCTAATTCAGCTACCTTTTGATAAGGCATATATAAAAATAATGTAACATCAGGTTTTGGTAATTCTAAGAAACCATATTCTAAGTTAGCTAAATCTTCATATAATTTTAATCTTTCTTCTTTATCAAAGATTTTTCCCCCTTGATGGCCCATATTACTTTCAACATATCTATCTAAGACAACATCAATTCCTTGATTTAATAGTTCTAATATTTTATCTCGATTATATCTACGATCAGCTGCATAATATAAAGAAGCTACTTTTGGATCTACATTAGCTGCTCCCTCAGGAAAATAACCTTCCCCAAGATGTTTTTTACCTAAATAAGCTCCTCCTACTATCCTACCTGTTGGTGTATCATAAGCGGGAAAGCTTAAACGTTCTATTTTTCTTCCTGAACGACGTAATCTTTGTACTAATAAACTAGTTTGTGTTTCTTTACCTGAACAATCTGTTCCTTCTACAACAATTATTTTACCTTTCATTTAACTCTACCTACCTTATTATTAATAATACTAAAAATATATTTTTAATTCAATACATAGAAAAAGATATTATTCACTAATTATCTTTTCTATCTTAGCTTTAATATCTTCAATTTTCTCTATTTTTAATAGTTCACTTAATTGACAATTTTTTTTGTAAATATTTAATTTTTCTTCATAATAATTTAATTTTTCTAAAACATTTTTAATCATTTTTTGCACTGCACTACGACTTACATTCTTATTATCTGCTATTTCACTTAAAGATAAATCTTCTTGATAATAATCATGAAAAGCTTCTTGTTCTTTTTCTGTTAATAAATCACCATATATATCATATAAATTATTATAATAAATAAATTCTTCCATCTACATCATATCCTTAAATAAACCATATATATAATTTTCAATATCAAATGTTTTTAAATCAGTCATTTTTTCTCCAAGTCCAATAAATTTAACTGGTATTTTAACTTCATCTTTAATAGCTAAAACAATACCACCTTTAGCTGTTCCATCTAATTTAGTTAAAACAATTCCTGTAATATTAGTTATTTCTTTAAATGCTTTAGCTTGACTAATACCATTTTGACCAGTTGTAGCATCAATTACAAGTAAAGTTTCATGTGGTGCATTAGGAATATGTTTGCCAATTACTTTGTTTACTTTTTCTAATTCTTTCATTAAATTAACTTTATTTTGTAATCTACCAGCTGTATCTATTAAAACGATATCAACATTTTCTTCCTTTGCTTTAACAAGTCCATCAAACACAACTCCGGCTGGATCAGTATTTTCTTTACCATAGAAAAGTGATCCTGTTCTCTCAGCCCATTCCTCTAGTTGTTTAACTGCTCCAGCTCTAAAAGTATCTCCCGCAATCATCATTACGCTCTTACCTTCATTTTTATATTTATAAGCTAATTTAGCAATTGTTGTTGTTTTACCTACTCCATTAACACCAACCATTAAAATAACCGTTGGTCCTTCACTAGCCATCTTAATTTTATCTGATAACGAATCATTATCTACATATATTATGAATAATTCATCAACTATTACTTCATTTAAATAATTAGCATCTGTTATCTTTTCTTCTTTAACACGTGCTCTTAAACGATCCATAAAATTCATTACTGTATTAACTCCTACATCAGCATTAATAAGTAATTCTTCTAATTCTTCATAATATTCTTCATTAATTTTTGTATACTTAATACCTAACATACTTAGTTTAGAAACAAACTCTTTTCTTGTCTTTTCTAAACCTTTATCATAAGTAACTATATCTTGGGCTTCTTCAACTTTTTGATGAGCTTTAACAAATTCTGCCCATTCCTTATCATCCTCATCCTCTTCGGCTTCTTCCTCTTGCTCTAAATCTTCTTCAGTATCTTCTTCTAATTCTTCCTCGATATCTTCATCTTCTTCGTCTATATCCTCTTCCTCATCAACTACTTCGTCATCATCTTCGACTTCGTCTTCAGATTCCTCTTCTTCATCTAATTCTTCTTCATCATCGTCATCTTCAAGTTCTTCATCTAATTCTTCTTCATCAGCAAATATTTCTTCATCTAATTCTGGTTCATCAGGAACATAATCGTCTTCTAAAGTTTCTTCTTCCGTTGGATCACTATCAAAAACACTTATTTTATCTAATTCATCATCAGAAACATTATATTCTTTCTTTACCTCTTCAACTACTTTTTCTTTTTTCTTTAATATATTTTTTAATTTATCAAATAATCCCATATTAATCACCACAAATAGTATACCTTATCTTACGCAAATTTTCCATAAAAAAGACCAATTATCTAAATTAATTACTTGACACTAAAACATCATAAAACTAGACTTTTAACTTACTTTGATATATAATTACTTATAGCGAAGAACTAATACTTTTATTTTTATTAATTATTATTAATTTGAAAGGAAAGATTACGTTATGAATAATAAAGATGGATATACATCCGTCATTGCTTTAGGTGGCTTAGGAGAAGTCGGTAAAAACATGTATGTTGTTACTCATAAAGACGAAATATTCATAATCGATGCTGGTGTCATTTTCCCCGAAAGTGATTTACTTGGTATTGATTATGTTATCCAAGATGTCACTTATTTAAAACAAAATGAAGATAAAATTAAAGGTTTATTAATTACTCATGGTCATGAAGATCATATTGGTGGAATACCATTTCTGCTTCAAAGTGTTAATATTCCTATCATTTATGGTGCTAATACTTCAATTAGCTTAATAAAAAATAAATTAGAAGATCGCAATATCGGTTATAAAAATTTAGAAATTATAAATTCTGATACTAAAATTAAAACTAAATATTTTGATATTGAATTTATTGCTACAACTCACTCAATACCAGATAGTTATGGTATAGTTCTTCACACTCCAAATGGTACAATAGTTTCAACTGGAGACTTTAAATTTGACTTAACACCAGTCGGACCAATGGCTGACCTTCATAAGATGGCTGAAGTTGGTAAAAAAGGTGTACGTTTATTATTGAGTGATAGTACTAATGCTTTATCTGAAGGTTTTTCTAAAAGTGAGAACTCTGTTGATGAAGCCTTATCAGATATTGTAAATGGTTATAATGGTCGTATCATAATTGCAACATTTGCATCTAATATTTATCGTGTTAAACATATTGTTGAAACATGCCGTAAGAATAATCGTAAGATAATTGTTTTTGGTCGTAGTATGGAAACAGCTACTAATCTAGCTTTAAATAATGGCTTATTAACTGATAAATCAATTTTTATTGATTCTAATCAAGCAAAAAGTCTAAAGAAAAATGAAATATGTATTTTATGTACTGGTTCTCAAGGTGAACCTCTAGCTGCTTTATCTCGTATTGCTAATGGTACTCACAAACAAATATCATTACTTCCTGATGACTTAGTTGTCTTCTCATCTAATCCAATTCCAGGTAATGCAGCTGGTATAAATCGTATAATAAATAAATTATATTTAAAAGGTGTTAAAGTTATAACTAATTCAGAATTTAGTGATATTCATACTTCAGGACACGCTAAACAAGATGAATTAAAGTTAATGTTAAGACTTATTAAACCTGAATACTTTATGCCAATGCATGGTGAATATCGTATGTTAAAAAGTCATGCTGAATTAGCTATATCTTGTGATGTAAAACCTGAAAATATTTTCATTATGCAAAATGGTGATTCCCTTATTTTAGATGATGAAGGAGTTCATCGTGGTCCAAGCGTTACCGCTGGTGATGTTTATGTTGATGGTTCACGTATTGGTGAAGTTGGTTCCGTAGTTATTAAAGATCGTAAATTAATGAGTCGTGATGGTATTTTAATCACTATTATTAATATTAATCCATTAACTAAAAAACTATTAATTAAACCTAATATAACAACTAGAGGATTTATTTTAGTTAATGAAAACGCTGAACTAATTAGTCAAATCGAGAAAAAAACAACTGATGTAATAACTAAATTCTTAAGTGAAAATCCATATAGTTATACAGATTTAAAAAATCAAATTATCTTAGAACTACATCCATTTATTAATAATTTAACTGGTCGAAGACCAATCGTCCTACCAGTTATTATGGAAGTAAGAGAAACATCTAGTAATTAGATGTTTTTTTCTTGCCCACAAAAAAAAGAAACTATTTAGCTTCTTCTTGAGCTCTAGTTTCTCTTATTACTGTAATTTTAATCGTACCAGGATATTGCATTTCTTTTTCAATTTTTTCTTTCATTTCACGTGCAATCTTATAACTTTGTGTATCATCAATTTCTTCTGGTTTAACCATTACTCTGACTTCACGTCCAGCTTGCATTGCAAATGTTTTTTCAACACCTTCAAAACTATTACCAATTTCTTCAAGTTGTTCTAATCTCTTAATATAGTTTTCTAGTGAATCATTTCTTGCTCCTGGTCTTGCAGCTGATAATGTATCAGCAATTTGTACTAAAGTTGAAATAATACTAGTTGGTTCAGTATCACCATGATGAGACTTAATAGCATTTAAAACAACTGCATCTTCATGATATTTCTTAGCTATTTCTTCCCCTAATTCAACATGACTACCTTCTACTTCAAAATCAATAGCTTTACCGATATCATGTAGTAAACCAGCTCTTTTAGCTAAGGTAACATTTTCACCTAATTCAGCTGCCATAAGTCCACATAAATGTCCTACTTCTTTAGAATGTTGTAATGCGTTTTGTCCATAACTAGTACGGAAATTTAATTTCCCAATTAAATTTACTAATTTAGGATCAACTTTTGTTAAACCTAATTCATAACAAGTTTCATTACCAATTTCTGTAATTTTTTCAGACATATCTTTTGAAACTTTATCATAAACTTCTTCAATTCTTGCTGGATGAATACGTCCATCTTTAATTAAAGTTTCAATTGTTATTTTAGCAATTTCTCTTCTTAAAGGATCAAAACTCGAAATAACAATTGCTTCTGGTGTATCATCAATAATTAAATCAACACCTGTAACTGATTCAATTGTTCTAATGTTTCTTCCTTCACGACCAATTAAACGGCCTTTCATTTCATCGTTAGGCAATGTAATTGTACTAACTGTTTGTTCATTAGTTACATCATTAGCATATCTTTGCATACTTGTAACTATCAAACTTTTTGCCAACTCGTTAGCTTTTAATTTTGCATCAGCTTCTTGTTCTTTAATATAATCAGCTATTTCAAGTGACATATTTTCTTCTACTTTTTTCATGATTAAATCATGAGCTTTTTCTTTAGAAAACTTCGCAATTGTTTCTAACTGTTCCATTTCCTCTTTCAATAAATCGTCAATTTTAGCTTCTTTTTCTTGTAAATCTTTTTGTTTACTAAGTAATTTATTATCTTTTTGATCTAACAAAGCATCTCTATTTTGCAGAATCTCTTCACGTTTATCCAAATTCTTTTCTCTTTGTAATAAACGTTCTTCTGAGTCTTTTAATTCAGCTTTTTTCTCTTTTATTTCTTTATCAGTTTCTTGTTTTAAGCGATAAGACTCTTCTTTTAGCTCAGCTAGTGAGTCTCTTTTTTGCTTCTCTGCATCTTTTTTTGCTTGTTCAATCATTTTAGTTGCTTTATTTTCAACAGACTTTCCTCTTAAAAAATTAACAACTAGAAATATAATAACACCTAAAAAAATCCCCACAAGAAGTGCTAAAATGACAACGACAACATCGTCCATTTTAATACCTCCACATCTATTTTATAGAAAAATTATACCTAAATCTAATCATCTATATAACTATTATAAAAAAAAATATCTAGTTTTTCAAGAAAAAAGAATGTCAACAAAAAAAGAGAAACTATTCTTTCTCTTCCTTGCTATCTTTCTTACTACTTTTTTTCTTCTCGGCTTTTTGTTCATCAGTCAAAATATCATAATGTTCACGTACTTTATATTCAATTTCATCACGAAGTTCTGGATTCTCTTTTAATAGTATTTTAACATTTTCTTTTCCTTGACCAATCTTTTCACCATTATAAGAATACCAAGCTCCACTTTTTTCTAAAATATCAATTTCCGAAGCTAAATCAACTAATTCTCCTTCTTTAGAAACCCCTTCACCATACATAATATCTATTGTTGCTGTTCTAAATGGTGGAGCCACCTTATTTTTAACTACTTTAATATTAGTTTTATTACCAATTACTTTATCACCTAATTTAATTTGTTCAGCTCTTCTTACTTCTAATCTAATAGTTGAATAGAATTTTAAAGCTCTACCACCAGGAGTTGTTTCGGGATTACCAAATAATACTCCTACTTTTTCACGTAATTGATTAATAAAGATTGCTGTTGTTTTAGTTTTATTTAAAGTACCAGATAATTTACGTAACGCTTGACTCATTAGACGAGCTTGAAGTCCAACATGTGCATCTCCCATTTCGCCTTCAATCTCTGCTTGTGGAACTAAAGCTGCTACTGAATCGATTACTACTAAATCAATTATTTCACTTCTAACTAAAGCTTCGCAAATATCTAAAGCCTGTTCTCCTGTATCAGGTTGAGAAAGTAAAAGCTCATCTAAATTAACTCCTAAATTTTGTGCATATACAGGATCTAAAGCATGTTCAGCATCAATAAATGCTGCTCTACCGCCACGCTTTTGTACTTCAGCAATTGCATGTAATGCAAAAGTTGTTTTACCAGAAGATTCTGGCCCATATATTTCAACTATTCTTCCTTTTGGATAACCACCTACACCTAATGCGACATCTAAAGCTATCGATCCTGAAGAAGTAGCTTCTATATTTAAATGTGCATCAGAACCAAGTTTCATAATTGACCCTTTACCAAATTGTTTTTCAATATCAGCTAAAACTTGTTCTAAAGCCTTATCCTTTGTTTCTTTTTCTGTTTTCATATTTTCCTCCCACTGTTACTGACATCTTAATTTTATAATATTTATTATTAATTTGTCAACACCTTTTTCGAACATTTGTTTTTGTTACTATTTTTAAACAAAAAAAAAGAATTTTATCTTTCTTTTACCTATAAAATTCTTTTTTATTATACTTCAGAAAAGATAAAATCTTTATTAGCTAAATAATATTGAACACCTGATATGATACTCATAATTGTTGCTAAGAAAATAAATAATGAATCTAGTTGAATGCCATGACCTATAAAGGCGAATGGTATATTATAGAAGAATGTAAGCGTAATACCAATCATCATACATATTGTTTTTATCTTACCAGGCCAACTAGCTGCCACTACCTTACCCTTACTTCCACTAGCCATCTTAATTGAGTCAACAATTATATCTCTTGTAATAATAATTACAGGAACTACTAATGGTATTGAAGGCATTTCATAAGCCAAAATAATTAAAACACCATTAACTAATACTTTATCAGCAATAGCATCCATAACTTTTCCAAAATCAGTTACTAAATTATATTTTCTTGCAATATAACCATCTAAAAAATCTGATACTGATCCAATTAAAAATAAAACACCACATATAATATATTTAAGATTAACATTTTCTACTCCATATACATTATATATTGGAAATTCTACTCCTAATGAACTCCATGGTACACATAACATTACTAAAACTATAACTGATATAACTAGTCTTACACATGTAATTTTATTAGGTAGATTCATACCTTTTTTCTCTTTTTTAGTTTCTTTTTTTTCCATAATACACCTATTTATTACTACTTTCTACATAGCTAATCATATTTGTTGCCATATTATTGGCTGCGAATTGTTTAACAGACCAAAAAATAACCAGTAAAACTAAAACACCTAAAGCAATGATTATTGCTAAAATTATTTTGGAATTAGCATTTTTAGTTGAATTAGTATAAGGTGAAACAATTTTATCATCAATTATTTCATCTTTTTGTTTTTCTTTCATTGCTTTTTCGATATCTTCTAGTGGTATTTTTGATGTATATTCAAATAAATACTCATTAAAATCATCAATTATTTTATCGGGTTCTAACCCTAAGTACTTTGCATAATCATATATATTTTGTTTAAGTACAAAGATATCTTTAAAACATCCGATGTTTCCATCTTCAATATTTTCTAAGATTAGTGTCTTAATCTCTAAATCACCACTGGCTTCTTCTAAGCTAACTCCTGAACTTTCACGAGTTGTTCTTAATAGTTCGCCAATCTCATTCAAGATTTTTTCACTCCTTTTCTTTTTGAATAAATTAAATAAAAATAACATCTTAATAAGCCAAGTTCTGTACCCTAAAAGGGTGGCAAATATTTATCTACCATTAAAGGTCCTTTACATCGTTTGATTCCTAGTAAAGACTCCCCTACCATAATTTGGGTTTCTCACTTGCGGGGTTTACCACGTTCCACTCTAGAAATTACTTTCTAGCCTCGTCTCTTTGGCACTTTTATATCTAATTTAATCCCTAAGGACTATTTCGAAGCCGTTAGTATTACTACTACCTAAGGTTATTTATTCCCTTAGCACAAACACTACAATCATCGCAGATTGTGTGAGCCTGGACTTTCCTCTATACCTAAGTATAGCATTTGCCTAAAAATATTATCTATTTACTATTCATTTTTTCCATAGACAACTTTTTCAAGTTGGCTAAGTCTTCTAAGAAGGTCGACATTACTAACAGAGCCATTACCTGAAGCAGATCCCTCAGCTGCCTCAATATTAGCTTTGATACGACGTAACTCATTTTTTAATTTAGCATTTTCGTCATTCATAAATGCAACTTCTTTATTTAATTTCTTTATCTCCTTGATAAATTCGTTATAGTCATTAATAACTAAATCTAAAAATTTATCTACTTCTTGAGGTCTATAACCTCTAACATCTATTTCAAATTCTTTATCTAAAATTTCTTGTGGAGTTAATGAAATTTTTTCCATTCTAATCACCCTTCTTATGCTTTAGATTATATATCTTTTGCCTATTACTTGTCAAGGTGATGACTTTTTACTCTTAATTCCCTTTGAACATCATCAATCATTTCAATCATTTCCTGAATAAAATAGTCTACACGCACCAAAATTTCTCCTTTCGCGAAACATTTTAACAAATATTTTACTTTTCATCAGTATTTTAGACAAAAAAAGATAAAATATGTAGTGTAAATTCCTATATTAGATACTATATTTTCTATCAATTTTATAGTATAATTAATTAAGGTGATTTTTGGTGCAGTATCCTAATAATATCAAGAAAAATTTCACTAAATTAAATATCTCACATAGTAATCGTGGTATGAATCTAGAAAATGCTCTAAATTTAACTAATGATTACTATTTAAAAAAAGATCGTGCACTAATATATAAAAAACCTACTCCTATAGGAGTTGTTGATGTTTCTTATAATAATCACAAAAAAATAATTGAAAAAGCTTATTTTAAAGAACAATCAACCCTTGATTACAATGGCTTATATCGTGGCAAGTATATTGAATTTGATGCTAAAGAAACACTAAATAAAACGTCATTTCCCCTATCGAATATTCACGAGCATCAAACTTTGCAAATAAGAAATGTTATTAAACATGGTGGTATTGTTTTTCTAATCATTAGAATGAATGATATCGTATATTTACTAACTGGTGAAGATTATATATCTTATATCGATAACAATAATCGCAAATCAATCAGTTATAAATACATCGAAGACCATGGACATATAATAAAAATGGGATATCAACCCCAATTAGACTATTTAAGCGTTGTTGATCAAATATATTTTAAAGGAGAATAAAAATGGCTATATTAAAAATTACTTCTACAAATAATAAAAATTCCAAAACAAGTAATAAAAAAGTTGTTACTTTAAAAAAGAATAATCCAATAGTCAAAAGACCAAATAATAATACCCCAATAAAAGCTGATATGCCTAAGAAGAAAAAAGACAAGAAAAGAGCAGCTTTTATTCTTAACGCAATATTATCATTTATTATGTTTGTTGGTATTGTTGGTATGCTAGCAGTTATTCTATTTAGTGGTTACGTAGTTTTATCTGCACCAAAATTTGATACTGATAAATTCTATAATAAAGAAGCAACAATCTTTTATGATAAAAATGGTAAAGAGTTTGCTCGTGTTGGTCTAGAACAAAGAGAATTAGTTACTTACGATGATTTGCCTAATGTATTTGTCGATGCTCTAGTTGCTACCGAAGATGCAAGATTCTTCCAACATAATGGTTTCGACGTTGTCAGATTCGTTAAAGCTTCTTTAGGCCAATTTGCTGGTCAAGATGGTGCTGGTGGTGCTTCTACCTTAACAATGCAACTTGCTAAAAACACCTTCTCTGTTGATGAAGAAACTGGTGCTATTGAATCCGGCCTTAACTTTAAAGGTATTGTTCGTAAATTCCATGATATATATATTTCAATCTTCTTAATCGAAAAACAATATACTAAAGAACAAATTATTGAATTATATGTTAATCGTCAATTCTTTGGTTCAGGTGCTTATGGTATTGAAGAAGCTTCTCAAACTTATTTTGGTAAATCAATTAGTGATGTAAGTCTTCCTGAAGCTGCTCTTCTAGCTGGTATCTTTAATTCACCATCTTACTATAATCCATTTTATAGTACTGAATTAGCAACTCAAAGACGTTCAACCGTTTTAAACTCAATGGTTAAACAAGGCTATATTACTGAAGAACAAGCTAAAGATGCTGAAAATATTCCTGTTGAATCATTGACTATTGAACCAGCAGCTGCCAATTTAAATAAATATCAACAATTTATCGATGTTGTTTGTCAAGAAATATCTCAAAACTACAAGATGGATCCTTATAGTGTTCCTATGGAAGTTTATACAACTATGGATCCAGCCATTCAAGATGTTATGGTCGCATTAAATGATGGTTCACTTGGCTATGACTGGAAAGCCCAAATTGCTAAAAATAGTAATTTAAAGAATATTGAAATAGGTATTGCTGTTACTGATGTTCATGATGGTTCAATAAGAGCTGTTGATGGCGGTCGTCGTAGAAAAGGTGAAAGATTAGAAAGTCGTGCAACAATGATGGATAAACAACCTGGTTCAACAGCTAAACCAATCTTTGCTTATGGTCCATACATTGAATACAATAATGGTAACCCAGGAACAATGTTCTACGATCATCCATATACATATTCTAACGGTGTAAAAATAACTAACTCTGATGGTGGTTATTTAGGAGCTATAACAATGCGTCAAGCCTTAGCTCGTTCAAGAAATATCCCAGCAGTTCAAGCTTTCCAAGCTGTTGAAAAAGCTAAAATTGCTGAATTCGTTAATAACTTACATATTAATTATTGTACTGACAAAGAAAAAGAAGCTGGCTTAAGTGGTACTGATTGTACATTATATGAATCTTATGCTATTGGTGGTGGTCTTGAACAAAGTCCAGTAACAATGGCAGCTGCTTATGGTACTTTCGCTCGTGGTGGTTATTACATTGAACCATATACATTCACTAAAGTAGTTCTTCGTGAATCTGGTGATATTATTGAACCAGAACATGAAAGAGAACAAGCTATGAGCCCTGAAACAGCATATATGATTACTGATATCTTAATGACCGCTACTAAGCAAAATGTTGGTGGTAAAATAAGTGTTAAAGGTACTGAAGTTGCTTCTAAAACTGGTACTGCTACCTTTGATGATAACTACTTAAAAAAAACTGGTTTACCATCAAATGCTTCAGCTGATAACTGGACTATTACATATTCCCCTGATTATGTAATATCAATGTGGTATGGAGTTGATCACACTGAAGTAAGTAAGAGTTCATATACTAAATCAGTTCCATCATCTGCGCAAAAGAGAATTTTATCAGCTTTACTAGCAAATAACATATATCCTAAGAATTCTAAATTTACTAAACCATCTGGGGTATTATCAGTTAAATATGAAAAAGAAACTTACCCCACCCAATTACCCTCGGCTAACACGCCGTCTAGTTTAATATCTACAGAGCTTTTTAAAAGGGGACATGAGCCTAGTGAGATATCTGATCGTTTTGATACTTTAAGTAATCCAAGTAATGGTCAAATTGAAGTAAGCAATTCACAGATAAATATTAGCTGGAACGGAATTAAAACACCTAACGCTATTGATACTAACTATTTACAAACTTTATTTAGTGAAAATTATGGTAAGTTTGCTAGTCAATATTTAAATAAAAGATTAAGTTATAATAAATCTAATATGGGTAATATAGGATATCAAGTATATTTGCAAACAGATGAAGGTCTTCAATCTTTAGGTTTTACGACTGATACTTATTATGTTTATAATGCTCCATATAATGGAACTTACACCTTTGTTGTCAAATCAGCATATAGCATTTTTAAAGCTAATATGAGTAGTGGTATTGATTTATCAATTACAGTAACTGATGGTGTTGGTCTACCATATGATCCAGATGAAGAGAATCCTGATGAATCAGAAGAACCTGAAGATCCTGATTTTACAGAATAAAAAAATTAGTTTATGAAAATAAACTAATTTTTTAATGCCTTTTTATCTTTCGATGTACAATCATTTATAAATGCACATTTTTCGCATTCTGGTCCCCTAGCTTTGCATATATATCTTCCAAATAATACTAATTGATGATGTGATCTACTCCATAATTCCTTTGGAATCGCTTTCATTAATTTTTTTTCAACCTTTAAAACATCATCATTCTTTTGAGCTAATTTAAGTCTTTTACTAACTCTTTCTACATGTGTATCCACGGCAATTGCTGGTACATCATATAAATTTGATAAGACAACATTAGTCGTCTTTCTCCCAACACCTGGTAAACTTTCTAAATATTCACGATTATTAGGAACAATGCCCTCATAATTATCAATTAAACTTTTAGCTATTTCAATTATATAAGTAGCTTTCTTTGTATATGAGCCACAACTCCTAATAATATTTTCAATATCTTCTTTTTTCGCCACAGCTAAATCATTAAGCGTATATTTATCAAATAATACTTTAGTTACTTCATTAACTCTCTTATCCGTACATTGTGCTGATAAAACAGTCGCAATTAATAACTCATAATCCTTATTATAATTAAGTTCACATCTTGCTTGAGGAAACATCATATCTAACTTTTTATTAAAATCAACCACAACCATTAATCATCCAACCAATCATAATCCAATATTTCTTGTTCTTTTTTACTTATCTCTTTATTCTTATCTTTTTCTTCTTTTCTATTCTTTAAATAATTATTTACATCATCCATCGTTTTAAAGCCCTTTTTAGACCACGTATCAATTATTTTATCAATATACCTAAAATTACTCACACCATTATAAATTGCTTCCTTTAAAGCCCCTAAAATGATTTCTTCACTAATACCTATATCCAACCAACCATTAATAATCTCCAACTCCATTGGTGACATCGTTCTTCCTAATTCACTTTCAAAACTTCTAAAAATATCCGTTTGAACATTCATCTTCCTATCTTCTTCAGTTGTCTCCAAAACACTTTTATAAACCCCATCTAAAGAAACAACCTCATTATACCTACTTTGATCATCCTTAACACTCTCCAAAGTAACTAACCCTTTAATCATCAAAGAATTAAATGCTTCCATCGCCACATTCATCTCTAACCCTAAAGACTTACTTACCAACTCAATTTCAAAAATCTTATTAAAACTATTATCAAAATAAACTAATACTAAAAACTCATTCAAATTCAAATTATTACTTAAAGCTACTTTAATTAAATAATCATTAATAACTAATTTCTTTGAAGTTAAAACTTTATATAACTGCTCCTTCATCTAACCACTTCTTTCGATTAATCAATATATAATCTTTAATCAAGCTATTATCATTATCTAGTTCCCTTTTTAAAATAATATCCTTTAATTCATCATAAACCTCACCTATAATACGACAAGGCTTAATATCAAGCAATCCACATATTTCTTCACTAGTAATATTAATATCCTTAATACTAGTAATAACTAAATTCTTATTTATATTAGCAATCTCTTCTTTATCAATACCTAATATTTCTCCCGCTACCATTGCTAAATATAGTCCATAATTAAATAAAACATTTTCATCTATAATACCATAACTGACAATATTTTTAATACTCTTAATATTTTCCTTTTCTTCTTTTGAAAAAGGTAATTCCTCTTTTATATCTAACTGACTATACATTCCACATATATCACTAATATAAACAATATTATCTTTATAATCAATACCTATATAAGGTAAAAAACCTAAATCACGTAATAACTTTAAACCCATATTAGCATTCCTACTAACTAATATTTTTGTTAATTCTTCTTTAATTCTTTCACGTGATAACTCACTTATCAATCTACGATGTTTTTTTAATTCTTTATATAAATTTTCTTCTATTCTAAATTCTAATGTCGTTGCAAACCTTACTGCTCTAAGCATTCTTAAAGGGTCTTCATTAATTCTATCTTTGATATTTCCAACACATCTAATTATTTTATTCTCTATATCTTTTTGGCCATCAAAAACATCTATAATATTCCCTTCTTTACTCATACATAAAGCATTCATTGTAAAATCTCTTCTTTGAACATCATCAATTAAATTATCAACATATTCTATTTCAACTTTTCTTCTACTACCATTATATTTTAAATCACGACGATATGTTGTAATATCAATTCTTAAATCATTACTTAATATCTTAACTGAACCATATTCATTAGAAGATACATTATAATCACTAAAAATATCCATTATTTCTTTAACTCTGGCATTAGTACATATATCTATATCACTTGTCTCTATTCCAAGTAAAAAATCTCTTACATAACCACCTACAATATAAGCTTCAAACCCATTATCTTCGATTTTATTTAATATTTCATTTACTTTCATTAATTATCCCTCACTAAAATTATATCATACAAACGACTATTAGCTTTTGATAAAAACAATATTAGACATAAATTTTTAATTTATATTCCGACTAAAAAAAAGACACTTCAACTCGTGTCTTTTACTTATCTAATACTTTCTATTTGTTTTTCATAATCATCAGCTTTAACAACATAAGAACCACTAACAACCATATCAGCACCAGCATCTTTAGCTAATTTAGAAGTTTTATCATTAATACCACCATCAACACTAATAATATAATGATAATTATTTTCTTCTCTAATATCTCTAAGTGTTTCTATCTTATATAAAATATCTTCCATAAATTCTTGACCACCCTTACCAGGATGAACACTCATTACTAAGACTTGATCAACTGATTTTAAAAGAGGAACGATATGACTTACTTTCGTTTCCGGATTAATAGCAATTCCTACTTTCATTGGTGTATGTCTTATCATATTAATAACATCAATAGGACGACGATGTGATTCATAATGAATAGTTAAATATTCTACATTAGGTAATTTAGCTATTTCTCTAACATATTTATTAGGTGAACAACACATCAAATGAACATCTAACTTTTTATCAACATTCTTAAATATTTTCTTTAAATCAGCTACTGTATACGTTGTATTAGGAACAAATATTCCATCCATCATATCAACATGAAAATATTCAGCACTAGATTCATTTATCTTCTTAATTGTTGTTTCTAAATCATCTTTTAATGATAAAAAAGATACTGCTACTTTCATTTTTCCAACCCTTTCAAAAACAATAGATAATTATCATACCTTGATTGTAATATTTTCCTATCTTCTAAAGCTTCTTTTACTTTACATCCTATTTCTTTATGATGCATACAATCTCTAAACTTACATTCGTAATTTCTAAACTCAATAAAACTATCTCTTAAGGCTTCTCTACTCATTCCTTTAAAATCGATTGCTGAGAATCCTGGCGTATCTACAATATAGCCATCACATATACTATAAAGTTCAACATGCCTTGTCGTATGTTTGCCTCTTCCTAAAGCTTCACTAATTTCATCTGTTTTAACATTTAAACTATCATCAATACGATTTAACAAACTACTTTTACCTGCTCCAGTCTGCCCAGCTAAAACAACTAATTTATTCTTTATTATCTTTTTAATATTACAAGTATCATCATTATAAACTACTCTAATACCTATCATTTCATAGTATAAACGTAATTTTTCTATTCTTTCTTTTTCTAGTTCATTTAATAAATCTAATTTCGTAAAACAAATAACTGGTTCAATATCATTAAATGTTATAACACTAATTAATTTATCTAATAAATTCAAATCTAAATCTGGTTTTTTAGTACTTGTAACAATAAAAGCTATATCTACATTAGCAACAACTGGTCTATCAAGTTCATTTTTACGTGGCAGAATATCGATAATTAAATTATTATCAGCATCAATTACAACATTATCACCGACCATTGGTGATATATTATCATTTCTGAATTTGCCTCTTGCACGACATCCATATAACATATCACCAACTTTAACGGTATATAAATTACTGATAATTCTAATTATTTGTCCATTCATCTTGCCACCTATTC
>CANRNY010000020.1 GCA_947632085.1 uncultured Bacilli bacterium | reverse complement strand
CACTTCGTTGATACCTACGCGTGCATTGGACTTTCACCAACTAGATATATGCCATGCACGGCACACATATAAAAGCAACTTTTTATAAGTTGCTTCATCTAATCCTCGTAAATCCGAGTTTTTTATCATAAATGGCGCCGACTGCCGGATTCGAACCAGCGACCTACGCGTTACGAGGGCGTTGCACTACCACTGTGCTAAGTCGGCATAAGTAAATTATACACATTTTTTTGCAAAATAGAAATATTTTAGAAAAATTTTTTTCTATTAATGGTATAATACATTTAGAATAAAGGAGTTGTCTATAATGAAATGTGTTTCTCTAAAAGGTTTAAAAAAATTTGAAGTTAGTAAAATAAATGAACCAAAATCTGAAAATGGTTCTGTTGTTATTGATGTTAAAAAAGCTGGGATATGTGGTTCTGATATTCATTACTGGGTACTAGGTGCTCCCGAAGGATTAGTAATGGGTCATGAATTTTGTGGTACTGTTATTAACCCTGGTGATCGCAAAGATCTACAATGTGGCGATCGTGTAACTGCTCTACCTATTTCTCCATGTGGTCATTGTCCAGCATGTTTAAGTGGAAATCCCCAATACTGTCCAGATACTTGGACTTATGCTATTGGTTTATCACTAACTAATCCTGGTGCTTATGCCGAAAGAACTTCAGTAAGATCAGACTTAGTTATCAAAGTTCCTAGTAATATTACTGATTCTGAAGTAGCAATGGTTGAACCAACTGCTGTTGGTCTACATGCTGTAAATCTAGCCGATATAAAAATTGGTTCTAAAGTTTTAGTTATTGGTGCTGGTATTATCGGTGATATCTGTGCTATGTTTGCTAAAATAAATGGTGCATCATATGTTGCTGTTAGTGAAACTAATGAAGCACGTGGTGAAAAGAGCGTAACTTTAAAATGTGCTGATGAATTCTTTAATGCTAAAGATCCTAACTTTATGGAAAAAGCTCGTAAAAATTGCCCTTATGGTTACGATGTAGTCTTTGATTGTTCTGGTAACTCAGCTGCCGTAAGTACAGCATTAGCAATGGCTAGACCTAATGGTACAGTTGTTATGGTTGGTGTATCTATGGATAGTATTACTATTCCATCTGTTCTAATAGTAATGCACGAACTTAAAGTTTTAGGTGCTATTGGTTATACTGTTGATGAATTTAAAGAATGTGTTGATTTAATGTCTACAAGAAAAATCGATATGTTAAAATTCGTTGATGACATCGTTTCCTTAGATGGTGTTCAAAATGCTTATGAAAGATTAACATCTGGTACAGATGATGCGATAAAGATTTTAATAGATCCCCAAAAGTAATGCTTAAAAAGCATTATTTTTTTATTGTTTAAAATATCTAGTTAAGGTATAATTTTATTATTATAGGGTGGTTTAAATGAAAAAAGAAACATCAAAACATATATATCATCGTCAAAAATTTATGAATCGACAAACAATTGAAAAATTAAATAATAGAAGAGAGAAAGTAATCGTTATTATGCTTGATTTACAAGGTACTTTAGACGAAATGACTGATGAAAATGCCCAAATATTTATTGCTCAGTTAAATCAATTAAGAACTAAATTCGCTGCCCAAAAAGTATTAATTAATATTTCAACTCATATCGATATACCTTCAAAAACTCTCGATAAATATATGACAATTCTCAATAATAATCTTATTCCTCACATCATTTTAGATGATGCAACTTATTTATTTGGAACATATAACTTTTATACCAAAGAATGCCAACCTCTAAAAGACGGCCAAAATAACTATAATAAAACCGATATATTTGAACAGCGTTATTTAAATAATACTTCTTACGATATTGTATGGCTTGGTCTTATTGATGATTCCCTAAATCCTAATTACTATCGTAAGTTCCAGAGTCTTCTTCCTATGGCCGAATTTATTCCTTCCCAAACAAATGATTCTAATAAAAAATATGATAACTTAATGAGTATTAGTACAATGACTTTTGGTTTCTTAGGTGTAATAGAATGCTTAAATACTTATCTAAATAATATCAAAGATATTTCTCCAACCCAACTACTTGAATCTCAAAGAAAAATAATATCTTATTTAGAACCTTCAGATATAATCCTATTATTTCATAATAAAAGGTATCAAGATATTTTAGATTATTTAAAAGCCGGTAAAATAGATACTAACGACTATGAAGAAATAATGCACAAACTTCATTTATTATTAACAACGACTAAACTAACTAATCCAGAATTAACAATTATTAAAGAAATTTATAACCATATTAATAATTGTTTAAATCCTGAAAATAAACATATCTTAGAATTTAAAATGTTAGAAGAAGCAATCCCACTTTAATTGCTTCTTTTTTATTAAATAAAATTTAAAATTATGTTATTATTATAGCGGAGGTTTTATAATGGCAAGAGTTGCAGTTGTTTTAGGTTTAAATTATGGGGATGAAGGTAAAGGTAAAGTATCTACTTTCTTGGCTAAAAATAGTGATATTGCATTAAGATGTACAGGCGGAAATAACGCTGGTCATACAGTTGAATTTAATGGCGATAAAATCGTGTTTCATTTAATTCCATCTGGTATCTTAAATGAAGGTACTGATGCCGTTATAGGTAATGGCGTTGTTATCGATCCAAAAGTTTTATTTGAAGAAATAGAAGTATTAAAAGAACACAATGTTGATTTAACAAAATTACACATTAGTACTAGAGCTCATCTAATCTTCCCTTATCATATTGCAGAAGATAAATTACAAGAATTTTTAAAAGGTGATGATAAGGTCGGAACTACCGCTAGAGGTATTGGTCCATGTTATATGGATAAAGCTAATCGTATTGGTTTAAGAGTAATCGATATGTATAGTGATTCTTTTGAAAGAAAATTAAGAAGAAATATTCAAAATAAAAATAAAGTTTTTGAACTATATGGTTTTGAAACATTAAATGAAGATGAAATAGTTAAAGATTATTTAAATTACCGTGATATGATGAAACCATATGTTATGGATACAGTTTCATACTTACATAAAGCAATTGAAGAAGATAAAACTATCGTTTGTGAAGGCGCTCAAGCTACTGGTCTAGATATGGACTTAGGAGATTATCCAATGGTTACTTCATCTAATCCTACAATTGGTGGTATCCAAACAGGTAGTGGCTTAGGTGCTCGTGATTTAAATGAAGTATATGGCGTATGTAAAGCTTACGCTTCACGTGTTGGTGAAGGTCCATTTATTACTGAACAAAATAATGAAGTTGGAGATACTATTCGTGAACTTGGTCATGAATATGGGGCTACTACTAAAAGACCTCGTCGCTGTGGCTGGATGGATTTAGTTGCTTTAAAATATGCTGTTCGAGTTAACGGAATTACTGGTCTTGCATTAAACCATCTAGATACTATTGGTAAACTTGGTACTGCTAAATTATGTGTTGGTTATAAATTAAATGATAAAATTTATGATGAAAGTAGTGACGATATTATCGGTCATGAAAACGAAGTAGAACCAATATATGAAGAATTTAAAACAAAATTTGATATTAAAGGTGAAAAAGATTATAACAACTTGCCTACTCAAGCTAAAAAATACGTAAAAAGAATTGAAAAACATCTTGGTATACCTGTTAAATTCATAGGTACAGGTCCAGATAATGAAGATATGATTATTAGATAAAAAGACTATCATTAGTCTTTTTTTTCATGTTAATAAATAATAAGTTGTACACAATCTGTATAAAATGTTATAATCAAGTCTGGAATTTACTAGAAGTTTTTATCTATTTGTGATATTGTAACTAATTAAAGAAGTTCATGGGGTGAAAATATGAAACAGCTCGATAAAATCAACAATATTGATGATATTAAAAAGTTAAATCTGTCTGAAAAAAAAGAGCTATCTACCGAGATAAGAGAATTCCTAGTTGATAAAGTATCAAAAAACGGGGGTCATTTAGCATCTAACCTAGGTATCGTTGAACTAACGATAAGTCTTTGTGATGTCTTTGATTTTAATCAAGATAAAATTATTTTTGATGTTGGGCATCAAAGCTATGTTTATAAAATATTAACTGGTCGTAAAAATATGTTTGATACTTTAAGAAAATATAAAGGATTAAGAGGTTTCCCTTATAAAAAAGAAAGTCCTTATGATTTCTTTGAAACAGGTCATAGTAGTACATCAATTAGTGCTGCTATTGGTATGGCTAGAGCTCGTGATTTACAAAAAAAAGATTATAATATCATCGCTCTTATTGGTGATGGAGCTATTTCTAATGGTATGTCTTTAGAAGCTATTAATGACCTTGGCTTTAACAAAACAAAATTAATAATTATCTTAAACGATAATGGTATGAGTATTTCAAGTAATGTTGGTGGCCTATCAAGTTACTTAAGTCGTTTAAGTTTAAACGAAAAATACATTAAATTAAAAAATAAAATAAAATATTGTTTAGATGACACTAAACTAGGTAATATATCTATTAACTTATTAACCCGTATTAAAGACGGTATTAGAAAAACTCTAGTTCCATCTAAATACTTTGAAGATATGGGTTTAACCTATATAGGACCAATTGATGGTCATAATATAAAAGAAATTGAAAAAGTCTTACGCCGAGCTAAAAAAATCGATGGTCCAGTTATTATTCATACTGTAACTAAAAAAGGAAAAGGATATAAATTTGCTGAAGAAACCCCTGAAAAATACCATGGAGTTTCCCCTTTTGATAAAGAAATTGGTGTTTTATCAACTGGTAAAGAAACCTATTCCAGTGCCTTTGGTAAAGCTCTAACTAATATTGCTGCTCATAATAAAAAAGTCATCGCCATAACGGCTGCGATGCAAGAAGGCGTTGGCTTAGAAAAATTTGCTAAAAAATATCCTGAACGCTACTTTGATGTTGGTATATCTGAAGAACATGCTGTTACATTAGCTGCTGGTATTTCTACAACTAACCTAAGACCAGTATTTGCTGTATATTCTACTTTCTTACAAAGAGGTTTTGATCAAATAGTTCACGATGTTTGTATGCAAAATTCCCCTGTCATCTTTGCTATCGACCGTGCTGGTCTTGTGGGAAGTGACGGTGAAACTCATCAAGGAATCTTAGATTTATCATATCTTTCAATTATTCCTAATATGACGATAATATCACCTAAATGTATCGCCGAACTAGAAACACTCTTAAAATGGTCTATAAAACAAAACTTTCCTATTGCTATTCGTTATCCGCGTGGTGGAGATTACATTGAAATGAAACCATTAAAAGATATTACTTTAGGCAAATGGGAATATATAACTAAAGGTCATAAAGTAACAGTTATAGCTACCGGTAAAATGGTCCAAAAAGCTTGTCAAATAAAAAGCGAATATGATTTAGATATCTCAATTATTAATGCTACTTTTATAAAACCATTAGATATTGATACCCTTAAAAAACTAGTTAAGAAAAAAGAAAACATTCTTACATTAGAAGATAATTTAATTAATGGTGGACTTGGTCATAACATTCTTCTAGCTTTAAATAATTTAAACTATAAAGGAAAAATAAAAATATTAGGTTTTAATGATAAATTCATCGAACAAGGTAGTATTGAAGAATTGTATAAACAAGAACATTTAGATAACAAATCTATTAAAGAAGAAATCGAAAAACTTCTAAAATAAAAACTTATTGTCAAAAATAAGTTTTTTTACTGAAAAAATAATTCATAATAGTTATAATTATATTATAGGAGTAAAAAGATATGGAAAAGAAAACGGAAAGAAAATTAAAAGATGATGGCACTTATGTTGATATTACTAGAGTTAGTACAACACCAGAAGATGGCTTTACCGATAATTTAAATAGAGTAACTATAGATGATCCTACGCACGTAAAAGGTTATCAAACTAATATTAGATTTGAAACTGATGATCCCCGAATTGTCAAACCATTTCTATATGGTCTATGTTCTATTTTCTACATCATAAGTATTATTCTTTTAATCGTTAAATGTTATTTTTTTAGTATTCTATTTTTTATCGTAACAACTGTAACTCTTATTTCACAATTAAAAACTATTAAACAAAAAGAAAAAGAATTACTAAATAATCCAACATACAATCCTAATGATAAAGAAGTAATTAAAGATTTTTGTCAAACAGTAAAAACAGAAGTAAAGGACACTAATGAAAAAACATTTACTAAAAAGAATTTTAAATGGTTTGTTAAATCTTCTATTCCAATTTGTACTATTATAGCTTTTATTATAAGTATAATTTTGGCCATAATTATAGGTTCAATATACTCAATTCTATATGGTATTTTAACCTTTTTCGGTTCTCTTATAATCTTAACATTACTATTTATTATTTACTTTGCTCTTGTATCTAATTTATTTAAACACTAAAAAACTTGAGTTAAATCTCAAGTTTTTATTCATTTATAACTACTTGATAATCATCTTTATAAATAATATTACTAACTTCCTTATATACTTTAATATCTATTTTATCTTTATCTAAGTATTTATTCATAATAGGTAATGTCCTATTTTTAAAGTATTCATACCCTTTCTCTGTAAAATACGATTTATTATTACTCGCATAAGAAGGTGGTTTAGGTAACCAAGTAAATTCTTCTTTACCTAATAATTCTTGCCAAATATCTTTACCTACTCTTATCTTTAATTCATTATATATTCCTTTTTTATTATAAGTTACTCGATAAAAACTCATATAATCACCTACTTTTACTTTACCACATTTTATTATATTAATTCAAAAATAATCCATACTAATAATAGGTGATTATTATGGAAATTTTAAAACGTTCCCTTATTATGTTTATTATTTTATATTTAATTGTCAAATTACTAGGTAAAAAACAAATTAAAAGTTTAACTTTATATGACTATGTTTTAAGTATCACAATTGGTTCAATAACTGCTGATACTATAATAAGTATTGATACTCCTCTAACAGATGGTATTATTGCTCTATCTATCTTTGGTATTATTGGTATTATTCTATCTCTTATTACTAGTCATAATCATCCTGCCGAAGAAATAGTAGATGGTGAACCACTAGTACTATTTGAAAATGATAATTTTAATTATCAAAATTTAGAAACTGCTAAAATAAGTATTGCTAAGTTACTAGAACATTGTCGTTTAAAAAATTGTTTTGATATTAACGAGTTAGGTTGTGCTATTTTAGAACCTTCAGGTGATATATCAGTTCTTTTAAAAGAAAATTATCAACCAATTACAAGTAGTGATTTAAAACAAGATATTAAAAAAAATACTAAAAAACAAACCTATCATTATGAAATAATCGTTGATGGTTCACTAAATGAATCTGAATTAAAAAGAGCTAAAAGGAGTAAAATATGGTTAAATACTTATTTAAAAGATCTTAATAAAAATATTGCAGATATCAGTTTACTATCTTTAGATAAAAACGATAAAGTAACACTATTTTATAAAAAATAAGAACTACATCATCACAATGTAGTTTTTTTATAATTCAATATAATTATTTTTATCCAAAACAAATAAACATTCACTAATTGCTTCCCCACGACAATGTATCGCTATCGCCCTACTAATAATCTTTATAAAAGTATCATCACAATTATTTTCTTTCATAATTTTTACATACTCATTCCATACATCAGTAGTAGCTAAACATTGTTTTACAATTCTTACAATATCAATGGCTATATCCTTATCTACAGAATGTTTTATTAAATAATCATAAACATCATCAATACTTGTTATTAAATCATTAATCGTTAACTTATTTTGTTTATATAATTCATCTTGATTATCTTTCCACAATTTTACACTATGGGCAATACTTTTTACTTTAATATAATCATCTAAAGTCTTAGGCTTTAAAACATTAGCAATTTTTAAATCATCAGGTGTCGATAATATATTAACTAATTCTCCTTTATTATCTTCGATTAGATAATCCTTCTCTTCAATTTGAACCATTAAATAATAAGGACTATATTCTATATCTGTTTCTAAAAGCCCATCACTATTAAATATTAATTGCATATTTTCTAATTCATAATACTCCGGAATAATAAGATATTTATTATCTTCTTGATTATATTTATTTTTTAAGTGAATAAATTTAGCATAATCATTTTTATTTAAATATCTTATAAAGTAAGATAAAGGTTCATTTAATATACTAAAGCTAAGATATTCATCTAAGTAAAGATCACAAGAAAGATTATATTTAATTGGATCAACATTACTTAATCCTAAAACATATAAAACAAATAAATTATTTATCATACCTTTAAAATAAAATGAAACACTTTCATCATCTTCTTTATATTTATATAACCGAGCAATAATAAATAAAACATTTTTATCATAAAGCATATTTATCTCTTTATAACATCTATACAATAATTTTTTATCATTATATTTTTTATAAAATATTTCATTTAATTCTTTTACCAAATAGTTTTTGGCTTCTAAATTTATTTCACGATACATATTTTATTTACTTACCTCTATCTTTCTTTTATTTATCAATTTAATAGTTATACTATCAAACTTTCCTTCATATAATTTATCAATTACTTTTTTAAAGATTTCTATACTTTTATCAGCATAATAAAATAATGTCATACAAGATTTAACCTTTAAATCATCAGGATACCCTAATATCTCCGTTGGATTATTACTATTTAAATCTAATAATGCTTGCGAAATTTCAATTAAATTGTTTTTTAAATATTCATTAGCTAAGTATTCTTTCGCTTCATTAATATCTTCTATTCCATAATAATCTGCTGTTGAACTTAAACCTAACCCTTTTAGTTGTGGAAATATATACCAAATCCAATGTGTACACTTTTTTCCATTCTTAATTTCTTTAAGTGCATTTTCATAATCTTTTTCTTGCATCTTTATAAATCTATCTAAATTTTCCATATCTTACCATCTACCATAACCTCTAACTAAACATATATCATTAATCATTTTTCCCTATATATCTATATATAATATGTTAACATAATTTTAGTTATTTAAAAACCCGAACCATAAAAGTTCGAGTTTAATATCTATTTAGTGTCCTAAGGAAAAAAGTTCAACAACTTTTTAATAAATTGTATACGAACACTTGTTTTTGTTTATAACAAATAGTATACTTTTTATAGGGAATATCAGTTGTTGAGTGTCTACCTCCATAGAAAGGAGGTTTGATAAAACAGAAAACTAAGACTTTTATTTTAAAAGTTCTCAAGTTCATTACTATCATTTTATTTCTCCTTATCATTATGATAGTAGTTATAAAAAAATGACACTCATTCGCTAGAATAAGTGTCTATCTCATTATAAATTAGGTAGACATTCAACTCGAAAAAACTGAATGTTCCCTTTTTTATTTTATGCAAGTTTCCTTGACAAATACATCATAACATAAAAACGCACTCTTATCAAGTGCGCTTTCTATCTTTACTCGAATTTTCCGAGTTTAATATCCATTTGGTGGAGTAGAGGAGAATCGAACTCCTGTCCAAACTACCTTGATATACAACATCTACAAGTTTAGTTAGATTTATAATTTCACTAGGTAGCCGGCTATAACGTACCTACTATCCTAGCTATCCTAATAAATATTCATTATTATATCTTAGGCAATATAATAATATACCCTATATATATAAACCCTTATCTTATTCTATAGGTAAAAACAAGTAAGAGTGCTCCTATACCTTATATTAGGCTGCTACAAAAGCAGGAGCGAAACTATATGAAGTTTCGTCATTTAATTTTAATTGTGAATTTAAGGTATTCCTACCACTTGCAGTCATATTCAACAGTAATCTGTCGAAACCAAGTCTACCCCAAGACTCAGTTAATTATAACACATTTTTAATATTTATAAAATTTTTTTGAAATTATAGAGGAATTTTTGACATATTTTCAACTAAAATGATATAATTGCCTTGTTAGAAAAATTATAGTTCTAATCCATGCATTTATTATTAATATCTATATAATAAGATAAAGTTGACTTTTGTACCTTATTATGATAGATTATCTTCCTAGAAAAGGAGATTATTGCTAATTTAAGGGGGTAATTATAATGGCAAATAATTTATACGATACATTAGGCGTTTCCCAAACAGCTACAACAGATGAAATTGTTGAAGCATATGCAACTAAAAAAAGTGAACTTTATACAAAGCATAGCAATAGGGAAATTGAAACATCAGATTTTATTGACAGATTAGACGAATTAAATAAAGCAAGAGAGACATTAACAGATGCTACAAAACGTACTACATACGATAACGAAATAGCATTAAGAAGTACCGGTGCTGAACTTGGTGCAAGACCTAGAAGAAAAACACACCCTGCACTTACAGCTCTTACAGCATGCTTACTTACAGTTGCAATAGGAGGTTCTGCTTTAGGTGGCTTTGCTTTTGGTCAATACCAAGCTAGAAAAGATATGGATTCAAGCTTAGCCCAAGCAAGTATTAGTGGTGAAGTTGTTCCAGGTAAAAGCACTCCTACACCAACACCAAGTGAAACAGAACAACAAACTGAAACTGAAAAAGAAACTGAAACCGAACAACAAACTGAAGCAAAAACTGAAACCGAACAACAAACTGAAGCAAAAACTGAAACGGAACCAGAAACACAAGCTCCAGTAGTAGATAGTACAGTTCCTGAAATGATTAATCGTGGCGATGCTAAAGACGATAAACTTGTTACTGAACAAGCTACTGAGTTACTAAACGAAATGAATGCAGCTGGTCTTTACAATATTGGTACTAACGCTCCATACACAGTTGACGAATTAAAAACATTAATTCAATATATGAATGGTGCTTATAAACCACAAAATGAAGACGAAGCTTATACACTAGTAAATGAAGTATTAAACTTCGCAGTTGCACCTTTAAACTCTGAACATGTATTATTTGCAGTTCAATATCAAGGTGGCGAAGATAGTTTCAAAGATACAGTTCAAGGATATATTGATAACTTCCATAAAGTTAATATCGTTGATCATATGTTATTTGGTAATACTGCTGCATATCCATATTTAAAATGGTTCGAAGATCAATATAATGCTATGCTATGTACAACAGATCGTGATGAATGTGCAAAAATATATGATTCATTAATGCAAAGCTTAGCAGATATGGTATATGGTGATGGTTTTACTCTAGATGGTAAAATATATGATAAAAACGACTTCCTAGGATTAGATAGAGTTAATTCAGGAAACGTTCTACAAATTCTAGTTTATATTATGGAACCATTTAGAACTACTAAAACACAAGATACATATACAGTTCATAATAAATTAATTTCAGCTAATCCTGAAGAAAATCAATCAACTGTTGAATACTTAAAAATTACTGAACACTTCAACGCAATGTGTGAAGATGACCTATCTAAAATAGCTGTTGATGATGATGGATTATTATTAATTGATCAACCAGATGGTAAGAACTTTGCTTACATCAATCAAGTAAATACAATAAATCGTGCTTTAATGGAATACTATGGTAAAGATAATGCTTATACCAATGTATATCAAAAAAGCTTAAATTAAAAGATAGGAGGGTTTAAATATGTACGAAGATAATAACTACACTTACAAAATCGGGTTAAATTGGAAAGATATCTTAATTAAAGTAGTAATGTTAATCTTATTTATCATTTTACTATTATGGTTATTTCCTAGACCTAATCTAGATGTCTTCTACGATAGCGTTTATAACAATAATATAAATTCTATGAGAGAAGCAGCTAGAAATTATTACACAACTGATAAGTTACCAAACAATGTTGGTGAACAAACATCAATGACATTAAAAGAAATGTTTGATAATCACTTACTTATAAGATTTACAGATAAAGATGGTGCTGTTTGTGATGAATCTTCAAGTAAGGTCGAACTTTCAAAAATCTCTGATGAAGAATATGCATTAAAAGTTCAACTTAATTGTGGTGATCAAAAAGATTACATTCTAGAAACAATTGGTTGTACATCTGTTTGTAAAAATGGAAATTGTCAAACTGTAATAGTTGACAATAACAATAACAGTAATGGTACTACTAACAACAATAATAACAATAACAATGGTACTATTGCTGAAGGTGGCGGAAATACTGCTGCTGATACTGAAATAGATGATTCTATTCCAGATAAAGGTGAAGCTTTAGTTAATAAGATTACTTATTATCAACATAAAAAAGCTATAACAACTACTAAGAAGATATATACATGTCCTAGTGGTTATACTAAAAAAGGTACTAAATGTACTAAAAAAACAACTGGTGCTACTATTGATGCAACTCCAGTATACAATCCAGATCAAACTATAACAGTTGACGCTAAAATTGTTACTGAAGGTAATAGAGAATATGTAGATGCTGTTAAAACAAAAGTTAGAACTGATTATAGTTGTCCTACTGGATATACACTAAATGGTTCTTACTGTATTAAATATACTGATGCTACTGAACATCAAGGAGAAGCATCTTATACTTGTCCTAGTGGTTATACTAAAAATGGTACTAAATGTACAAAAACATATAATGCTACTTATGTAGCTGGTAGTACAAATTATACTTGTCCATCAGGTGGTACATTATCTGGTACTAAATGTACAATAACTCAAAAAGCTACTGCTTCAACTACATATAGTTGTCCTTCTGGATATACTAAAAATGGTACTAGTTGTTATAAAGTATATAATGCTACTGCTTCTACTACATATAGTTGTCCTTCTGGATATACTAAGAGTGGTTCTACTTGTACTAAAACATATAATGCTACTGCTAAAACTACATATAGTTGTCCTTCTGGATACTCTAAGAGTGGTTCTAGTTGTACAAAAACATATGCTGCTTCAAAATCTACATCTTATGGTTCTTGGGTAGCAAAAGGTACACAATACTATACTTCAGCTAATAAAGCCTATACTGGTACTACAGCTAAATTAGTCTATGGTGGTGCTGTATCTGGTGCTGTATGTGGTAGTCCTTGTGGCAATAGTGGTATTTGGTATAAATATACTTACTATACAAGAAGTACTAATACAAGTTATAGTTGTCCAAATGGTGGTACAAGAAGTGGTACTAACTGTGTAATAACTAAAAATGCTACTGCTTCTACTTCATACAGTTGTCCAGATGGTGGTACAAGAAGCGGTTCTAAATGTACAATAAGTAAAAATGCTACTGCTTCTACTTCATATAGTTGTCCAAATGGTGGTACAAGAAGTGGATCTACATGTACATTAACAGCCAATGCTACTGCTAAAACTACATATAGTTGTCCTTCTGGATATACATTAAATGGTTCATCTTGTGTTAAGACATATGATGCTACTAAAAATACTGGTTCAGGTTCTTATACTTGTCCATCAGGTGGAACATTATCTGGTACAACATGTACAATAACTCAAGATGCTACATCAACTCCTGGTGGTAAAACTTATACTTGTCCTACTGGTTATACATTAAATGGTACTAAGTGTGAGTACAAGATAAGTGCTACACCTACTGATATTTATAGTTATACTTGTCCTACTGGTTATACAGCTGAAGGAACAGGTGAAAATACAAAATGTTATAAAATATCAACTACTACTAAATATTATTGTGAAGATAGTACTGCAACATTAAATGGTACTAAATGTACTAAAGTAGTTAAAGGAAGCGTTAAATATTATACTTGTCCTACTGGTTATTCTGTAAGTGGCAATAAATGTGTTAAAAACTCAACTATTACTATAGATGCTACAGTTAAAACTAAGAAGAGTACTTCATATCAATATAAATGGAGTAAGAACTCATACTTAGAAGGCTGGACATTTACAGGTAAAACTAAAGTTGTTACAGAAAAATATACAGCTGGTCAAAAATAATTAATTAAAAGAAAAGACTTGAAAACAAATCAAGTCTTTTTATATGTTTTTAAGCTTATATAGCTAATTTAATTTCTATAGTATAATTAATCATAATAAAACAAAACACTTAATAGTAAGCCTTAAAAACATTAAAAAAAGGATTTTATCCTTTTTTATTTACTTTTAGTCTTAGGTAAGTCAAAACTATCACCTTTACTATCAATAATCTTCTTACCTACCTTATTACCATCAGATCCTTCAGTCTTCGTCTCCATAGTTTCAAACCTTTTATTAAATAACCACATAAATGCCAAAATAGCACATATAGCACTTAATACCTTAAATAAATAATAATATACTACACTAAACACATCACCAAATCCAAAAAACAATTGCAATGTTTCTTTAACAAAATCCTGAACCAAATTAATTGGTACATAAACAAAAGCTGATAAAACAATTAAACAAAAAATAATAACTGTATTAATAAATAATTCTTTATATCCAACTTTCATTAAATAATTAATATATTTCTTCAAAGTTGGAAAAAACTTTTTAATTATTAAACCTACTTTCTTCATATTCATCATCCTCTACTTATTATCAGGTTTATTAAGTGGTTTATCTATACTACCAACTGATTTAACCACAATATTCTTCTTAACAGGTTCTCCCCCTTGACTTGGTTTATTTACATTATTAGTATTAGTATTTTGAGTTCCATTATTTACATTATTAGATGTAACTATTTTTTGTTGATTAACACTTGGATTACTTACCTTTTGCTGAGTAACATTAGAACTAACAGTTCCTTCCTTTTTAACCACATTTGTTACTTTCTGTGTTACTTGTGGAGCATTATTACTAATAGTTGGTTTTATTGGTTTAAAATCACTAACTGCTATTTCTTGTTTTTCAACATTTTTATTTTCATTAGTTTTAAGATCACTATTAGAGAATGTAACAAATCCTTTATTCTCTTGAACTGTTGAAACCTTATTTATTACTTGAGCTTTACTAGGTGTTTGAGATGTAACATTATCTTTCTTTACATTACTATTTACTACTTTATTTATTGGAGCTCCCTCTTTAATCACAGTTTGCTTTGGTTCTATTTTCTGTGTAACACTACCTTTAGTTGGAACTACAACTTTATTTACTACTCCTTTTGTTACTGATGCAGTATTTTCTTTCTTAATTGTACTATCAGCTACTTTATTAGTGACTACACCATCCTTAGCTACATTTTGGTTTGGTACTACCTTCTGTGTAACATTACCTTTAGCTGGTACTACAGCTTTATTTACTACTCCTTTAGTTACAGGTGTAGCATTTTCTTTCTTAATTGTATTATCAACTACTTTAGTAGTTATATCTTTAGCTACAGAAGTACTAGTATCTTTCTTAGTACCATTATCTTCCTCTTTAGTAGTTACTTCTTTTTCTTCTTTATTATCATTAACATCTTTAAAAGGATTCTTTTCTACTACTTTATCCTTTGTAGAAGCTGGTGATAAACTTAATGGACTAACCATTGTTGAAGTATTATCATCCTTTTTATTATCTTCTTTCTTATCTTCTACTTTAGTAGTATCACTAGTCTCATCTTTTTTATCACTAGTATTTTCAAAACTTACAAATCCATTAGTAGTTTCATTATTCTTAACTGGTTCTTCTTTAACACTTTCATTTACTACATTTTCTTCTTTAACAGAATCATTAGCACTAGGAGTATTATTACTATTTTCACCTGGATTAAAAGCAACCATAGGTGCACTACTAACTGGTGTTACTACTTCACTAGTAGGCTGAGTATCTTCAACAGTTACTTCACTTGTTGCTGGTAAATTATTAGCTAAAGAGAATTTACAAAATATTGTACTATACCCTAATTTTATATCATCAACATAACTAATATTTTCATTAATTTTAGGTTCTGTATAATATCTAGCTACTTCTACTTTATTATCATCTTTATATACTGATACATCAGCTACTTCAACTAATAATTCAAAATTAACCATTTCTTTAATTTCCATTAAAGGTGAAGCACCTTTACTATACATATCACCTAAATCAAAATAATAAGGTGAATATAATACTGGTAAATTTTCTTTAAGTAAACAAATACCTATCATACATTTATTTTCTTTAGCATCATTTAACATTGTATTTAAATCTTTTGTCAAAGAAATGTATTTTCTATTTTGAACCTCTTCTACTTTATTTACTAAAGTATACATGTTAAAATCACTTTTAATTACCATTTTATTATTTACATTTTTTAAAACAACTAACTTCTTAATTAATGAAGATATATAAGTTTCAAAAGATGTAAAATCTATTTCATTAAATAAACTATTCTTTACATTCTCATTAACAGGATCATCAATTCTCTTCTTAACACTTTCATAACATTCTGTTTTAAGTTTAGATATTCCTTTAATAGAATTTAATTTTTTCATAATATTTTTAATAGGTACTTCTTCAAAGTTATCTATTTCTAATATTGTATTAAATATTTTAGCAAATTTACTATTATTATATAGTACTAAAATGCTTTGTGCTTCCTGATTTAATCTATCACGATATTGAATAGTTAAATCTGATACTACATCATTTAGTGGTAATTTAGCTTTATTAATTTTTTCTTCACTTTCATTAGTAGAATATTTAATAGCTAAATCATCATAATTAGTATTTTGAATAGCTTCTCTTAAATAATCTGAAGCATAGTTAAGATTTAATTTATCAAAGACTGAATATTTTTTATTAACTAATTCTAATCTTTCATTAACATAGTTTTTTGACATGTATTTACTTTCTTTACGACAAACTTCATTAATTTTTTTAAATCTACCAACTAAATCTATTCCAAAAATTGGTCTTAAATCTTCATTTAAATCACGCATTAATTCTAATTTGCGATCAACAACTTTTATCTCATTACGAATATCATTTTCTTCTTTTTGTGCTTCATAATATTTAGTATTTAATTCCAAACCTAAGTTTAAATCCCATACTTGCTTAATAAAGTCTTTTATTTCTTCTAAAGAAGGTCTTTGAGCTATATATTTATTATATTGATCTTTAATTGTTACTTCTAAAACTTCATTAATACTTCCTTTATCTAAAACATCAGGAATTAAAGTTAAATTTCTTTCTACTTTATATTTATTATATTTATCTACTTCTTTTTGCAAATCAAAGTATTTGCCCCTTAAAGTATTTTTTAAAGCAATTATCTTCTTTAAATATTGTAATTGACGATCTTTTATTTCATCATAAACTAATAATAAATCTCCTGCTTCATATAATATTTGTGAAACCTCATCCATTTGTTTTCTTTGACTTTCACGTAAATCAAAGTTATCTATATTATCCATTTCACCTTCAACCATAATTTTCTCATTACGTAAATATAATACTTTAGGCATTGAAGATTCGTAGTTATCTAATATCATTCTGACATTATAATTTTTACCATTACTTTTTAACCAACTTTGTTCTTTTAAAAATTGTTCAAAAGCTTCAATGTTATCAAAGATTTTAATTCTTTCTAACATCCCATATTCTTCATCTATATATGTATAACAAATACCTATATTATCATTATTTTGATAGATGTAAGGGTGTATTGAAGTAGAACTATACCCATACTTTTTCATCAACTCTAAAACAGTCTCAAAATCTAGCATCGAACACCCTCCTTATTATTCAAAATTATTATATCACATAAAAGTTTATAAAAACACAACTTATTGCTAAATATCTTTACAATGTTGTATAATAACAATAATGAAAGAGGTTATAATATGGAAATAAAAGTAAAATCATATTCTTCACAATCATCACTAATTAGTTCAATAATATATTTTATTATTGGTGCTATTCTATTTTCTAAAGCTGAAGAAGTAGTACAATTTTTATCTATCGCCGTTGGTGTAATTTTAGGAGTTGTTTCTGTTGTTTATTTTATTATTTTCTTTTTAAGTAAGAGAAATCCTGAAAAACCAACTAAAATAAGTAGATTAATCTTTGCTGTAATATCTTTAGTTTTTGCTTTAGTTTTCATTTTATGTTCTGATGCAATAGAACAATTTATAAGATTTATTGTAGGAGCATGGATTTTATTTACTGGAATAATCAGACTAATTAATGTCTTATCAATAAGTCCTAAAAATCGTAAATTCTTACCATTATTAATTGTTTCTATACTATTAATTGCTACTGGTATTTATTCAATTGTTATTGGTGATGTCTTCTTAACAACAATCGGTATTATTATGATGATTTATGCGACATTAGAAATAATTGGTTACATTTTCTATACTAAAGATAAAACTGAACCAGAAGTAGAAGGAACTACTACCTTAATTGTTCCTGATGAACCAGTTGATGTTACTGAATCTAAAAAAGAAGTTAAAGATGTTAAATCTAAAAAAGTTAAAGAAAAGAAAAAGAAAGATAAAAAAAATAAGGATGAATAATAATCATCCTATTTTTTTTCCCATTTATTTTCTTTTATTAATGTTTCTTTATCATATCCCGAACTATCAATAAAATTATTTATATCTTTTATTGCTCTTTCAATAACTCCAATATAAGCATTTGAATCTAATACCTTACCATCTTCATCTACACACTTATCAAATTCATCTATAACAGTACCTTTAGTATTACAAATAAAGTTTCTACTTTTATATCCTGCTAAAGCATTAGTCGTTGTATAAAACGTAAAATCTTTTTCTTGTTCAATATGCTTTATATCTAAAGTATAAGCATCTGTATTAATAACAAACTCAAATCCACTCTCATATCTAATAAAAGTTGATGTACTACTATCACTTCTTAAAAAACACGAACCACCATTTTGATGAATCATATCACAAGCATAACCATTTGCTTCCAAATAACTTCTTAAATACGCAAAATCAATATTATCATCAACAGGTTTCTTTTGATTTTTAATAATTACGAATATTAAAATAATAGCTAAAATAGCAATCACAACATAAGCAACTTTTTCAAAGAACTCAATTCTTTGGGCACGCCCATATATTCTATTCCCTTTACTATTCATCTAGCCATCTCCTATTTTACTATTATATCATAACATAAAATAGCAAAAAAAAGAATGAATTACTTCATTCTATATAACAATATCTTCATTGACAAATTCTTTATCATCCATTAATAATTCATGGATTTCTTCTTCTGTTGTATTTAAGAATACTTCTTCTATACGATCAACACGACATTTTTCTGCTTTAATAATCGCTTCTACTTTATCTATTGCATCTTCTATTTTATCATTTACAACTACATAATTATATTTTGTAACTTCATTGACTTCTTTATATGCTGTATGAAATCTTTCTAATATTTTTTCTTTTGAATCAGTACCACGTTTCTTAAGTCTTTTAACCATTTCTTGTAAAGATGGTGGCATAATAAAGATAAATAAAGCTTCCGGTACTAATTTTTTAATATTACTAGCTCCCTCAATTTCAACTTCTAATATTACATCAATACCTTTATTTAACTTTTCACTAATAAATTCTCTAGGCGTTCCATAATAATTACCAACATAATTAGTATATTCTAAAAAATAACCTTCTTCTATTTTCTTTTCAAATTCTTCTTTAGATACAAAATTATATGTAACTCCTGGTATATCATTACTTCTCATTGGTCTAGTAGTTGTTGACACTGATAACCATCTATTCTTACTATCATTTTTAAGTAATCCATTAATTACGGTTCCTTTTCCACTACCACTAGGTGCTGAAATAACTATTAATGTTCCTTTACTTTTTTGTCTTATCATAAATACCCCTCCATAACTTCATTATATTATAACTTTTACTTATTTAACTATATAAATTAGTTATCATCGCTATAATTCCACAAACCTAATTTACCATTTATTTCTTTATTAATCTCAACTTTTTGAATATTACCTAATTTCCACGCATACCCTTCTCTGTATTTGCCTTTATATATATTTTTATCTAACTTAGCAATCATTTTATTAAATTCATCATCTATTTCTATACAATCTTCAATCGTTACTTTGCATAATATTTTCTTTTTGGGAAAATCTATACCATAATCTTTTACTTTATCTAACCATTCTTTATCTACTCCAGCTCCTGCATGAATATATATTTCTCCTCGATAATTAGTTTTCCAACTTCTAAATTCATAGACTTTATATCCATTAGCTACTAAAGAAGCCCAAGGTTGTTTTAATGTTAATACTTTCATAAACACCTACCTTACTATATCAGCAACTATAATATTCATCTTGTTAATAAAATCATCTTTATTAACATTAACCGTAACTCCTATTTTACCACCACTAAAATATATATCATTAAATAATCTACAATTATCATTAATAACTGTTTTAAATTGTTTTTTCATCCCTACAGGTGAACATCCACCATGTACATATCCAGTTAATGGTAATAACTCTTTTAAAGGTATCATTTCTATATCTTTTTCACCAACTACTTTAGCACCTTTTTTTAAATCTAAATTATCTTTAACTGGTATCATAAAGACATAATGTTCCCTACTCTTTCCAACAGTTACTAAAGTCTTATAAAAATTATCTTCTGTAACATTTAGTAATTTAGCGATACTCACTCCATCTAACGCTTCTTTAATATCTAAAGTATATAATTTATAATCAATCCCTTTATTTTCTAAAATTCTCATTGCATTAGTCTTTATTTCTTTTGCCATTTCTTCACCAACTCTAAGTAATCGACATCTTTTTTAAATATCTCATATCCATGTGTCTTTCTAAATTCTCTTCTCTCTTCTTCTGGCATAACTTTCAAATCAATTGCTTTATCCATATGTAATATACCATCTAAATGATCATATTCATGTGAGAAAACTGTCGCTGGAAACCCTTTAAAAGTTTTTTGATGTTTCTTTCCTTTAATATCAATATAATTAATAACTACTTTATAAGGTCTTAATACTAATCCCATATTATCTAAACAACTAGCACAAGCTTCCCAATATTCCGTTAATCCCTCACGGCACTTTATAACTGGATTAATAACAATTATTTCTTCATTCCAATTATCATCATCTATCTTTTTTAAATCAGTATTCTTAATATACATAATTCTTTTATCTATCCCAAGTTGAATCGCTGCCATCGCAAAAACACCATGATTTAAACAATATTCTTTTAAAATCTCTATATCATTCTGAATATTATCTTTCTTTATATCTACATTAAAACTTACTTTTCTTAACAATTCTAAATCGTTTTCTATTGTTTTAACTTCAACCATATTACACCTCTAAATTTTATCTATTATAACAAATTAGTCCCAAAGAAAAAAGATAGATTAATTAATTATCTATCTTCCCATCTTATGTGTTAATTTAAAGGCCGCTTCGTCATATTCAAATTCTTCACCATCATATGACCAATATCCGTAATTATAATTTTTTCCGTAATCCTTATCAAAACTAATACCTGCTGATTCTTCTACCATAATTGGTGTTACTTTTTTAACTCCAACTAATTTACCTTCATCATTTTGTGTTAAAATATATCCTTCAGGTACTTCTAAATAAGTAACAACTGTTCCATCTTCTTTTACTCTATTAACTTCTGTTGGTTCAACATAACTAACAGCCACATTATCTTCAAGAACATAACCAGCAGGTGCTGTATAATAAACACTTGGATTATGATACTCTACATTAGAAACAGTAAAATTATCACTTTCTGTATTAACTAAATCTTTATATTGATGTTTTAAACCTGCTTCATAACCAAATAATTTAGTTTCTAATATTGTAATAGGACATACACTTTTAGCAGGATCATTAGCCTTACATTCATGATATAATCCTAAAGCACTACCTCCAACTATTAAACTTGTTAACACTAATCCAGTTAAAGCTCTTTTCGCTCCAGTAGATTTTTTTAAACCTTCATTTTCTTTATTATTTAACACTGACATTACAAAACCCCCTTATATTTTTGTAATTATCTCTTGTAGTATCTTAATTATACAATTAAAGTCTTTTTATAGCAAATTTTCCTCCATTTTTCAAAAAAAATAGTATTACTACTATTTTTCCTTAATTAAGTTATCACAAATCAAATTAGTTAATTCTGTTGGATTTTCAATAGGTAATCCTTCTATTAATCTAGCTTGATTATATAAAATCTTTGTATATTGTGCTAACTTATCTTTATCTTTCTTATATAATGTTTCAAGTTCATGAGCAATTGGATGATCTTCATTAATTTCTAAGACTATTTCAGCTTTAACATTATCACCATTAGCCATTTGCATCATTAATTTTTCCATCTCTAAAGAAATATTACCTTCTGTACTTAAACATACTGGATGATTCTTAAGTTTATTAGTAAACTTAATATTCTTAACCTCAGGTAAAGCTTTCTTCATTACTTCAAACATCTTTTCCGCTTCTTTATTATGTTTTTCTAATTTCTCTTTCTCCTCAGGTTCATCTAAATCTGTATTTTCTGAATTAACATTAACAAACTTTTTACCTTCATATTCCATTAAAGCTTGAATAGTAAATTCATCTACATAATCACATAAATATAATACTTCATAATCTTTATCTTTAAATCTTTCTACATTAGGTAGTAAATCTATCTTATCAATACTTTCTCCAGAAGCATAATATATTTTTTCTTGTTTATCTTTCATATTAGCAACATATTCTTTTAAAGTAATACGTTTCTTTTCTTTAGAACTATAAAATAATAATAAATCTTTTAAAACATCATTATTCATTCCATAACTACTATAAATACCGTATTTAAGTTGCATTCCAAATGCATCAAAGAACTTTTCATATTCTTCTCTATTATCACTTAATAATTCTTCTAAAGTACTCTTAATCTTCTTTTCAATACTTTTCGCAATTAATTTAACTTGTCTATCTTGTTGTAACATTTCTCTTGATAAATTAAGTGATACATCTTCACTATCTACTAAACCTTTTACAAAACTAAAATAATCAGGTAGTAAATCAGCACACTTATCCATAATTAAAACGCCATTAGAATATAATTGTAATCCCTTTTCATATTCTTTCGTATAGTAATCATAAGGTGCATGAGAAGGTATAAACATTAATGAACTATAAGATACTTGTCCTTCTACACTACTATGAATAGTCTTTAATGGTTTTTCAAAATCATAGAATTTATCAGCATAAAAACTATTATATTCTTCTTCTGTAACTTCACTTTCATTTCTCTTCCAAATCGGAATCATACTATTAATAGTTTCATCTTCGATAACTTTCTCTTTTTTATCATCTTCATCTTTTTCTACTTCTTTTTCCATTATAATAGGATATTTAACATAATCAGAATATTTCTTAATAATACCTTCAATTCTTCTAGGTTCTAAGAATTCATCATAATTATCAGTCTCAGTATTATCTTTTAAATATAAAGTAATTGTTGTTCCAACTTCATCTTTACTAGCATTATTAATACTATAGCCATCAGCTCCATCACTTATCCATTCATAAGCTTCATCACTACCAAACGCCTTACTAAGTACCTTAATCTCTTTAGCTACCATAAAAGCTGAATAAAAACCAACACCAAATTGACCTATAATATTAATATCTTTATTCTTTTCATTCATTTCTTTAAATAAAGAAGAACCACTTTTAGCAATAATACCTAAATTTTCATCTAACTCTTCTTCACTCATACCAATACCATTATCAGTAATCGTAATCGTTCTTTTATCTTTATCTAAATCTACTCTAATACGAAAATCATCTTTATCTAACTTAACCTTACGATCAGTAAGCGATTTATAATACAACTTATCAATTGCATCACTTGCATTAGATATTAATTCTCTTAAGAATATATCTTTATTTGTATATACTGAATTAATCATTAAATCTAAAATCTTTTTAGATTCAGTTTTAAATTGTTTTTTCTTCATATTCATCTTCCTTTTTTGTTAACTAATTGAATAATACCACTCTTAATTAGCACTGTCAATACATAAGTGCTAATTAAAATATTATCTATAACCCAAGATAATAATAGACTTAAAAGATATAATTTTTATAAATAAACAGTGTGTTGCTTTTATCAATAATTTATAATATAATTAAATAGGTAGAAGGTGAAAATATGGATACAAGAATTTTAAATACAAAGAAAAAAGTAACTAATACTTTACTTGTTCTCTTAAAAGATAATCATCTTGAAGATATTACTGTTTTAGAATTATGTAAAAAAGCTGATATCAATCGTACAACCTTTTATAAGTATTATAAAGATGTTGACGATCTAGTATTTAAAATCGAAAATTCATTAGTAATCGATTTAAAACAAAATATCGGTGATATTAAAAGAAATTATTTAATTTCTTTTACTGGTAAAATCCTTGAAACAATTTATGCCCGCAAAGAAACTTATACTCGATTATTAGGTGAAAATGGCGATCATACTTTTTTAAGAAGAATTTTACGATTAGTCTATAACGAAAGTATTGCTGAATGGCAAAAGCTATTAAAAAAAGCATCACGTGATGACTTAGATAAAATATATAGTTTTATCGTTGATGGTTCTGTAGGTATTATTCGTAATTGGATAAATAATAATTGCCAAGAAGATCCAGCCAATATTGCTCTTTTCATTAATAAAATATGTATGAGTGGTTTAAGTAGCTTTATCTAAATGACTAGTAATAGTCATTTTTTTTAATAAAAAAAACAGATTTTCATCTGTTAAACTTATCTTACTTACCTTCTTTATTAGCTTTAGTATTCTTCTTAGTATTTTTAGCTACTAATTTTACTTTTACTCCTCTTAAAGTCCCAAATTTCTTTTTAACACCTTCAGGTAAATTTGCTTTATATGTTCTCATACTGCACCTCCTTTAGTAATAACTAAACAATTATAACATTTATTATACAAAAAATACACTAAATTTCAAGAAAAATCATTAATTTAACGACAGAAAAAGATATTGCTAGTCCAACTAAAATCATCAAAATAAAAAATAAATTAGAGCTATATCCTTTTTTCTTTTTAAAAGCATCTATAATAATCGCTAGATAAAAAAGACTTAAAAAGACTAATATAGCTATTAAATTAAATAAACTTATTTTATTTATTAATACTAATGGATAAATAAAGAAGAAAAATATTAAATAAAGAAAAGAAAAGACATAAAACTTACCAAATAGTATTTTAACATTATCTGGTATTTGCGTTTTATATATTTTTCTTATTTTTTTACTTTCTTTTTTCTTCTTCATTACTGATGATTCTCCTCATAAGCTTTTCTAACTGCAATAGCTAGTTGATCAGCACAAGAAGTACCTCTAATACCACATTGATTACCTTTAAGTTTTTCTTCGATATATTCAACTGTTTGACCATCTAATAATTTAGAAATAGCTTTTAAATTACCAGGACATCCTCCAATAAATTCAATATTAGTTATAACATTATCATTAATATCAAATTTAATCGTCCCAGAACAAGTTCCTTTTGTTTTATATTCGTATTTCATAAAATCACCTATAAGAATCATATCATAAAAAAAAGAATAAATAAATTATTCTCTTTCTTATTGTTGTATACCACTTCCATCACTAGGACCTTGAGGTTGTTCAGGATTTGTAGCAACTGGTTCTGGTTGAACAGGTTGTGGTTGTACTGGTTGTGGTTGTACAGGTGTAACACCTTGAACAACTGGTCCACCTTGAACAGGTCCAGCATTATTACCACCTAAGCCATCAATTAAACCATTAGGAGTAACTGGCGCATTAGCATTCCATACTGCTTTATTATAACCATAGATTGGTAACATAATGCCACTAAATAATGTCATTAAAACTATCCAACCTGCATCTTTACCAAACTTTTTAGACATATTGTAGAAAATATTAACTTTAACGCCAATACTAACAAGCCATAATAGCCAGTAAAGAAGACCTGAAGCAAATGAACTAGCAATAGAAACGATAATATCTATTAAGAACCAATACCATTTTAAACCAACCATTTCAACTAACACAAAATTATTATAAAATGGTACTATGGCATTCCATCCAGGACGTCCAGCTTTTTTATAAAGTTTCCAAACACCTACATAATAAAATACAAGCCAAGCAATTAATAAAAGTAAAACAAATAAAATAATTACTAAGCTCGCTGCTAATATAGATGAAAGAGCACTTTCAACATCAGTCATATTTTTACTTCCTTTCTATTTTAAAGTATACCCCCCCCGGTATATCTTTGTCAATAAAAGATAAGAAGAAAAAAACTAAAAATAAAGGAAGAAATTTTATATATTTCCTCCCGTTAATTTCTTTTTCGTATAAACAATAGTTCCTATCTGTTTATCTATATCTATCGTCAAATACATATTATCATCATTGGATTCCTTTGTTAATTCTGTACCATCAAAAGTAGTAATATCAACAAAGTCCTCTTCTATTATTAAATAATTAATATATTTCTCATAATCATAATTAGTTAATTCACCATTACAATACACATACATCATTTTTAGTTCATCACCAACATTTGAAGAATCATAATCACAAATAGATTTATAGCCAATAACTTGATATATCGTTGGAATTTCATCCCCAGATAATTGAACAAACTCTTCACTATCTACTCCATTTAAAGAACTAAAAAGCATAATAAAGATAAAAATAAAAACTCCTAAAACCAAGGTAAAAAAAATTAAAGGCGATGCTATCGCTACGATAAGACCAATATTCTTCTTTTTCTTAGGCTGATTAATCACTTGACCATTTACTGATACTGAACTTCCACTATTACTACCTACAGCATTACCACAATGATCACAAAACAAATCTCCCTCGTTTAACTTATTACCACAATTACCACAATACATCAATTACCACCAACCTATTATAATATCTAAAACTAAATACCTATTGCTGATAACAAACCATCTTATACCTTGTATCAGTTTCTTCATAAATAAGAAAACCTAACCTCCTATACAAAGATATAGCTTCTTTATTATCTTTATAAACCCATAAATAAACTATTGGATTATTACGTAATACATCTTTAATTAAAGTACTACCAATACCTTTATTACGATATTTATCTACTAGATATATTTCATCTAATAACTTTCCATCATCTAAATCACTAACTAATATACATCCAATAATCTCTTTATTAACTATAACAAGTTTATAATTATCTACTTCACGATATATACTATCTCTAACATACTTATTAATTTTATTTACTTCATCTTTACTTAAATTTTTAGCATACTTTAAGATTGTGAATAACTTAAATCTTATTAACAACTCAATATCATTAACAGTAGCTGCTCTTAAACTATACTTTATTTTACCTTTAATATTGGTTTCCATATCTCACCAACTTTTCCTTTTAATACTCCACAATAAACACTATAATCTACTAAATTATTATCTAAAGCTATTTGTTTATAAGTATCTACACAAGTATTAATAACTTCTTCATTATATTTAAAATCTCCCTGATAATATACTATTATATTATCCTTTATATATCCTCTAACTAACTTATTATATTCCTCTTTACTAATACCTAAAGTATTACACCATTCACTATGACTCATTATAGAATTTCTTAAATATAAAATATGTCTATGATAGATAATAAAAGCTATTCTATCTTTATCACTCATCACGATCTAAAAACCAAGCTAAATAAACATCAAAATCATCAGGATGATGAACATAACATCTACACATTCTAATAAATATAACAACATTCATTAAAGCTTTTTTATATTCTCTATCACCAGGTAAGAAATCCAAAATCATCGTTTCTCTTACATTTCTAAATAGTTTAACATTCGAAAAAATAGCAAAGTAAAAATCATATAATATATCTCCAACAACTGGCATTGGATCAATAACTCTTACTAAGTTTTCTTCATCTATTATAAAATTATGTGTTCCAAAATCACCATGAATTAAATACTTAGGAGCATCATACTTTTTAACTATCTCTAAATAATCATATACACGACTAAAATCATAATTTAAATTATTAACAGCTTTATATGAATAATCTACTTCATCTTTTAAAAATTGATACCAACTCTTTTTATGATCTTCATATAAATATCCATACCCATCATATTTATATTTCTTCCAATTTGTTACAATGCCAAAACATTGTTCAATAGTTCCCATTACATCAGGAATAGCTACATCCTTAAATTTAGTTCCCTTAATAAATTCGAAACATAAATATCCTAATTTCCTATTATGACATATTAACTTTTGAATTCTTTCTATTCTCTTATATACTCTAAAATATTCTAATTGTGTCTTCATTGTTTGTTCAGATACCGTTTTAACTAAATATTTATCATCAATACTAAAGACTAAAGAATCCGTAGTTCCTTCATTATAATAAACTATCTTTTCTTTATTAATTGTTATTTTTAATTTTCCTTCTAAATCTTTGATAATCTCATCAAGCATATTTATCACCTATAAATTATTTGCCATACCTACAAAAGATATCTTTTTAACGCAAACCCTTCATAACCATTTCTAACCTTATATTACACCAAAACAACAAATTTATAAACACCAAAAAGCACGTTATAATTCTATTCTACATTTCTATTATATATCATTCCTTCTTTAGGAAATTCTTCTTTAAAACTAAATAAAGTATTATTTAATTTTTCTTTATAAAATTCATCTATAAATCCTTGTATTACCATTACTATATTATTAGCATCATTTCTATTTAAATGATACTTTTGACATTCTTCGTCACTAATTGTAATAGCTTGGCGATGATACTCATAAAAGATATCAGCGACATCTGCACCATCACTTATTTTTTTATCTACAAAAGGAATATATCTTAATTCCTTAATTATTTTTGGATTATTAACATCAATATTCTTTTCTGCTTGATATTTTATAAATGTTGTCGCTGAATGTACTTTATCAATCATTCTAGCTACTTTAGCTTCTAAATTATTACCACAATCAAAATCATTTATTAATCCTTTAATATCTATAATATCTTTAAATAAATTATCTAAATAATCTATAGCAATCTCTGTAACTCTTTCTATTTCATCACTAGATACTCCTTCAAACTTCGTAATATCTCCTGTAATAGCTTCAGGTAAATCATGACATATAATATAATCATATAATTTATCATAATTAATATATTTATCTAACTTATTCTTAAGTATTCTTGCTATTAATAATAAGTCTAATATATGATCTTTTATATCTTCTAGTCTTTCTCTATCTACACACCATAAAACCGGCCCTGTTCTCTTAGTATCTCCAAGTATATCAAAAATCATAAATAATTTAACTTCATTTTCCATAAACATCACTAAAATATATTATAATCTTTTTTACTCATTAAAAAAAGATTATTACTTTTTAATCTGTAACAATCTTTTTAGTTTTACTAGTTGTTATAACTGTTTCAGTTTTTACAGTAGTACTATGACTATTCTTTTTAGCATCTTCAGCAATATCTTCTAAAGATTCACCTCTACTATATCTAACACCTGCATCAATAAGTAGATCTAATTCATCTTTTTCTAAATCAAATGTTTGGCCTTCAATAGAAGGAGATTCTTCAATCACAATATTAGCTATTTTACCACCCATATCTAATAAAGCCGCATAATCTAAAGTATAACCACCATACTCAGATAAGAATCCTAAAGCTTCATTTACTTCGTCTTCTGATAAATATTTTATTGCATCATCATATAATCTAGCTATTGTTTTATTAACATTAGCAATACTATATCTAATATCTTCTCTAAAATCTTCATCACTATTAAATCTATCTAATATATAAGTAACAGTATCATCACCTAAATATTTAAATGCTATCTTTGTTATATCCGCATCTAAAGTAACATACATTTTATTCTTAGCATCTAAATTCCATTTATCAATATAACCAAAAGCTTCTTCAAATTCATCACGATAATCATTAACACTAGCAGCATATACTTCTGTAACTCCCATTAATTCTTTTTCATTTCCTTTAACATAATAATTATATACTGAATTTCTTGTAAAAACATATGTTACAGGTGAATATCTTACTTTATATATAGCTACTACTTCTAAACCTAAAATAATTAAATATAACGCAAATTTAAGTGGTTTAGTAATAGGTGATCTAACCAATCTAAATATTTGTACACTTTTACTAACCTCTTTAAACTTTCTTCCTTTTCTTCTTACAAACAATATTCTCCAAGGAAACCATATTGGAAAAGTTATAACTAAAAAGATTATTTTTAATACTTTTAATATAATCTTTCCAACACTCTTCTTTTCAACTACTTCTTTATTTTCTACAACTTCATTATTCTCTACTACTTTTTCTTCCATACCTATCACCCTTTCTTTTACTTAGAATAATGGTGCTAACAATCTTAATATTGCTTGCCATATATTTTTAAAGAATCCAACTTTAACATCTTTTTCTTTTAACTCCCTACATTCTTTAAATGTCTTATCAAAATCTTCTTTTACTTTCTTTATCTCTTTAACTTTTTCCATATAAATACCATTTTCAAAATGAAGATATAAACTACGATAATCCATATTAATAGTACCTACTACACTTCTTACATCATCTGAAATAAATACTTTCGAATGAACAAATCCTTTAGTAAAAGTATATATCTTTACTCCACCCTTAGTAAGTACTTCAAAAAATGAACTAGTTTGTGTATAAGTAACTTGTTTATCAGGAATACCAGGTACAATAATTCTTACATCTACTCCTCTTTTAGCTGCTCTAATTAAACTATTAACCATATCTGTATCAATAATTAAATAAGGTGTCATAATGTATAAATAATTCTTCGCACTATTAATCATATTAATATATACATCTTCACCAATTAAATCTTGATGTAATGGTGATAATCCATAAGGAACAACATATCCATCATTATCTTTTTTATCTTTAAAATCATATTTAAATTTTAAAATATCTTTATCTTCATTAACATTAGCATTCCACATAGCTAAAAACATAACAGTTAAATTCCAAATAGCATCCCCAACTATTTTAATACCATTATCTTTCCATATACCTAAAGTACTATTAACATTAATATATTCATCACTTAAGTTAACTCCACCAGAAAATGCTACTTTACCATCTATAATAGTCATCTTACGATGATCTCTATTATTCATAAATATTCCTCTAAAAGGACTTAATTTATTAAAAGGAATACATTTAATACCATACTTAGCTAATTCTTTAGGATATTTAGTAGACAACATTGCTATACTACCCATATCATCATATAGTATTCTTACCTCTACTCCCTTACTAGCTTTTTCTTTTAAAATATCTAAAATACCATTCCACATCGTACCTTCTTTAATAATAAAGTATTCCATAAAAATAAATTTTTCAGCTTTTTTTAGTTCTTTTATTAATTCTGGATAAAACTTTTCTCCAAACTCATAATATGTAATATCATTATTTTTACTAACATAATAATTAGTTCTATTCATAATATATTCTATATTATCTAAATTTTCTTTTAATACTTCATCTTTAATCTTTTTATCTTGAACTAAGTATTTTGAATATTCTTTTTCATATTTATATATATTTCTTAGTAATTTATTTTTTGAATAACTTCTCCCTAAAGTGAGTAATAGTATTGTTCCAAAGATAGGAAACATAATTATTAACATCATCCAAGGTAGATCATTTGATAATCTCGTACTATTTTTAAGTATTCCTAAAATAATTAAAATACTAGCTATTCGATAAAATAAACTTATTATTGCAATATGATCATTAAAAAAGAACTGTATTGATATTAAAAAGCCAAATTGTAATAATATACCAAATATAACAATTAAAGCTCTTTTTACTGCGTTTAACATAGTATCACTCCTCATACATAGAATACCATAAATAACGAAAGAAAACCATAAAAAGACTTGCAGAATAATAGTTTTGTGTTATAATGAAATTGTTACATTTTTTAGGGGTATAGTTCAATGGTAGAATAACGGTCTCCAAAACCGACTGACTTGAAATGAATTGATGTTCTTTGAAAGTATTATAAATACTGGGAATAATGCCCATAAGAAAAAATAAAAAATAAAAATTTGTGCCACGATTTGTGCCAATAGCCATTTTTATGGTTATATGCTATAATAATTCGTGGTTATATCTAGGGGATTAGTTTAATGGTAAAATAGGGGTCTCCAAAACCTTAGATAAGTGTTCGATTCACTTATCCCCTGCCAGAACAAGTGTTCGCTTTTTATAGCGATTTATCATATATTATCTAGTAGTCTTTACTAGATTTTTTTTATTTTCAAAATGACTTGCAATAATACTTTTTTAGAGTTAACATCACAACATCAAAGGAGGATTTGTGATGAGTAAAATGGTTGATTACAAAGTTAATTTAGGTTCATTGGTATTATATGAAACATTACTTGCACTAGAAGGATCGTTTGAAGGAGGTTTACCCCTGTGCTGTTAGAAAAGAACTTAAAAGATTTATAAAAATTCTAATTGAAAATCTAGAACCTGAAGATCCTAAATTTAAAGACTATGATTTAGA
>CANRNY010000019.1 GCA_947632085.1 uncultured Bacilli bacterium | reverse complement strand
ATCGTATAAAAGAAATAATGGATTTTATAGTAGGTGAAGAATAATGAAAGTATTTGGTAAAAATGTTTTTAATGAATTAAAAGATAATGTTAAAGCTATCAAAAAGGTTTATTTAGCTAATAACTTTAATGATAAAGAAATAATCGATTTTATCAAAAATAATAAAATTAGTTATTCAACAATGGATATTCATAAAATGGATGGAATGGTCGAAGGTAAACACCAAGGCATAATTATTGTTGTCGATGATTATGAATATGTTGATTACAAAACTATGTTAAATGATAATATAGTTGTTATGTTAGACCATTTAGAAGATCCTCATAACTTCGGTGCTATTATTAGAACTTGTGAAGCCGCAGGAATCAAATCAATTATTATTCCTAAAGATCGTAGTGTTAGTGTTACATCTACTGTTATGCGAACAAGTAGTGGGGCCTTAGAACATGTTAATATTGCGATGGTTAATAACTTAGTAAATGTTATTGATGATTTTAAAGATAACGGATACTTTGTCTATGCTGCTGATATGGATGGTGAAAACTACAAGAACGTTTCTTATGCTGATAAAGTATTACTAGTAATAGGTAGTGAAGGTAATGGTGTAGGTCGCCTTGTTAAAAAAAATTGTGATGTTATTTTAGCTATTCCTCAATATGGTCATGTTAATAGTTTAAATGCTTCAGTAGCAGCTGCAATCTTAATATATGGAATAGTAAATAAATAAAATTGAGGTATTATATGAATTACGATGAATTAAATGATAGCGAATTAATAAGTATGATTCATGAGTCTTCAGAAGAAGCTAAAGATTTATTATTTGCCAAGTATAAATATATTATAGATATTGAAATGAAAAAATATTCTAGTATGGCTAAACTACTTGGTTATGATTATAATGACTTAATGCAAGATGCTTTAGTTGGATTTTCTGATGCTCTAAATAGCTATCGTGATGATCGTTATGCCGCTTTATCAAGTTTTATAACTCTATGTGTTGATCGTAAATTACAAGTTTCTATTCAAAAAGCTGGTCGTAAAAAGAATAAATTATTAAATGAGTCTTTAAGTTTAGAACATGTATCTAATCAGTCAGCATCACCCTTAATGGATTTAATAAGTGATAATAATAAAAATGACCCTTTAGAAAACATTTTAAAAGAAGAAGACTTTAAAGAACTCTTAGATAAAATAAAAAATAGTTTATCCAAGAGTGAATACGAAGTATATTCCCTAATGATAAATGGTTTAAAATACGATGAAATAGCTAATTTATTAGATAAAAATCTTAAACAAGTTGATAACACAATTCAAAGAGTTAAAACCAAAATTAAAAAAATATTACAAGAAAGGTAAAAAAAGTTCGAAAATATCGAACTTTTTCTTGATTTTTACTAGCTTTATATGGTATAGTCTATTTGAACACGAAAAGGTGTTTTTTTAATACAAAAAAATATGAGGTGGGCTTATGGCAAAGAAAAAGAATATTAAAGATGTTGATGAAACAAAAATTAAAACAAAGACTAAAAAAGCTAAAGAAAAAGTTGAAGAAGTAAAAGAAGAGATAGATGAAGAACTAGACGAAGAACTTGAAGCAGAAGAAGTTGTTGCAGAAGAAGAAACAGAAGACGAAGAAATTGAAGAAGAAATTGCAACTGACGATGACGACAAAGATGATTCTGATGAAGAAGATGAAGAAGATGAAAATGAAGAAGACGAAGACGATGATTTAGAATCAGAAGACGATGAATATGAAGACGTTAGCGATGACGAAGACGAAGACGACGATTATAGCAAAATAAAAACAGATAAAAAGGGTAAAAAGAAAAAGAGTACAAAAAAGAAAGAAGGTTACTTCGATTTAGTCGGTAAAGAACTAAAGAAAGTAGTATGGCCTAAAGGCTCAGAAATAATAAAATACTCTATTGCTGTTATTATTTTCTGCTTAGTACTTGGCTTATTCTTTGAAGGAATAGAATTACTTGCTGCATTTTTGAAGGATGTGTTGTCATAATGGAAAAAGAATGGTATGTTGTTAACACATATAGTGGTCATGAATCAAAAGTTAAAGAAAAACTAGAACAAAGAGCTATTTCAATGGGAATGCAAGATAACATTTTCCGTGTAATCATTCCTGAAACAACTGAAGTTGAAGTAAAAGATGGCGTAAAAAAGGAAAAAGTTAAAAAAATGTTTCCCGGATATGTTTTAGTTGAAATGATTATGTCAGATGAAGCTTGGTATATAGTTCGTAATACACCAGGTGTAACTGGATTTATCGGTTCATCTGGACACAAAGCCAAACCAACACCTTTAATGCCTCAAGAAATAGATCGTATTTTAGCTTCAATGGGTATGAGTAGAGTTAATATTGAATCTGAAATGGCTGTTGGTGATAAAGTAACTATCGTTGATGGTCCATTCAAAGGAATGAATGGTGTTATTGACAGTATTGATATAGAAAACAACCGTTTAAATGTTTTAATAGATTTATTCGGTCAAGAAACACCTGTTGAAGTTGAATTATTTCAAGTTAATAAATTACAATAAAAATACTTTTTTACAAAGTATTTTTTCTTTGATAAGAAGATTTTGACAAAAAATAGACATTTCTTTATAATACAATTACTTTAAAAGGGGGAGTGATTATGCAAGCTATAAAAAAAGATGTTAAAGAAACCATCAATTTAATTAACCAACCATTTCGCCCAACCTATAATTATTCGCAATATGGAACATGTTTTCTTTATGGCACTGAAAATCAACAAGGCGTCAATGATGTCATAAATTATAACAACAAAGATGTTATTACTGTTGCTTCTAGTGGCGATCAATATTTAGGCGCTATATATTACGGAGCTAAAAAAGTCGATTTATACGATATTAATAAGCTCACAAGATACATTACTTTCCTTAAAATAGCTGCAATTAAAACCTTAAGCTTTAAAGACTTCCAAAGCTTTTATTTACCACTAACCGAAAAAGCTAAAATCCAAAAATCATTTTGGAACTTAAAAACTCTAAGAAGATTACTACCATCATTACCAAGTGATGTTGGTTACTTCTGGGAAAATATAATGTATGAATTTAACAAAAAAGGTTATGGTAACTTTATTCTTCCTACTTCTTACACTAACAAAATAGAAATGATTCAAAATGGTATGCCATTTTATAGCGAAGAAGCTGAATATTATAAATTACAATCTTTATTAAGAAAAAGAAAATACCCAACTTTTAAAAATTGTGACGTTTTTGATTTACCAAAAGCTTTCAAAACAGAATATGATATTGTTTATTTATCAAATATATTAGAAACCATAGTTGTTAGTGAAGTCCAAAATTATCCCTTTGCTAGTTTTAGTACTGAAGATCGTATTGAGGCTGAATTACTTGAAAAAGTAGAAAACAATATTTATAAATTAGGTCGTGAAAACAGCACTATTATGCTTAACTATCGTGCTAATAATAATATCGCTAATTCTACTGATTTATTTTATAATTGCCTTTTATTCGATGCTCAAGAAATTCCGGCAAAAGCTAAAGATAATTCATCAAAAGATTCATCCATTCAAACGGATATTGTCCTAACTTATAAACCCAAAAGGTATAATAGATAAAAAGCCCCGAATAAGGGCTTTTTTAGTTGAAAAATTCTATGATTATGGGATTTTTCTTGTATCTCAAAGTGTATAATGGTATAATCATTCTAGAGTAGGATAGGTAGAAAATGAGTAGTATTTTTGATTCACGAATAAAGCCAACTAAGTATCTTAAAAATTACTTTGTTGCTATACTTAGTATGATTTTAATTGTTACCGGCATTATTGCTTTTAATGCTGCTTTTTCAAATGTGAATTTAATTGATAATACTGAAAAAGATGAGAAAGCCGTAAACCCTACATTTACCTTACAACACTACTTATACTTTAATGATATAGATTTATCAGCAAGTAATTGTAATAGTTCAAGTCCTAATTTAAAAGTAATTGATACTTCTAATAATGGTTCTAAAAGTGGTGGTAATATTCCAACTAATGGTAACGAACCAAGTGGTAAATGTATAATCCTAGAAGAAACAACTGCTAATACTAGAGCTCTAGTTAAAGATAAAAAATTTAATATTAAAACAACGAAAAAGTTAGTTCCATTATTTGAAGAAGAACAAACTGATTATAAAACAAATCCACGTATGAAATACATGGACCGTTTATATAATGATTTAGATGATTATAATAAAAACTATACACTATCTGAGGTATGGGTTTTAAAAGATGAAAAAGATAGTACTGCTAATAAAACAAGTACTAATGAATCAGACTGGTTAATTTATAAAGTTCCTAAATTAGATGGAAATAAACATAATCCAGACGCAATTCTCTTTACCAATAATCCTGAAAACACTAAAATTACCAAACCAGATAGTAATGGTAAAATACAAGAAGCCGAAGAATATACTATTTATATTCATGAAAATTCAGTAATTCGTCTAGTATATGAACCAATAGAAACTAAAGATTACAAAAAAACAGATGTTGATTTCTTTGATTACAATATATCTGATGGAAAAATTTACTCTTCAAATAGTAAAACCAATCCTCAAAATACTTCTAAACAAAAAGATACAGAAACTTGGTACGCTTACACTAAAGAAGCCGGTATAAATAGTGCTGAAAACTATAGTGGTACAGGTGCTAAATATGCATTTGGTAATACAAATGCTGGTAGTAATCTAGGCGATGAAAAACATGGAAATAATTACATCAATAGATCCAATAGTATTAATTCTAGTGGTTCATCATATGGTTTAGTTAAAAATAACACATTAAGTGAAGATAAAACTCCAGTATGGAACGATGGTATAATCGGTCCTGACTTATTTAGTTCCAAAGAAGTAACTGGTAAAGTAAGTTACACTAACGATGAATTAAATATGATATTTGATCGTATTGGTGGAACCTTTATTCTTAGTGATATTGTTAATAATCAAAATAATAAAAAGCTAGAAGATTTAGAAAACTTTAAAATTACATATCAAAATACCAAAAAAACAATTTATTCAAATGAATTCTGGCCAATGGATATTACTGATTCGTGGGGAACTGATGGTAATGATATGAAGTTTGGCTCTAAAACATATCAAACCAATAGACGACTTTTTGGTGCCGTTAATGGAACTAAAAACTACCTACCAATTGCTGACTGTGAAGAAGATCACAATCCATACTTTGGTGTATCATTCCAAGCTGAATTTACAATTGATCCAGGTTATAATGCTCCATTAGATTTCTTCTTCTTTGGAGACGATGACTTCTGGTTATTTTTAGAAAAACCAGATGGTACTATTACGCAAATCGCTGATATCGGAGGTGTTCATAGCTCATTAGGTCAATATATTAACTTGTGGGATTATGTTGATAAAGTTCCGTATTATGATAATAACGGTAAACCTAATAAAGAATCAGGAAAATATAAATTATATTTCTTCTATACTGAACGTGGTGCTAGTGGTTCAACATTATTTATGCGTTTTACAATTCCATTAGATTCAGTTAAATCAAAAGAACAAGAAACTAAATCGCTTATCATAGGTAAAGAAGTTAGAGGTTTAGAGATAAATGATGATGCTGAATATGAGTTTGAATTAACATTTACTGAAGATGAGAGCGAAAATAAAGATTTATATTTATACGAAGTATACAATAGAACCGAAGATGATAGTGAAGGCCTTAAAGTAGCTAGTGGGGTATTTAAAACCGAAAATCATAAATTTAAATTGAAGAATAATCAGTACCTGGTTATCTCGGGCTTGCCAGATACACTAAGATTCAAAGTCAGAGAAATAACGCAGGAACTTGATGATCCGACAAAACCAACAGAGAACCGGAAGATATCCGTTAAAACTACTCACAAAGAAGGCTTTCAAGACCATGAAAGTGAAGAAAAAGATGGTGCTGAAGTCGAATGTGCGGTAGCTGATGTTGAATATGTTCAATTCTTTAACTCTTATACCGGTATAACTGTAACAAAAGAAGCTTTCGGTGATATCTTTAAAGATCAAGAGTTTGAATTTACTGTAACATTAAGCGACAATAAAATAACCGGTAAATACGGTGATATGGAATTTAATAATGGTAAAGCAACCTTTAAATTAAAGAGTGGAGAAACAATTCAAGCTACTAATTTACCTGATAAGATAACCTATACAGTTGATGAAACTATTCCTGAAAATGATATCGGTAAGTTAAAAGTAAAAAAAGTAAATGAATCTAGTACTACTGCTTATGGTACTATTGATGATGTCTTCATCTATAATTACTATGAAGATGATTTGAAAATCGAAAAAGCAGTTATTGGTAAAGGCACTAAAGACTATAAATTTAAACTTAACTTAAACATTGATGATAGAATTAGTAAAGACACTTATACTTATCAAAAATATAAAGATGATAAGGTTATTGAAACTAATACTATGCCTAAGACTGGTACTGAAATAACCTTAGAAGATGGCGAATACATTATTATTAAAGACCTTCCTATCTCTACAAAATATACAATCGAAGAAATAGATTCCGAAACTAGTCGTACAACATATTGTAAGTCATCTACGCCAGAGAATTGTACTGACAATATATCTGATGGTAAAAAAATAGTTGATGAAAAACTTGAAAATACTAGTTATATTAAATTTACTAATTATTATTCAGGTGTAACAGTCACTAAACATGTGATTGGTATAAGTGATAATAGTAAACAATTTAACTTTACTATGACTTTAGAAAACTCAAGTATAAATGGTAGATACGGTGATTTTGAATTTGATAAAGGTGTTGCTAAATTTACCTTAACTAATGGTGAAACTAAACAAACTTCAACATTACCAGAAAATACTAAATATACTATTACCGAAGAAACCGAAGAAGGTTATAAGACTATTAAAGTTGGTGATACAGGTAATACTAGTTATAACGATATTAATGTTGTTGAATTCTATAACTATCAAACAACTAAGTTAAAAGTTGCAAAAGAAGTACATGGTTTACCTGAATCAATTAATAAAGAGTATCAATTCGTCTTAACTTTAAAAAACATAGATGAACATCTTAAAAATGAACAAGCTTCATATATTAAGTACACAACTAAAGATAACAAAGAAATCGAATCTAGTACTACTAAATTTAATTTAGCTTCCGAAATCAACTTTACTTTAAAAAATGGTGAATATATTATTCTTAATGATTTACCAGATGGTTATGAATATGAATTAACTGAAAAAGATCCAAGTGCTAGTAAAGTATATTACTATAAAGGTAGTATTGAAAAAGATACAGAGTCGCTTGGAAATAGTAGTATAACTGGCCGAACAATTAAAAATAATTTATCTACAAATAACTATATTAAATTTGTTAACTCATATGCAGGTTTAACAGTTAATAAAAAAGTAATCGGTGCTAAAGGAGATAAAAATAAAGATTTCGTCTTTACTGTTACATTAGATAATAAAAATGTTAATGGTACATATGGCGAAATGTCATTTAAAAATGGTATCGCAACCTTTACTTTAAAACATAATAAATCTAAAACAGCTTATGGATTACCAGAAGGTGTTAAATATAAAGTAGAAGAACAAGCAGAAACTGACTACTCAGCAACTAGTGAAAACGCAACTGGTACAATAAAATCTCAAGGAATCACTACCGTAAATTTCTATAACTATCTTACAAAACGACTTAAAGTAGAAAAAGAAATTGTTGGTACAGTTGCTAATAAGGATGCATTATATCAATTTAAATTTGAATTAGATCATACCGAAACTGGTTATCCAGATGATTATAAATATATTAAGTATAATCAAGATGATAAAGCAGTAAGTGAAAAGCAAACAATTAAAAGTGGTGAATCATTTACCTTAAAAGGTAGTGAATATGTAGTAATTGAAGGCTTACCAGATAATGCTGTAGTAACAATTACCGAAACAGCTGAAAAAGTAACAAAAGTAACTACTAAAAAAGGAACCATTAAAAATGGTTTAGCCAACGCAGAAACTGATGGCGAAAAGATAACCATAAATATTAATGATAATAATTATATTAAATTCATTAATAAATATGCTTCTATTTCTGTTAAAAAGATTATCTTAGGCAAACCAGAAGATATGAAAAAATCCTTTAAATTCACAGTTACCTTAACTAATGGTGAAAAAATAACCGGTAAATATGGTGATATCGAATTTAATAATGGTGTAGCTGAATTTAAATTAACTAACGAACAAATTAAAATTGCTTCCGGCCTACCAGAAGGAACAACTTATAAAGTTACTGAAGTAAATCAAGATGGTTTCCAAACAATTAAAACAAATGATACAGGCACATTAAAATTAGGTGAAACAAATGAAGTTGTTTTCATTAATTACACTACCGGCGACATTCGTATCGAAAAAGAAGTTAAAGGAAAAGAAGCAACCAAAGATAAAGATTATACCTTTAAATTCAATATTAATAGTGATAATGAAATTAAAGGTTCATATGCATATACAAGATATGATAAAAATGGTAATGAAATCAATTCAAATTCAGAATCTTCTGAAGGAATACCAGAATCAACATCTAGTAATACACTTTCTAACAATAGTACCTTTACTTTAAAAGCTGGTGAATACATTATCTTACGTGATATTGAAACAACTGCTAAAGTAACTATCGAAGAAATTAATATTGATGCCACAAATGTTACTATTTCAACAAGTGGTTCAGAATTAGAAGGTATATATGAAACTAAAATTGATGGTAGTAAAATTACCACTCAAGGACCATATGTTACCTACATTAAATTTACTAACACTTATGGTGGCATTGATATAACTAAAGAAGTATTTAATGTTAGAGATAATGATAAAGATAAAGAATTTACCTTTACTATTACTTTAAATAATAAAAATATTAATGGTAAATATGGTGATCTAACATTTAAAGATGGTGTATCCACATTCACATTAAAACACGATGAAACTAAATACACATCTGGTTTACCAGATGGTACAACATATGAAATAGTTGAACAATCAATTGATGGATATAAGAGCTATTCAACTACTAATACAGGAACTATTGTTGATAAAGAGCAACAAGAAGTTAAATTCACTAACCTAAGAGTTCTAAATCTAAGAATTGCTAAGGAAGTAAAAGGTTTATTATTAACTGATTTTACTGATTATAGTTTTAATCTTCATCTAGATGATATTGATAATGATATGTATGCTAAAAAATATACATATAAGAAATATAATTTAAATGATGAAGAAATCGAAGAATCTACATTTAAGATTGGTGATAATAACTTTACCTTAAAAGATGGTGAATACATTATTATTGAAGATTTACCAGAAATAATTAATTATATAGTTACTGAAGATCAAATTAGTAATAGTAGTACTGATTATATTATAGGTACAACATTTGCTGGTTTAACTGAAAATATTACAACTGGTCTTGAATATCAGAACGATGTTTCATCAATCAATAATATTAAATTTATAAATAAATTTGCTAGTATTAAATTTACTAAGATAGTAACTGGACCACTAGCTGATTATAATCGTGCATATAAATTTACTATTAAATTAGATGATTCAAGTATTAATGGTACATATGGTGACTTAACATTTGAAAATGGTGTTGCAACCTTTACTTTAAAAAATGAAGAAACCAAATATGCTAATGCTTTACCAGAAAACATTAGTTATGAAGTTATAGAAGAACCATTAGAAGGTTATAAAGTAACATCTAAAGGTGAAAAAGGTATAACAAAATATGGTTCAATTAATGAAGTTGAATTTACTAATCAACGAACTTTAATTGATTATATTCTTCCGCCAAATACTAACGTTCGAAAAGTCTTTGATAAATATATTATATTAATTATTAATTGCTTATTATTGACAATCGGATTAATAGCTAGAGCAATTAGAAAAAAAATCTTAAAATCTAAAAAAGCATAAACTGATGATTAAGTTCATCAGTTTTTGTTTTTATATATTTCATTAATATATAATTACTTGCATTTATTATAAATATATGTTAATATCTTAGATGCAATTGTGTATTTAGCACAATTAGCTTAAGTGGGAGGGAATAAGCGGATTGCCTTTGACCACTTTCGCGAAAAAAATTTTTTAGGAGGTGTTTTTCGTGGCAAAAGAAGCCGTAAAGAAAATTAAATTACAAATCCCTGCTGGGAAGGCTACACCAGCTCCACCAGTTGGAACTGTTTTAGGACCTGCAGGTATTAATTTACAAGAATTTTGTACTAAATTTAATGATGCTACTAAAGATAAAATGGGAGATATAATTCCTGTTGAAATCAGTCTTTATGAAGATAGAACATTTGATTTTGTTCTTAAGACTGCTCCAGCTGGATTCTTAATTAAGAAAGCAGCTAAAATTCAAAAAGGTAGTACTAAGGGTGCAAATGAAGTTGTTGCAACAATTTCAATTGATGATTTAAGAAATATTGCTGAAACTAAGTTACCTGACTTAAATGCATATGATGTAGAATCAGCAATGAAAATTATTGAAGGCACAGCTAGAAATATGGGTGTTGCTGTTAAAGGCTTAAATGATCAAGAATTAGCTGAACAACAAAAAGAAGCTGAAGCTGAAGCTGTTAAAGAAGCAAAAAGAGAAGCTGAACTTGCTAAGATGGAAGAAGAAGCTAATGCTGAACATGAAGTTGAAGTTATCAGTGACAAAGAAGACGAAGAAGAACAACAAGCTGAATAGTTTGTATATAATATTTGAAAATCCGCTAATAAACCACAATTAGGAGGTAAAAAGATGAAAAAATTAGGCAAGAAGTATGTGGAAGCTTCTAAAAAAGTAGAAAAGAATACTCTTTATACTAAAGAAGAAGCAGTTAAATTAGTTAAAGAAACTTCTATTACTAGCTTTGATGCTACAGTTGAAGTTGCTTTAAATTTAAATCTTGATACTAAAAAAGCAGATCAACAATTAAGAGGATCTATGGTATTACCTAATGGTACTGGTAAAACAAAAAGAGTTTTAGTTATTGCTAAAGGCGATGCTGCTGAAGCTGCAAGAAATGCTGGTGCTGATTATGTTGGCGATACTGACATGATTGAAAAAATTGAAAAAGAAAACTGGTTTGACTATGATGTAATCGTAGCTGCTCCAGATATGATGGCTCAATTAGGTAAAATTGGTCGTGTTTTAGGACCTAAAGGTTTAATGCCAAACCCTAAAACTGGTACTGTAACTATGGATACTGCAAGAGCTGTATCTGATATCAAAAAAGGTATGGTTGAATATAAGACTGATTCTTATGGTAACGTTCATACTATAATTGGTAAAGTATCATTTGATGATAAAAAATTACTAGAAAACCTTAATTATGTAGTTAGTACTATTGCTAAAGCAAAACCTACAGTAGTTAAAGGTAAATATATTAATAACATTACTATTGCTAGTACTATGGGACCTGGTATCAAGGTTGATCAAAATTCTTTTGACATTTAATAAGTATTAGCTTATAATATGAATTGTTAGAAAAAAGCGCTCTCCAAAGACAGCAAGTACAAAAATAAATCTTGCCGAGGAATAGACTTAATATAACATTAATTTTAATGTGATTTTAAGCTTTCCTTTGGAGGAAAGCTTTTTAATATCCTTAAAGGAGGGAAATAATGGCAAGTGCAAAAATTTTAGAAAACAAAAAAGCTATTGTTGATGAAATTAAATCAAATATTCAAAATAGTGAATCTGTAGTTTTATTTACTTACCAAGGTTTAACAGTTTCTGAACTTAGCGAATTAAGAAGAGAACTAAAAAAAGCTGAAGGCGAAGTAAAAATCTACAAAAATACATTATTAAAAAGAGCATTAGATGATTTAAACATTGACTTAGATGGTTTCTTAGAAGGACCAAACGCAATTTTATTTGGTAAAGAATTACTTGAACCAATTAAAATTATTTCTAAGTTCGTTAAAGACCATGATAATGCCAATATGACTGTTGGTATCATTAGTGGTGCTAAAGCTGACTTAGATGTTATTAAAGAATATGCTGCAATTCCATCAAGAGAAGGATTACTTACAATGCTTGCTGGTGGTATGATTCAATATGTTAGAGATCTAGCAGTTGGACTTAATATGTATGCAGAACAATTAGAAAAATAATTTTGAAATAAAAGAAAGGAAAAGATAATATGGCAAAATTAACAAAAGATGAATTTATAAGTGCTTTAAAAGAAATGACTATTCTTGAAGTTAAAGAATTAGTTGACGCTATGAAAGAAGAATTTGGAGTAGATCCAAGTGCAGTAGCAGTTGCTGCTCCTGCAGCTGGTGGAGCTGCAGCAGAAGCTGATGAATCAGCTACTAAAACTGTAGTATTAAAAGAAGCCGGCGCTACTAAGATGCAAGTAATTAAAATCCTTAAAGAAGTTACTGGCTTAGGTTTAGTAGAAGCTAAAGGTTTAGCTGACAATGGTGGAAATGTTAAAGAAAACATTCCTGCTAAAGAAGCTGAAGAAATTAAAGCACAATTAGAAGAAGCTGGAGCTACTGTAGAATTAGCTTAATTATAAATTCGGATTAAAAAGATAAGGTTTACTTATCTTTTTTTCTTTGGACAAAAGTTGCTAGTAAAATAGTCACTTTTGTATTATAATAAAAATTGTACTGGAGGGTTTTAAATGAAGTTGGGAAATCAAGGATTCGGCTTAAAAGAAATGATTATATATACATGTTTACTTCTTTTGTTGCTTGTTTTTGTTTCCATTGAGATAAATTCCTTTTATAAAAACCTTCCTAAAAATCAAGAAGAAAATCAAGTTCAGGAAACAAAACCAACTATAGAAGAGCCAGAAAAAAAGCCTGAACAACCAACTGAGCCAAGTGTTGATGAAAATTACTATCAAGACTTAGAATATAAATTAAAAATGGCTACTCAAACATATATAGAAGATAATCCTTATGAACTAGGTGATGAAATCCTTACTATTGATGCTAATACATTAATTAATCTAGGTTATATATCTTCCTTATATGCCCAAGATGGAACAAGTATATGTCAAGGATATAGCAATGTTTACATACAAGATGGTGAGATTGAAATTAATCCTCATATAACATGTTATAACTATCAAACATCGACAAATAATTAATAAATAGGAGTGATAAAATGGCAAGTCGTAATAAATTAACATTAAATAAAATAAAAAGAATCTTTATCGAAATCTTTAAATCAATAGGCAACTTCTTTAAAAACTTATATACTAAATTTAAAAACTTACCATCTAAAGTAAAAGCAATAATAATAGTATGGTTAATTATTCTAATCATTATAATAGTTCTAATTATTGGTACGTCCACTAATAGAAAAACTGTAGATGTATATAATAAATTCGAAAATGTTATGAATAATGCTTCCTTAGAATACGTTCAAAATAATAGTCTATATGGTACTAGAGATAAAAAAATAAAAGTTGATTTAGAAGAACTAAAAGATGCAAATTTAATTAATACTTCAGATATTCCTGATAATTCATGCAAAGGATTTAGCTTAGTATATTATGACGATGCAACAGAAACGAATATCTCTTCAACATATATTAATTGCAAAGACTATACTTCAGAAGAATATTATGATTTCAAATAAAGTTCATAAATTGAACTTTTTTTCTTGACACAACAACTATAAAATGCTATATTATTGTTGCGTTTTAAATTGCGGTTCTACTTAGGTGGAACCTAATTTAAAGGATTGTTTGATACACCAGGGTGTGTGTATACGAGAGGAGGACATATATGACAACTATTAATCAATTAGTAAGAAAGAACAGAAAAGATAAAACTAAAAAGAGTAAAAGTCCAGTATTAAATATTGGTTTCAATAGTATGGAAAGAAAATCTACTGTTCAAAATAGTCCACAAAAAAGAGGAGTTTGTACTAAAGTTGGTACTCGTACTCCAAAGAAACCTAACTCAGCATTAAGAAAATATGCGCGTGTTAGATTATCAAACGGAAGAGAAGTAGATACTTATATTCCAGGTGAAGGACATAACTTACAAGAACACAGCGTAGTATTAGTACGTGGTGGTCGTGTTAAAGACCTAATCGGTGTTCGTTATCACATTATTCGTGGTACATTAGATACTCAAGGAGTTAATAACAGAAAACAAGGTCGTAGTAAATATGGTACAAAAAGACCTAAATAGTTACTTGACTTATTAATAAATAATTAAGGAAGGAGAGAATTATATGCGTAAAAGACGTGCAGTAAAAAGAGATGTATTACCAGATCCTATATATAATTCAAAGGTAGTTACTAAGTTAATTAACCAAATTATGCAAGATGGTAAAAAAGGTACTGCTGAAAGAATATTATATGAAGCTTTCGATATCGTAAAAGAAAAAACTGGTGAAGAACCAATGGAAGTTTATCAAAAAGCTTTAGAAAATATTAAACCTCTTTTAGAAGTTAAATCTAGAAGAGTTGGGGGTTCAAACGTTCAAGTTCCTATTGAAGTTTCTGATGAAAGAAGTCAAGCATTAGCACTACGTTGGTTAGTAAATTATGCAAAGACTAGAAATGGTAAAGGAATGGCTATTAATTTAGCAAATGAAATTATGGATGCTGCAAATGGAGTTGGCGGTGCTGTTAAGAAACGTGAAGATACTCACAAGATGGCTGAAGCCAATAAAGCATTTGCTCATTATAGATGGTAGGAGCAAGGTAATATGGCAAGAGATGTTACAATAGATAAAATTCGTAATATTGGTATAATGGCACACATCGATGCTGGTAAAACTACTTTTACAGAAAGAGTTTTATTCCATACTGGTATTACTCATAAAATAGGTGAGACACACGATGGTGAATCACAAATGGACTGGATGGAACAAGAAAAAGAACGTGGTATTACTATTACTAGTGCAGCAACTACTGCTCACTGGAAAGGTTATCGTTTAAATATTATTGATACTCCAGGACACGTAGACTTTACAGTAGAAGTTCAAAGATCTTTAAGAGTATTAGATGGTTCTATTTGCTTACTAGATGGTAATGCAGGTGTTGAACCTCAATCTGAAACTGTTTGGAGACAAGCTACTGAATATAAAGTACCAAGAATGATATTCGTTAATAAGATGGATAAAATTGGTGCTGACTTCGAATTTAGTTTAGATACAATTGGTAAAAGATTAGGTGTTAACTATGCACCAATTCAATGGCCTATTGGCGCTGAATCTGAATTCCATGGAATTGTTGATTTAATTACAAGAAAAGCTTATCAATTCGATAGAGCTGATGAACATGAAAATTATGTTGAAATTCCAATCCCTGAAGATTTAAAAGACTTAGTAGAAAATAAGAGATTAGAATTAGTAGAAAAAGCTGTTGAATTCGATGACGCCTTAATGGAAAAATACCTAGATGGTCAAGAATTAACAGAAGAAGAAATTAAATCTGCTATAAGAAAAGGTGTTCTAGCAGCTGAATTCTTCCCAGTACTATGTGGTAGTGCTCTATCAAATACTGGTGTTAAATTAGCTCTAGATGCTGTTATCGATTACATGCCAGCTCCAACTGATGTTGAAGCTATTGAATGTACTGATAAAAATGGTAATATTGTAAAACGTCATCCAAGTGATAACGAACCATTTACAGCTATGGCATTCAAAATTATGACAGACCCATTCGTTGGTCGTTTAGCATTCTTTAGAGTTTATAGTGGACACTTAACTAGTGGTTCATATATCTTAAATAGTACTAAAGACGTTAAAGAAAGAGTAGGACGTATCCTACAAATGCATGCTAATCAAAGAAAAGAAATTAATGAAGTATGGACTGGTGAAATCGCTGCTTTAGTTGGTTTAAAAAATACTACTACAGCTGATACACTTTGTGATGAAAAGAGTCCAGTTATCATGAATGGTATGGAATTCCCAGAACCAGTTATCGATGAAGCTATTGAACCAAAATCAAAAGCTGATCAAGATAAATTAGGTATTGCTTTACAAAAGCTTGCTGAAGAAGATCCAACATTCAAATATAGAACTGATCCTGAAACTGGTCAAACAGTTATCAGTGGTATGGGTGAATTACACCTAGAAGTATTAGTTCGTCGTATGAAAGATGAATTCAATGTTGAAGCTAACATTGGTCGTCCACAAGTTGCTTATCGTGAAACATTAACTCAAATGGGTGAATGTGAAGGTAAGTACATTAAACAATCTGGTGGACGTGGACAATATGGTCATGTTTGGGTTAGATTCGAACCAAACAAAGACAAAGGATATGAATTCGTTGATGCTATCGTTGGTGGAGTTGTTCCTCGTGAATATATTCCAGTAACTGATAAAGGATTACAAGAAGCTATGGCTGCTGGTATCCTTGCTGGTTACCCAATGGTAGATGTTAAAGCTACATTATATGATGGTTCATATCATGATGTCGATTCATCAGAAATGGCTTTCAAAATTGCTGCTAGTTTAGCATTAAAAGAAGCTTTAAATAAATGTAAACCAGTTCTTCTTGAACCAATTATGAAAGTAGAAGTAGTTGTTCCAGAAGAATATATGGGAAATGTTATGGGAGACTTAACTAGTAGACGTGGACGTCCACTAGGACAAGAATCTCGTGGTAATGCCCTTAAGATTGATGCAATGGTTCCATTATCTGAAATGTTTGGATATGCAACTACATTAAGATCAAATTCTCAAGGACGTGGTAACTTCACAATGACAATGGATCACTATGAAGAAGTACCAAAATCTATCGCTGATGAGATTATAAAGAAAAACAGCGCTCAATAAAAATAATACTTGAAAAATACTCAAGCATTAGATAAAATATGTATGTATATATAAGAGGAGGAAATAATTTATGGCAAAAGAAAAATTTGACCGTTCAAAACCACATGTTAATATTGGTACTATTGGACACGTTGACCATGGTAAAACAACATTAACAGCTGCTATTACAAAATATTTTGGTGAATTCGTTGATTATGCTGATATCGATAAAGCACCAGAAGAAAGAGAAAGAGGTATTACAATTAATACTGCTCACGTTGAGTATTCTACTGAAACACGTCACTATGCTCACGTTGACTGCCCAGGCCATGCTGACTACGTTAAAAACATGATTACTGGTGCTGCTCAAATGGATGGAGCAATCCTAGTTGTATCTGCTGCAGATGGACCAATGCCTCAAACTCGTGAACATATCTTACTTGCTAGACAAGTTGGTGTTCCTAAAATTGTTGTATTCATGAACAAATGCGACCAAGTTGATGATCCTGAATTATTAGACTTAGTTGAAATGGAAATTCGTGAATTATTAAATGAATATGAATTCGATGGCGATAACTGCCCTATTATTAGAGGTTCTGCTCTTAAAGCTCTTGAAGGAAATCCTGCAGATGTTCAAGCTATTAAAGACTTAATGGCTGCTGTTGATTCATATATTGATTTACCAGTACGTGATACTGATAAACCATTCTTAATGAGTATTGAAGACGTATTCACTATTTCTGGACGTGGAACAGTTGTTACTGGCCGTGTTGAACGTGGTGAATTAAAACTTAACGACGAAGTTGAAATCGTTGGTTTAAGACCAACTCAAAAAACAGTTGTTACTGGTATCGAAATGTTTAGAAAATCTCTTGATTCAGCTATCGCTGGTGATAATGCTGGTGCATTACTACGTGGTATCTCAAGAGACCAAGTTGAAAGAGGACAAGTTCTAGCTAAACCTGGATCTGTTACTCCACATCATAAATTCAAAGGTTCAGTTTATGTATTAAGTAAAGAAGAAGGCGGACGTCATACTCCATTCTTCGCAAACTACAGACCACAATTCTATTTCAGAACTACTGACGTTACTGGTGTTATTACACTTCCAGAAGGTACTGAAATGGTAATGCCTGGTGATAATGTAGATATGACTGTTGAATTAATCAGCCCAGTTGCACTTGAAAATGGTACTAAATTCTCTATTCGTGAAGGTGGACGTACTGTTGGTGCTGGTATGGTTACTGAAATTATTGAATAATTTATGACAGTTAATAAAAAGTGAAATTAATTTTTCACTTTTTTTTGTGGGTAAAACAAGTTATAATAAGTAATAGGTGATAGTTATGGAAGAAGAAAAAGAAAAGAAAACAAAAAAAGCAAACTCTTCTTCTGTAAAAAAGACAACAACAAAAAAAGCAACTAGTAAAAAGAAAGAAATAACTGAAGAAGAAAAGCCAAAAAAGACAACTAAAAAAACAACTACATCTAAAACATCAACAGCAAAGAAAACATCGGCAACTAAAAAAGATACACCTAAAACAAAAACCGCAGAAAAAGAAAAGAAAACAACTACTCGTAAGAAAAAAGAAACTGTTGTTGCTGATACCAAAGAAACTAAACTAGAAACAACTCCTAAAGAAGAAATAAAAGAAGAACCAATAAAAGAAGAAACTCCTAAAGAAAAAATAAAAGTTGATTCTCCTAAACCGAAAGCTGTTGAATTACCTAAACTAAATGAAGAAGCAATTAAAAAATCACAAGAAAAAGATTTAATTATAACTCGTGAATTAAATATTAATTTAGAAGAATATACCTATAACCATAATGGTTTAGTCAAAAAAGTTCAAGAAATGCTGACTGAAGAAAATGAAGAAAATGCTGCTCGTGAATTAGATGACCCTCTAAAAGGTGAAGAACTATTTATGGATATCTTTGAAGATAATAAAAATATATATCGTCGACTTCGTAAAAAACTTAAAGATTCTAAAAAAGAAAATCAAAATAAAAATGCTGAAGCAATTCAAGAAAAGAAAGAACGTCTTGCTTTAAAACAACAAAAGAAAGCTGAAAAAATTAATCGCCAACTTACTGAAAAAGCATCTAAAGAAGAAGCAAAACAATCAAAAGAATCACTTCAAACAACAGTTGAAGAACCGCAACAAGATAGCCAATTTCCGAAAAGAGTTGATAAATATAAAGACGTTGTTAAAAGAAAACAACAAATAATCGAAGAAGAAAAAGAAAAAAGAAATCAATTTTTCGAAAAACAAGAACAAAAAAGGAGTGAAGATAAAATTATGCGAAAAAATTCTAGAAAGTCAAAGAAAAAGAAATCCATTCTTTTAATTTTCGTCCTATTAATTATTCTTATTTTAGGAATATATTTTATTTCTTTATTACTAAACGATAAAGTAAATATTCCAACTATAAATGACGATAAAACTCATAATATGGAAACTGATAGTCAAGCTGAAAAAGAAAAACAACTTCTTGCTGACTACAACGATTGCCTAAGTAAACCATTAGGTAATGAAACAAATAGTGAAGAATTAGATCAACAAATATCTGCTTTAACTAAATATATTTCTGATAATTATAAAGCCAGCGTTATGTATGAAAACTTAGATTATGGCTATACATATGAATATAACAAAGAACCAAGTTACTATGCTGCTAGTACCGTTAAAATGGTTGATGCTATTTATCTTTATACTAAAGCCGCAGCTGGTGAAATTGATCTTGATGATACAGTAACTTACGAATCAAGACATTACGTTGCACCAAGTAAAGGCTTAGAAAAATATCAACCAGGAGCTAATATCTCCCTTCGTACTTTAATTAAATATGATATTGAAGTAAGTGATAATACCGCTCATCGTATGATTATTGATTATATAGGTAAAGATAAACTAAGAAGTTATGGTCGTTCATTAGGTTCTAAAACTTATTTAGATGGATCAGATAACTTCGGTAATATTACCGCTCCTGATGCTATGATTTATGTTAAAACACTTTATGAATTCTTTAATACTAATAGTGATTTAAGTAATGAACTAAAAGAACATTTCTTTGTCGCTGAACAAAATGATATCGAATTGCCTGATTTAGGAATTAAAGCTGCTCATAAATATGGTGAATATGGATCTGTTTATCATGATATAGGTATTGTTTATGATACTCATCCTTATGCTGTTGTTATTCTAACTAAAGAAGGAAGCAGTGGTAACTTTGAGGATAAAGTAAAAGATATTAACAAGCACATCTACGAATTACATCAAGCATTTAATTCTAATCACGAAAAAGCTTGTCATTTGAAAGTTTATGGCAGTTAAAATAAATTGTTATAAAACCATAAGTTATAAGAGGAAAACATCCTCTTTTTTTTATTGACAGTAAATATTCGGGGGGGGTATAATTTTTTTATAAACAATGAAAAAAGGAGGAAATTATGGCAGATATTGTTGACATAATTAAATACGAGGGTGATAATGAAACATTTATTTGGAAACATCCTTGTGAAGACTTCAATACTAAAACTCAATTAATAGTTCATGAATCTCAAGAAGCCATTTTTTTCATGAATGGCCAAGCATTAGATTCTTTTCATGCTGGAAGGTATACTCTAAAAACAGAGAACATTCCATTATTAAGTAAAGCAGCAAAAGTAGCAACTGACGGAAAAACACCATTTCATTGTGAAGTTTATTTTATTAATAAAACTCAAACAATGGCTATAAAGTGGGGTACTGATAGTAAAGCTCAATACATTGATCCAGAATATAATTTTCCTTTATCAATTGGTGCTTGTGGCGAAATGGCTGTCAGTGTTAATGATGCCAGAAAACTATTAATAAAACTTGTTGGTACTGAAGAATACTTAGGTAAAAATCAATTAATAAGTTTTTTTAGAGGAATTTTAAATACTCGAATTAAAACATATATTGCATCAACTATGAAAAGTAAAAAAATTAATATTTTTGAAGTTGATGAAAGACTAGAAGAATTTTCCGAAGATTTAAAAGAAAAATTAAGTAAAGACTTTGATGATTACGGAATAACATTAAATAATTTCTTTGTAATAACAGTTGTTAAACCTGATGGTGATGAACAATATGAAAAATTTAAAGACCTTCACTTTAGACAATATGCAGATATTGCTGAAGCTGAATTAAATCAAAAAGTCGGTGTTATTAACCAACAAACAGAAGCTAAAAAAATGGTTATCGAATCAGAAGCCATTGCTCAAAAACGTCGTCAAGAAGGTTATACATATCAACAAGAAAGAGGATTTGATGTCGCTGAAAAAGTTGCTGAAAACGAAGCTGTTGGTGAATTTACTAATATGGGTGTTGGTCTAGGAACGATGGCTGGTGTTGGTGCATCAGTAGGTGGAATGGTCGGTGGAATGATGAATGATGCTGTTACATCTACTACAAATTCTCCAACTCAAAATTTATCATATTGTGAAAATTGTGGTTCTCCTATAGCACCAGGTTCAGCATTTTGTGAAGAATGTGGTCAACCACTAAATAATAATTCCTGTCCAAAATGTGGTTATAAATTTGAACATCAAGGAAAATTCTGCCCAAAATGTGGTTATAAAAGGGAGGTATAAATATGAAAAATAGTAAATTGATTTCAATAATATCTATTATTATAGCTTTTATTATTTTTAATGTTATAGCTTTTGTTATACCATCAGATTTTACTTCTTCCTTTTGGATTTCCTATGTATTTAGTATTCTAGCATTAGCTATAGTATTATTTATAATATGTTCTTCTAATAAATTAGAATCAATTAATAAAGAAGTATTCCCTTATAGTCTATTATATTATACAGGAATATATATTGCTTTAGATTTTATTCTAGTTTTATTAACTAAATTTATATCTGAATTTCCAGTATGGTTATCTATCGTTTTAAATGTTTTAATTTTAGGAATATATGGTTACTTATTTATAAGTGTTTATACTATAAGCAAAAATTCAAACGATTTAAAAAAAGATATCAGTAAAAAAGTTTTTTATATAAAAGATTTACAAACTGATATCGAAACACTAGCAGCTAAAGAAGAAGATAAAAAAATAAAACAAGAATTAAATAAATTAGCAGAAAAATTCAAATACAGTGATCCAATGAGCAACGAAAGTTTAGTAGAAATTGAAAGTACAATAAAAGAAAAAGTTGCTGAATTGAAAAAAGCTAATAATTCAAAAGTTTTAGTTAAAGAATTAAACGAACTTTTAGATGAAAGAAACAATAAAATTAAAATCTTAAAATAAATATGGTGGTGAGGGTGAGTTATGAAAAGAATTACATGTGAAATGTGCGGAAGTACAGAATTATTAAAAAAAGACGGAGTATTTGAGTGTCAAAATTGTGGTACAAAATATACCGTTGAAGAAGCTAAAAAAATGATGGTTGAAGGAACTGTTAATGTTGAAGGAATGGTTAGTGTTGAAGGAACAGTTAAAATAGATTCTAATGATGAATTAAAAAAATTATATCAAGCTGCTCGTAATGCTCGAAAGACTGGTGATGACGATACTGCTTTAAAGCATTATGAACGAATAAATGCTATGGATCCTGATAGCTGGGAAGCATTATTCTATCTTGTAATTTTGAAAACAAATACAATAAAAAATAGTGAAATTTCTTCTTCTGCTATAAATATAAGTAATAGCTTGGAAAGAATATTTCAATTAATAAGTGCGATTTCAGATAAATATGAGCAAAAAAAAGCTGTATATGAAATTGTTTTACAATTACAAACAACAACAACTTGGCTAACAAATGCATCTGAAAATTTTTATAAAACAGTTACTAAAGGTAATGGTGCTATGGCTTTAACAGGAATTAGTGGTATTGTTACCAGTCTTAGTTATACCGGAAATGCATTGAATGAAAATCAAAAAAGATGTTTTAATATTGCTAATGTAATGTGTCTTTGTGGGAATTTGATTGAAACTTATATGGGATTTGAAGATAATAATTATAGAAATTATGCTATAGTTTGTTGGCAAGCAATGTTAAATTTTGATAGTTCTCATAAAAGTAAACATAGTGCACATCTTTTTAATGATGAAACAATAGCAAAATTTACTAACAAACTAGAAACAAATAAAAAACAATATGATATCGATAATATTAAAGCCGAAAAAGCTAAAAAAGAAAAATATTGGGAAGAACATTCAGAAGAAAAAAATGAGTTAGAAGAAAAAATATCATCTACTAAGAAAAAAATAGAAAACTTACATAATGATATTAGTAAAAACAAATCAAAAATTGAAGAATTAAGAAAAGAACAATTAGCTGAAGTAGAACCACTTATAAATAAAATGAATTCAATATCTAAAAAGATAGCTCAATCGAATAAAGAATATAAAAGTTTAGGTCTTTTCCAATCTAAACAAAAAGAAAGTGTAAAAAAAGAGCTTAACAAATATAATTTAGAAAAAAATGAAATCATAGATAAAATATTAAAAACAAGAAATAAGATAAAATTAAATCAAGAAAAAGATTTACTAAAATATTCTAATAAAATTGAAAAAGATTCCGAAGAAATAGATGAATTAATTAGTGAATTAGAAAAAAATATGATAAAAAGATATGAAAAAGTAACAGAAGATACTAACCAATTAAGATATATAGATGATGAATATACTTGCGAAAGATGTGGAGCAGAATTCTTTGAAAGTCCAATTAAATGCCCAGAATGTGGAGTGAAATTCTCGTATGAGGATTAATTTATATGTCCGAATTCTTGAACAAAATTTACATGGCGATAAATAAAATATACCAAACAAAAAAAAGTATTAATTTTCCTTAATACTTTTTTCTTTGCGTTTAAACTCTTTAGCTAACTGACCACTTTGTTCCATACTCTTATACAAACCATCATTAACTATAAAATCAAATTCCCCAATATTTTCAAAAGCCATTGGTTTAAATCCTAATTTAAATTCATCTAATCCCTTATATGGGTTTTCTTTTGTAAAATCACCAGTAATTCCATTTAAATCCATAAAATCAAAATCTTTTTTATAATATTCAATTAATTTATAATGTAAAAAATAATTAGGACAGAATCTCTTGAATTCTTGATTAAAACCACTAATTAAAATATTAACTCTATTTTTATATTTAATTGTAATCGCTCCTGCAATATAAGCTTCTTTACTTTGTGATAAATAATTAGTCGTCGCCGCTAACGCTTCATTATAAGCATTTAAAGCATTATCCGAATCTAACTTCCTTCTTAAATTATCTTCCGTTGGATTCTTCATTACCTTATTAACTAACTGACTATTTCTTTCGAATTCTTCTTCATATCTTTCTCTTAAATTAATTAAACAATCTTCAAAATTTATTTTTACTAGAAAAATATCAATCTCATCTTTCTTCGCAAACGCATTATAATAGTTATAATAGTGTTCAATTGGATGATCTTTTTTCTTTTTAATAAATTGATATAAAATTTCAATATCTTCTCTCGTACCTTTAACTAAAGATAAACCATTTCTTATACTTTTATTAATTTTATTACGTGTATTCTTTGAAACCGTTCTTAAATTAGTTTTCTTTAATACTTGAATTGCACTATACTTTGGAATCTTCGTTTCAAATCTACTACCTTCTAATTTACGAAAGCCTAAATTAATTAAAGTATTTTCTATAATTTGATTTTTATTATAAGTAACTTTTTTATTTTCATAATCTAAAGTTCCAATTGCAATTTCTGGATTAATCTTTATAAAAGCAAAATTCTTTTTATAATAAAACTTCTTTAATTGTTTAGTAAACTCCGCGATAATTTCTGGATTATAATAATCAATTAAAAAACCTTTAGGTGCATAGCCATAACGATTAAACATTCCTAACTTTTTAGAAAGAATAAGGGATGCTGCTACTATATTATCATCGTCATCAACAAGCCCTAATAAGTCATATTCGTAGCCTTGTTCTGCCATTTTTAAAGCATAACTTGAACTCTGATGATAACTACTCAATGGATGATTAAATGAAAAATTATCGAATTCAAAAATAGACAAATTTCTTAATTTCATGAGGCACCCCTTTCAAAATAAGAAGATATTATATCACATCTAAAAAATATTGCAATATATTATTTTATGTTTTAAAATTATACTAGAGGTGTAGACATATGAATAAGGTAATTAAAAGAATGCAAAATTTGATGATCGGATCACTTACAGTCGTCTTAATTTATATTCTTGTTGGCTTAGTACTAATTATGGGTGATAAATTTAAATTGACAACTGATGTTGTTATAATATCAGCATTTATTCTAATCCATGGTTTATTTTATATAATTAGATACTTATATGATGGACTTGGAAAAAAGGTTTTTGCTATCGATTTAGTTATGGGAGTAGTTGGTATAATTCTTGGTATATTCACTTATGTTTACTTAATGGATGATACTTCAAAAGTTCTAAATATGATAGGTATTATTTTAGGTATATGGTATATTGCTATCGCCGTTGAAAAGTTATTCTTTGGTGTAAAATTTGCTAAAGCTGGTGAAGAAACAAGTACATTAATTTGTTTTATGGGTGCTTTAATAGGAGCAATGGGTATCTTACTTATCTTTAATCCATTTGGTTCATTTATGCTAATAACAAGATTAATGGGCTTATTTACTATCTGTACGGGAATATTAGACGGAATGACATCTATGTTATTTAGAAAAAGAGCTAAAGAAATTTTAAAATTATTTGAATAAAGGCCTAAATGGTCTTTTTTTCTTGATTTATTAGTAAATATATGGTAGATTATTAATCGGAACGGAAGTGAACTTATGGAAATAGCACTTTTAATTGTATCAATATTATTAATAGCAATTGTTTTACTACAAAGTAATAAAGCAAGTGATTCTAGTCAAATAATCTCAGGAGGTAATGATGTTCTATTCCAAAATCAAAAAGAAAGAGGATTAGAATTAATTATAACAAGATTAACTATTATCTTAGGAATATTATTCTTTGTAATATCTTTTATAATGTTTATACAATAGTCCGTTAAGGACTCTTTTTTTTGCTATTAATTTAATGTGAAATATGATATATTAAATAATAGATAAATAGTGAATAAAAAGAGAGTTTAAGGTGATAAAATGAAAGAGCAAATCGTTACTATTCTTAATGATGTCCATACAGCCAAAGAAGCTATTGAAATAAATGATATGCTTGGTCTTAAAACAGCTGATGAATATCGTGAATTACAAGAAGCATTAAATGAATTAGTCGATGAATATGTTGTTTTTTATACTAAGAAAGGTAAATACATTTTACTTAAAAATTGTCCTGGTTTAAAAATAGGCCGTTTATCTGTAAACAAAAAAGGTTTTGGTTTTATCATCTTAGATAAAGAAGATGACATTTATGTTTCTGAAAAGAATATGAACGAAGCTATTCAGGATGATATCGTCTTAGCTGAAGTTTTCCCTTCTGGGGTTAGAAAAGAAGCTAAAGTCATTAGAATAATAAAAAGAGAATTACAAAATCTAGTTGGTGAAGTTGCCTTCGAAGATGATGGTGATGCTTACGTCAAACTAGATGATGATAAAAAAGAACTTACAATAATGCTAACTCCTGAATCAGTAAAAGATTGTGTTGCTGGTCATAAAGTTTTAGTTAAAGTAATTAAAGAAGTTAATAAACATAAATATATTGCTGAAGTAGTAAAGATTATTGGTCATAAAGATGATCCTGGAACTGATATTTTAAGTATCGCTTATAAACATGGTATTTATGAAGAATTTGGTGAAGAAGTAGAAAATGAACTTCTTGATATTCCAACAGAAGTAGATCCTAAAGAATACAATAATCGTCGTGATTTAACTGATCAAGTAATATTTACTATTGATGGTGATGATACTAAAGATATCGATGATGCTATTAGTATTAAAAAATTAGATAATGGTAATTATGAACTAGGTGTACATATCGCTGATGTATCAAACTATGTTAAAGAAAATACCGCTTTAGGTGATGCAGCTTATGAAAGAGGAACATCATCATACTTAGCTGATACTGTCATCCCTATGTTGCCACATAAATTATCTAATGGTATCTGTTCCTTAAATGAAGGTACAATAAGACTTACAATGTCCTGTGTTATGGAAATAGATAACAAAGGTAAAATAGTTAATTACGACATCTTCCCAAGTTATATTAAGAGTCGCAAAAAAATGACTTATAAGAAAGTTAATGATATTATCGTTAGAAATATTGTTGCTGAAGATTATGCTGAATTTGCAGATGATTTAAGAATGATGAATGATTTACATCACATTCTTCGTAAAGAACATACAAGTCGTGGATATATAAATTTTGATATTGATGAAGCTAAAATAGTTCAAGATGAAAATGGTAAAGCAATCGATATTGTTAAACGTACTCGTGAAGAAGGCGAAATGCTTATTGAAGATTTTATGATTGCGGCTAATGAGACAGTTGCTAGTCATATCTATAATATGGATTTACCATTTATCTACCGTGTTCATGATGTTCCAAAACCAGAAAAAGTTGATGAATTTAAAACAATGGTTAATATTTTAGGTTATAAATTAACTGGTAATATCAATGAATTAACTCCTAAATCTATGGATAATATTCTAAATCAATTAAGAGATAAAAAAGAATTTGAAATACTATCAAGTTTACTATTAAGAAGTATGCGTAAAGCTGAATATAGTAAAGATAATATTGGTCACTTCGGTTTAGCCAGTAAAGCGTATACTCACTTTACAAGTCCAATCAGAAGATATCCTGATTTAGTAGTTCATCGTTTATTAAAAACATATTTAATTGAACATGATATGTCAATGACTACTATTCAAACTTTAGATAATAGTTTAGTGGAAATTGCTGCTCACTCATCTGAAAGAGAAGTAGCATCTGTTGATGCTGAACGTGATGTCTTTGATATGAAAGTTGCTGAATATATGGAAGATCATATTGGTGAAGAATATGACGGCGTAATAAATACAATTACTAATTTTGGTTTCTTTGTTGAACTACCTAATTTAGTTGAAGGTTTAGTTCATGTTCAAACTTTAAAAGGTGATTATTTTACATACGTTCCAGAATTATTATCTATGATTGGTAAGTCGACAAAAAAAACATATCGTTTAGGGGATAAAGTAAGAGTCAAATGCGTTGCTGCATCTAAAGAAAATTCAATGGTTGACTTTGAATTAGTAAAGGTTGATGAAAATGGAGATAAAGAACAAGAAAGCTAATTTTGATTATTATATTGAAGAAAGTATTGAATGCGGAATTGAACTTAAAGGTACGGAAATAAAATCTTTAAGAAGAGGTTCTGGCGATTTAAAAGATACTTTTGCTATTATTCGTAATAATGAAGTATATCTAATTAATATGTATATTGCTAAGTACGAAGAAGGCAATCAATTTAATCATGATGAGCGCCGAACAAGAAAATTATTATTACATAAATCTGAGATTAAAAAATTAAAAGAAAAGATTGATAGAGAAGGATATAGCTTAGTTCCTTTAAAAGCTTACTTAGTAAAAAATAAAGTAAAAATTTTATTAGGAGTGGGTAAGGGTAAAAAGTTATATGATAAGCGTGAGACTATCAAAGAACGTGATTTAAAAAGAGAAGCACAAAAAATGAGGTAGGTGAGTTATATGAAAAAGTATACTTTTTTCCTCTTTGGTATGCTTCTTTTTCTTATAACTAATTGTTATGCTAAAACTATTGCTCCTGTTGATATTACAACAATGAGTATTACAGAACTTAGTGATGCATTAGATAAAGGTTATTTAACAAGTGAAACTTTAGTTAACCTTTATTTAGAAAGAATTGATGCATATAATGAAAAATTTAATGCTATAAGAGAGATAAACAAAGATGCTATCGCTGAAGCAAAAAAGCTTGATGAAGAAAGAGCAAGTGGTAATGTACGTGGCCCCCTTCATGGCATACCTATATTAGTTAAATGTAATATTGATGTCTATGGAATGCCAACGACCGCCGGCACTAAATCTCTAAAAGATAATTATCCCAAACAAAATGCTTTTGTTATTCAAAAACTAGTTGATGCTGGAGCTATTATTTTGGGCTCAACCAATATGAGTGAGCTTGCTTTTTCGGCTCGTAATTCATATAGTTCTTATGGTTATGTTAGAAATGTTTTTAACATTGATTATACATCATATGGTAGTAGTGGTGGTTCGGCAGTCAGTGTTAAAGCTGCATTTGCCGCTGCTGCCCTAGGTACTGATACTAATTCCTCAGTAAGAATCCCTGCTTCTGGAGCAGGAATAGTTGGGATAAGACCAACTTTTGGTTTAGTAAGTCGTACTGGTGTTATTCCATATGATATCTATCGTGATACAGTTGGTGTCTTAAGTAATACAGTTTCTGATAATGCTCTAATTCTATCAGTAATTGCTAGTGCTGATTCTAAAGACTCCGTAACTAAATCATCTAAAGGTTTTACTTTAAATACTAAAGATTTTGATTTAAAAGGAATAAATATTGGTGTTCCAACTGAATATTTAAAAGGGTCAGGTACTAATGGTAGTGTTACAAGTAAAACCGACGAAGAAATATATAACATCGCTGTTTCTGCTATTTCTAAATTAGAGAAAGCCGGAGCTAATATTATATATGTCGATGACTTTGTTAAAAGTTCTAATATAACCATTGCGAGTCAAACTCAATCAGGCATAACTATGTGTGATGGAATAAATTCCTATTTAAAAGGAACAACTGGTTCTATTCGTAATTTTAAAGAATTAGTTAATTCTAGTGGTCATGTTCAAAGTTTAAGTGGTTACCTTAAAGGTTGTAATAATGGTAATGAAAATCAAAGTGAAAGAGAAAGTAAAAAAAGTGTCTATCGTGATTATGTAAGTGACTACTTTACAGAAAAAAATTTGGACGTAATTATTTATCCAACTTTAAAAAATAAACCAGGAAAATATAATGCTGGAGAAGCGAATATTAGCCCAGGAAGCAGTCTTGGAAGCGTAATTGGTTATCCTTCAATAACCATTCCAATGGGTTTTGGCACCTCAGGTTTCGCCTACGGATTAGAGTTTTTAAGCACTGCGAATAATGAAAATTTGTTGTATAATATTGGTATAGAGTTTGAAAAAGCTAATGGTAATAAAGTAGAAACATCTCCTTTAACCCCACCATTATATGAAGTTCCAACTGAAGTAGTAGAACTTAAAAATGCTTATGAAAAAGTATTGGCTTCAAATTCTAAAAATAAAAAAGTTATTAATTGGTTAAATGATGTCAAAACCTATTTTAAAAATTATAATGATTACGATAATGTTAAAGAAGAAGCTTCAAAACTGCTAAAATCTTATCAAAACGAAAATATAGATGATATATTTGGTCAAGGCTTTTTTCAAAATGTTGATATGGTTCGTTTATTTGTCTATGTTTTATTTGGGTTAATAACAGGAATAATTATTATCGTCTTCTTTAATGAGTTTTTCGAAAAGAATTAGAGGTGCAGTATGAAAAAAGTAAAAACTAAAAAAAAGAAAATGAAAAAAAGTATTAAAATATTAATTGTTATTGTTTTATTACTAGTTATTGGTTCCGTCGTCTTATTAAATAAGAATAAGCTTTTTAAACCTAAAGAAAACAATCCAACCCCTCCGGTAGTTGAAACTAAAAAAGAATTACAGGTCGTTGATGTTAACTCTAATAGTCGACCAATAGCAGTTATGATTAATAATATTGGTGTTGCTCGTAAATATCAATCAGGTCTTCAAGATGCATATCTTGTTTATGAAATAATTGTTGAAGGTGGTATTACTCGTTTTATGGCCGTCTTTAAAGACGCTAATCTTGATAGTATTGGTTCTATTCGTAGTTCTCGTGCTTACTTCTTAGATTATGCTTTAGAAAACGACGCTATATATGTTCACTGGGGTGGTAGCCCAGGAGCTTTAAGTAATATCTCATCATTAGGTGTAAATAACTTAGATGGTCATAGTAATGGCGGTCCTTACTTTTTCCGTAAGACTGAATTACCTGTACCATTAGAACATACTGGTTTTACATCAACTAAACTTATAAATAGTGGTATAGATCATTTTAAATATCGTAAAACAACATCTAAAGATTTACTACTTAATTATACAACTGAAGAAAATGATCTAAGTAAAATAGAAGGTGCTGAAGTAGCTAATTATGTTGAAATACCTTATTCTACTTATATTACAACTAGTTATAAATATGATAGTGCAAATAAAGTATATAAAAGATATGTTAATAGTGAAGAACATATAGATTATGTAACTAAAAAACAATATACAGCTAAAAACATTATAACTTATCAAATATATAATGATACTATTAATGACGATGATAAAGGACGTCAGGAATTAAAAAATATTGGTAATGGTAAAGGTTACTATATTAGTGAAGGTTATGCTGTACCTATTACTTGGGAGAAAAAATCTCGTAGTGCTCAAACTGTTTATAAATATTTAAATGGTGAAGAAATAAATGTTAATGATGGTAATACATTTATTCAAATTCAACCATCTGGTAAAAATTTAACAATTTCAGAATAAAAGAACTAAAAAAGTTCTTTTCTGTTTGGGTTGTCTTTTTATCTTAATGTTTGGTATAATAAATATCGTAAAGAGGAGGAAAGATAAAAAATGAGTTTATCTTCAGTGTGGTCAATATTTACGAAACTTATCGACATATGCGTAGTTTGGTGTATGGCGTATTATATATTAAAGAATGTTAAAAACAATGTTAAAATGCTTTTAATTGTTAAAGGTGTAATTATCGTTTTAGCAGTTAAAATATTAAGTGATTTATTAAATCTCTATACTGTAGGTTATATATTAACTTATGTATTTGAATGGGGACCAATCGCCCTTATCGTTCTATTTCAACCAGAAATACGAAGTTTCCTAGAATCAATTGGACGTACTAAGTTATTAGGTCGTCATAAAATTCTAACCGTTGAAGAAAGAGAACGTGTTGTTTACGAAATAATGGATGCTATTGATTATTTACGTAAAAATAAAATTGGTGCTTTAATTGTTATTGAAAGAGATGTTTCTTTGCAAGAATACATAACTCCAGCTACTAAAGTTTATGCTGACTTAACAAGTCCATTATTAGGTACAATATTCTTCCCTAATAGCCCATTACATGATGGTGGTGTTATTATTCAAGGCGATAGGATAACTTGTGCTGGTGCAGTCTTTAAAACTAGTATGGATCCTAACTTAAATAAAAAATTAGGTACTCGTCATAGAGCAGCTTTAGGAATTGCTGAAGAGAGTGACGCAGTTGCTTTAATCGTTTCTGAAGAAACAGGTAAAATAAGTATTGCTGTTGATCATGAAATTCACTATAACTTAAGCTTAGATGAATTTAGAATGATGTTAGTAGAAGAATTAAAACCAAAGACGGAAATCTTCTATGATGCAGATGGTGCTGAAAGTGAAGGTGATAATGATGAAAAATAATAAACTTCTTAACGCCTTTAAAAGCCTTTTTCAAGGATTATATAAAATATTAGATAAAATACTTATTACCCCAATTAGTACAATAGTTTATAAAATTGGTAGTAAATTAGGTAAAGGAAGTAAACTAGAAAAATTATTAAATAAACCTAATATGTTAATTTATATATCTCTAGTATTTGCTATTATTCTCTTCTGGTTAGTTGATTCTCAATCATCATCTTTTGTTAATAAAGATGCTGAGATTTTAACTAATATACCTGTTAGAGTTCAATATAATAGTAGTGCATATGTAATCGAAGGAGTTCCTGAAACTGTCGATGTAACTTTAATTGGTAAAAAAAGCCAATTATATTTAGCTCGTCAACTAGGAGATAAAGAAGTTGTTTTAGATTTAAACGACTATCATGCTAGTGATGAACCAGTTAGAGTTAAATTATCTTACAAAAAACCAATTAAAAACTTAGAATATAAAATAGATCCTGGCTATGTATCAGTAATTATTAAAGAGAAAGTTAGTGATAATAAAACTGTTACATATGATTTATTAAATCAAGATGCGCTAGATCCAAAACTAAGTGTTAAAGCAGTAACTTTATCAAAATCTGAAGTTATTGTAAGAGGTGCTCAAGATACATTAAATAAAATAGCCACAATCAAAGCATTAATTGATTTAAGTAACGATGACTTTACTAAAGCTGGTACATATAATGTAGATAATTTAAATTTAGTAGCTTATGGTAGTGATGGTCACATTGTTGATAATGTTGAAATAGTTGCTACTAATATCTCTGCTAAAGTTGAATTAGATTCATATTCTAAACGTGTTCCAGTCAGAATAAATACAACTGGTAACTTAGTTGAAGGTAAAGCAATATCATCAATTACAATTAATGGTACTAATGCTAATGACTTTGAAACTACTATTTATGGTAATGAAGAATCATTAGAAAATGTTAACGAAATAGTTGTAACAATCGATGTTGATAAACAAGGAAGCAATGGTTCTAAAACATCAAATGTTACATTACCAAAACCATCTGGTGTTCGAAGCATTAGTGATGAATCTGTAAGTATTGTTCTAAACTTTGGCGATGCTAAACAGCGAACCATTCGTCTGGAAGGTATATCATCGCGTAATGTACCAAATGGCTTGACGGCTCAATTAGCTAACGAAAGTGATAAATATGTTGAAATCCAAGTAATAGGTGTTGAATCAGTAATTAACGCTATTGATGAAACAGCTTCAAATATTACCGCATATGTCGACTTAACTGGTAAGACAGCTGGACGATATACAGTTGATGTAATGGTTGAAGGTACCGATTCTAGATTACAATATGTTGTAACTAAAAAAGTTGAAATTATTTTAACTAATTCATAAAAAAAATGACTCATTATTCATGAGTCATTTTTTCTTCAAAAAAGTATGCAATACTTATTAATGAAGCAATACCTATAATAATATAGATAAGATTATTAATCATTGTACTTTTAATAAGTAAAGTAACTAAATTAATATTAAAAATACCAATTAAACCCCAGTTTAAAGCTCCAACAATTGTTAAAGCAAGGGCAATTTTCTTAATTATTTCCATAAAAACCTTCCTTTTCTATTTATAGTATTAGCATTTATTTAGCTTTTATGTATGAATATTTATTATTTTCTATAATATTATTAATTAGAAAAGGTTGGTGTTATGAAAAAAATATTATTGTTGTTTATAAGTATTTTATTATTAACAGGTTGTGGGAAGGTTGATAAAGATAAATTAATTAAAAACTTTAAAAATGATGTTGAAAGTTCTAAATCATATACTTTAGAAAGTAAAATGGAAATCTATAATGCTGAAGATACCTTTGAATATGATATTAAAGTAGCTTATATGGATGGTGATTACTTTAAAGTTGATATGGTCAATACTTTAAGTAATCATGAACAAGTAATTCTTCGTAATGGTGAAGAAGTATATGTTGTAACTCCTAGTTTAAATAAAAGTTATAAATTTGTTAGTGAATGGCCATATAATAGTAGTCAATCATATATCTTAAATTCATTAGTTAAGGATATAGATGAAGATGAAGATATAACTTTTAATAAAGAAGATGATGGTTATTCTCTTATTGTCGATGTTGATTATCCTAATAATGCTAATTTAAAGTATGAAAAAATATTATTTGATAAAGATATGAATTTAAAAACCGTAAGTGTTTATGATGACGAAGATATCATATCTTTAAAAGTTGATTTTAATAAAATTGATTATAAAGCTAATTTAAAAGAAGAAGATTTTAGTGTTGATAACTTAGTCGATGAAAACTGTTGTAACAATAATACTAATAACAATTCTACTTCTAAAGGAACTGAAAATAATCAAGAAACCAATCCTGAAGCAAGTGAAAGTAATACTGAAACAAATACCGAAGAACAAGAAACTTCTTCTTTAGAAGATATTATTTATCCTTTATATGTTCCAGCAAATACTTATTTAAAAAACAAAGAAACTGTTAATACCGAAAATGGTGAAAGAGTTATTCTAACCTTTAATGGTGATAAAAACTTCGTGATTATTGAAGAAGCAAGTAAGGTATATGACGAGTTTGAAATAATTCCCGTTTATGGTGATCCAACAATGCTAAGTAATACAATAGGAGCCTTAAGTACTAACTCCTTATCTTGGTCAATTGACAACGTCGATTACTACTTAGCAAGCAATGATTTAACACAAAGTGAAATATTATCTATCGCTGATTCACTAAATACAACAAATTTAGTTGAAAAATAATGAATAAATAATTATAATATAAACCATTATAACTTAAGCAAAACCAACATTTATTTGCTTTAGTTACTAAATGTGTTATAATTGAAACAAGGTGGTTTATATGGAAGAAAAGAAAAAAAATACAAAGAAAAAACCAGTTACTAAAACTGATAAAGTAAATAAAAATACGAAAGTTAAAGAAGTTAAAGAAGCAGCTGTCGAAGAAGAAACAGTTAAAGCTAAAAAAGTTGAAACAAAAAAATCTAAAGTTGAAAAAGTACCAAAAAATAAAATTAAATTCGAAACAACAGAACAAGCTGAAGTTAAAAAGTTTTTTATTGTAATACTTGTTGTACTTCTTTGTGTAGGAGCAATCTACTTCTTCACAAGAGCATTTGTTTCTAAAGACTTATTTAAGAAAGATGAACCTAAAACTGAAGAAGTAAAAGAAGGCGAAATTAATTACGATATCGCTATAATGGGTCAAATTTTAAATCGTCCATATGATGAATATTATGTAATTATTTATAATTCTGAAGAAGGTGAATTCTTAGGTGATATGGGTAATATCGTATATGAGTATTCACAAAAAGAAGATAAAAAGAAAGATCATATGTATAGAGTAGATTTAGCAAATGAATTAAATAAATCATATTATGATCCTGAAAAAGAAAATAAATCTGCTAAAACTTTAGAAGAAATAAAACTTGGTGAAAAAACTTTATTAAAGATTAAGAAAAATAAGAAAACTGGTAAATTAGAAATAAATAAATATATTACTGATATCGATGCGATGAAAAAAGAATTAGGCATTAAAGACGAAGCTGAAGATAAATAGTAATTTTGTAAAAAAAGTTTGATTTTAGTATCATACTTTTTTTTATTATGATATTATTTTAAATAGAAGGTGACTTTATGGGAAAAGAAACAAAAGCCAAAGATAAAGATAATGAAGTAAAGAATAAAACTAAAAGTCCTAAAAATAAAAAAACAACTAAAAAGAATTCTAACACTGATAAAGCTATGTCAAAATTATCTTCAAAATCTACATCACCTAAAGATGAACAACCTAAGAAAAAAAGATCTTTTATAAAAAAATTTTTTGTTGAAAAAGAAGAAGATAATCAAACCGAAGAAACTCACGCCAAAGATGGAAAATTTAGAGTAGATATTCTTGATATCTTAATTATTGTTGTTGTAACTTCTATTATCTCATGTGTATTAACAGGTTTTATTTTAAATTATCAATACAAACATTCTGCTTTAAATAAACAACTTAATACTGATGAAAATATTAGTGAGTTTTTAAATACTTATTCAGAAATTGCTAACAACTACTATGAAGAAGTTGATAAAAAAGGTATGATTGATGCTGCTATTGCTGGAATGTTAGATTACTTAGAAGATAACTATTCTATCTATCTAGATAAAGATGAAACAGATGCCTTATCTGGCGTTTTAGATAGCACTTATGAAGGAATTGGTATAACATCTGTTGATAATATCGTTGCTCGTGTTTTTGACGATTCTCCAGCCGCTGAAGCCGGTTTAAAAGTAAATGATGAAATAGTTAAAGTAAATGGTACAGCAATTAATAAAGATAACTTTGAATTAATTTCTGATTTAATTGCTAATAATAAAAATGATACTAATGAAATTGTTGTTAAAAGAAATAATAAAGAACTAACCTTTAATGTCGAACGTTCAAAAGTAACTATTCCTGTTACATCTACTGAACTAATTAAAATGAACGGTAAAAATATTGGCTATTTATCATTAAGTGCTTTTTCTGAGAAATCATTTGAAGAATTCCAAGACTGTTTATTAAAATTAGAACAAGAAAAGAAAATCGATTCATTAATTATTGATTTAAGAAATAATAGTGGCGGTTACTTAAATTCTGCCAACGATATAGCTAGTTTATTTATTGAAGAAGGAAAAGTTATTTACTCATTAGAAAGTAAGGGTGAAGTAACTACTCATAAAGACGAAACAAAGGATAAAAGAACTTATCCAATAGTTATATTAGTTAATAGTGGTACAGCTTCTGCTGCCGAAATATTAACCTCTGCTCTAAAAGATAGCTATAATGCTACAATAGTAGGTAATACAACATATGGTAAAGGCAAAGTCCAAACAACTCTACGTTTTGATGATCGAATAATGAAATATACATCTGCTAAATGGTTAAGACCTAATGGTGATTGTATCGATGAAATAGGTATTAATCCTGATTATCAAATTGATATCGAATATAAAAATAATACAATCTATGATAAACAATTAGATAAAGCTATCGAAGTTCTAAGCAAATAAAATAAGACACTAATTAGTGCCTTTGTTTGTTATTTTTAAAAAAATATTATATAATGGGTAGCGAAAGCGGGATTTTATGGATGAATTAAAAGTAGGAGACAAATTAAAAATTTACTGTTATAAACATGATGGTACTTTAGAACATACATCTGATGAAGCCATTGTTTTAGAAAATACAGATGAATATTTAGTTTGTGGAAATGGCCGAACAAGAATTACCGAAAAAGATGGTCGTAGTCATTTGACTAACGAACCAGCTGTTCTTTTCTTTTATAAAGACCATTGGTTTAATATCATAGGTCAATTAAAAAAATTTGGTTTATTTTATTATTGTAATATTGCATCCCCATATATGATAGATGGTAAATCAATAAAATATATTGATTATGACTTAGATTTAAGAGTCTTCCCTGATGGTGGATTTAGAATTCTAGATCGTAACGAATACAACTATCATAAAAAAACAATGCATTATACGGAAGATTTAGATGCAATCTTAAAATCAGAATTAACATATTTAATTGAAAAGAAAAGGTTAGAAAGTGGTCCTTTCGCACCAGGAATAGTAGATAAATACTATAAATTATATGAAGAAATAAAAAAATGTTAAAATTTTTTTATTTTTTTATTGATTTTACATTTTATTTGTTATATACTTGAAAAGATGTTTCGAAAAAGTGTAAACATCAAAAAATAAATACCGAAATTACAATATCTTGTCAAGTAAAGAAACTTTTTTAAAAAAATGTAAAAAAAAGTTGACAAAGTCAATTAGGTTTTGGTATATTACTAATGCAACACGGAAAAAGTTGCAAGAAATGATC
>CANRNY010000018.1 GCA_947632085.1 uncultured Bacilli bacterium | reverse complement strand
ATTATTCCTACACTTGGATTTTCATTATTTTTCTTTTCTTGTCTATCTAAGGCTTCTAAATAAAAATCCATTTTGGATACATATTCAGGTTTAAACTTCCCAACTTTTAACTCAAAAGCTACTAAACAAGATAAATCGCGATTATAAAATAATAAGTCAATAAAAAAATCTTCATTTCCTACTTGAACTCTATATTCTTCTCCAACAAAAGTAAAAGACTTCCCTATTTCTAAAATAAAGCTTTTCAAATTTTTAATAATGGCTTTTCTTAAATCAACTTCGGAAAATTCGTTTGGTAAATCTAAAAATTCTAAAGAATATAAATCTAATAATTTAGTATTGGGATAATCATCTTCGTCAATAGTTTTTGTAGTTGAAGGTAATGCTTTTCCGTTGGATAACATATATCTTTCATAATATGCACTAGAAAGTTGTCTATCTAATTCAGCTTTGGAATAATTATTTTTAAGAGCCATTTTAATATAAAATTCTCTTTCTTCTTTAGTTTTAGTTCCAGATAATATTAGTAAATTATTAGTCCAACTTAATTGTGTCACCAGTGGTGACACAATTTTATCATCCTTATAGGTTTCATAGAATTGAACCATTCTATAAATTCCTCTTCGACTAAAACCTTGTAATGTTGGGTATTTATTTTTAATAAACATTGCTAAATTATCAACAACCTTACTTCCCCATTTATTTTTCTCTATTTGTTTACTAACAAAATGACCTATATCCCAATATAAAGATATCAATTCTTCATTTATCTTTCTATAAGCATTATTTCTTCTAGTTTCTATCATTTCAATAATTTTTGAAAAATCATCATAATATTCATCTTTTTTTATTAAATTACTCATTACTATTTCCTCTCTTTCTAAGTCTTATTATGAACGTAAAATAAATCAGTTCATTATGTTATATTCCATCTATACAGAACATACCACTTATGGTGGTATAACTTAAGCGTATCCTACACAGACAGCCTTTAAAAAATTTTACCAAAAAACTGAATTTTCAGTTCTTTTGTTATTTTATTTTTAGAACGCAAAAACACTCAACATGGCTTGTATATGGGAACATATCTAATCCTTTTATTACATCGATATTATAAAACTCTTTTAATTCGTTTAAATCACGAGCTAAGGTCATAGGGTCACATGAGACATAGATTATTTTATCAGGTTTAAATTCCAAAATTGTTTTTAGGGTTGTTTTATCTAAACCAGCACGTGGTGGATCTAGAATAATAGTGTTTATATGTTCTTTTATTTTAGGAAGACAAATAGAAGCATCACCTAACATATAATAGATATTATCTCTTTTATTTATTTTAGCGTTAGTTATAGCGTTTAAGACGGCATTCTTAACTATTTCGATACCAAAAGTTTTTTTAGCTTCTTTAGAAGCGTTAATACCTAAAGTTCCTACCCCACAATATAAATCTAATATAACTTCATCTGGCGTAATATATTTATTTATTAGCTTAAATAATTTAGAACAGATATCGCGATTAATTTGAAAAAAGGAATCGTAAGAAACAGTAAATAATTGGTGATTAATTAATTCTATATAAGAAGAATCACCATTAATTACTTTATTATTTAAAATAATACCTACTATTTTGTGATGTTGTTTTAAATAATCAATATCTGGTTTAATATGTTCTTTAGTTTTAATCCATAAAAGTAATTCGTTATTATAATTACTACGAATTACTAATTCACCATTTTTAATATTTAAAGAAGGAATATCTTTAATAAAGTCATTAATAGATGTTTCTGCTATAGCACAATGTTTAATAGGTATTATTTGGTGAGTAGCTTCTTTATAATAACCAAATTTATTATTTTTAATCTTTAAAGTTACTTTATTACGATAGTTAAAGTCTTTTGAAGGAACAACATCTATTTCTTTAGTTATTTTAGCATATTTATAAATTATACTTTCTAATTTATTTTTTTTAAAAATTAAAGTATTAGCATATGACATATGAAGTAAATTACAACCACCACATTCTTTATAATAGGGACAAATACTCTCTATTCGATTAGAACTCTTTTGAACATATTTAGTAACAATAGCTTCATTATATTTTTTATATTCTTTAGTTATCTTAATATTAACTACTTCGTTTGGTAAAGCATCAGTAACAAAAGTTATTTTATCATTAACATAACAAATACCACGACCAAAATTATCTAATTTTTCAATTTTTAAATTATTCATATTCATACCTCATTTTTATTATACTAAATATTAAGTTATATAGGATAAATAAATATTATATTTTAGCAATTATTGGTAACAATATTAATGGTGAAGATTATGCTATATGATAGAATTAAAAAGAAATTTAATAATTCAAGTGATTTAAAATATAAAAAGATTAATGATGTTAATGTTATTTATTTAGAAAGTTTATGTAGTAGCAGTAGTATTAATGATTTTATTTTAATGAATTTAACGATTGGTAAACCTTATGTTTTTTTAAAAGATATTATTAGTGGACCAAATGTTATTTATTTAACGGATGAAAGACAGATTACGGAGTATTTACTTAATGGTTTTGCTTTAGTTTATGATGATAATGATATGATTGTTTGTGAAGTTAAGGGAGAATTATATCGAAGTGTTAGTGAGCCTTTGGCTGAGACATCAGTTAATGGACCTAAAGATGCTTTTAATGAGAATATTATTGTTAATTTAGGACTTATTAAAAGAAGAATTAAAACACCTAATTTAGTTAATATTGATTATGATTTAGGAAGAAAAACGAAAACTAAAGTATCTTTGTTGTATATAAAAGATATTGCGAAAAATAAGTATGTTAAAGCGATAGAAAATAAAATTAAGAAAATAGATATCGATGGAATTGTAGATATTGAAATATTATATAATTTAATTGGTAATAAGAGTCCTTTACCAACTATTTTAAAGACGGAAAGACCTGATAAAGTATGTACTTCTTTACTTGAAGGAAAGATTGTATTAATTGCGGATAATTCAGCTTATGCCTTAATACTACCGGCTTTTTTTGTTGATTTTATTAATCCACAGGGAGATAACTATGTAAAAGCGATTAATGTTAATTTTTTAAAAGCTTTAAGATTTTTATGTTTAATTATTACTGTTACTCTACCAGCTTTATATATATCAATTATTAATTATAATTCAGAATCTATACCACTTAATTTACTCTTATCTTTTCAAGCAGCTCGTAGTGGGGTTCCTTTTCCTTCAGCCTTTGAAGCGTTTTTTATGATTATTTTATGTGCTATTTTAAGAGAAAGTGATATGAGGTTTCCGTCTAATTTTGGAAGTTCTATTTCGATACTAGGAGCTTTAATATTAGGAGAAGCAGCAGTTGCTGCTAATATAGCTAGTCCAATTATGATTATTATCATTGGAATTACTTTTATAACGGGTTTAATATTTAATAATGGTGATGTTATTGATGGATTAAGGTATTATCGTTTCTTACTATTATTTATGGCGACTATTTTAGGTTTATATGGCTTAGTACTAGGAATATTTTTAGTCTTACTTCATTTAGCGGGAATGAAAACAATCGATGAACCTTATTTATACCCTATTACGCCTTTTGATAAGATATATCTTTTTAAAACAATTTTAAAGAAGAATAAAGATAATAAAAGAAGTAGTGTATTATCGAATAATAAGAATAAGGTGAAGATATGAAAAAGATTATTATATTAATAATATGTTTATTTTTAGTAACTGGTTGTTTTGATTATCAAGAGTTAAGTGATATGAGTGTGGTTGATGCAATTGGGTTTGATTATAAGGATAATAAGTTTATTGTTAGTTTTGAAGTAATAAAAAGTACGAAGAATGGGGATGGTGCTACTCTATCAACAATTATTGTAACTGGAGAAGATGAAGTATTAGCTAATGCAATAAATAAAGCAATAAGTAGTGCTGATAAAAAAGTATCGTTAAAACATGTAAAAATTCTTTTAATTAGTAAAGAAATGGCTAAAACAAATTTAAATACAGTAATTGATTATATTATTAGAGATGCAACAATAAGTACTAAGTTATATTCTTTAATATGTGATAATCCGATGGAAATATTTAAAACAAAGATAGAAGATAATAGTATTGGAGAAGTTATAGATGATACGATTACATATAATATTGAAGCTAATTCATTAGATAATATTGATATTATAGCGAGTAATATTATAAATAAGAATATTGATATAGCACTACCCTATATTTATTTAGAAGATAAGAATGTTATTGTTGATAAAATAACTTACTTTAAAGGTAATAGTTATGTAGATACAATTGATAATAAGATTTATAGATTTTTAACTTTAGATAGTAATAGTAATATTTTCTTTAATAAGGGAAAGACGGTTTTAAATGTTTATAAAAAAGATATTAATTATGAAATAAATAAAAATGAAATAATTATAAATATTAAGGGATTTGCCAAAATTAAAGAAGTAGATAAGAAGTATAATTTAGAAGATAAAAATGTTTATCAAGATATAGAAAAAGAAATAAATAAAGTTATTCTAGATGAAGTTAATAGTTTTTTAAAAGAAACTTTAAGTAATAATGCTGATTTATTAGGATTAAAAGATCTTTATTATAAAAAATATCGTAAAAATAAAGAAAATATAAAGTATAAAGTAAATGTAGAAGTAAAAATAAATAAAAATGGTGCAATATACGAGGTGTTAAATGATAAATAAAAAACAATATATAATATTAAGTTTCTTTTTAACAAGAGTTTTATTTGCAGGAGGTGGTTTTAGTTTAATAGTGGGTATTAGTCGTAATGATTTATTAATTACTTCTTTTTTAGGAATGTTATTAGGATATTTTATTCTTTATTTATTATATAGAAAAGGAACTATAAATAAACATATATGTTCTTTAATATGTATTATAGTATTATTACTAAATACTTTAGCTGATACTACTTTAACTAGTACTTATTTATTATATACTACCCCTACTTTATTTATCTTATTATTTTATATATTAGTATTAAGTTATGGAGCTAGTAAAGAGATGAAAGTAATAGGAAGAGTTAGTGAAATATGTATACCTTGTCAAATATTATTATATTTATTTATTCCTGTTGCCTTATGTCCATTGGTGCAAATAGATAAAATGTTGCCACTTTTTAATACTTCTTTTATGAATTTTATTAAAGGAATTATTATTTTTACTGGTACTTCTTTATTACCTAATATAATTTTACTTAATTATAAAGATAATTTAAAGTTTAAGGATGTAAGTAAAGGCTACTTATTAGGATGTACTGGATTAATAATTATATCATTCTTTATTATAAGTGTTTACGGTAGTGAGTTTGCTAGTATGTTAAGATTTCCAGAATATCTAATCTTAAAGAAAATTGAATTATTTGGTTATGTTAGTAATGTGGAAAATATATTAGTTATGGAATGGATAATGAATTTAGTTATTAGTGGGTTGTTTGCGATTAAAGTATTAAAAGATAATTTAAATAATATATATTTATTAGCAACAATTATTTTAGGAATAGTATTAATTAATGAATTAGTTTTAAATAATAGTTATGCTAATATATTGATGGTTAAAAATTATATTTACTATTTATTTATTTTTATTATAGGTTTTAGTTTAATAATAAAAAAGAGTAAGAAATCATTAAGTTGATTCTTACTCTTTTATTTCGTAGATAAATATTCTTTTAGGGCCATAAATAGTATCTATGGTTTCTAAGTAGTTAAAGCCATATTTTTCATAGAAATTAATATGGCGAGAATGAAGATATAATTTATGATAACCTAATTTTTTGGTTTCATTAATAGCCGAAGATATAAGAATTCGACTATAACCATGACCACGATATTCTTCTTTAATAAAGACATTAGCTAAAAATGGTGTATATTCTTTTTGAGGAATATTATCATGTTCATTTAATTCATATAAACCAATTATTATATTATTTTCTTTTAAAATAAAGATCTTAGGAAGATGATTTTTAAATAATATATTTTGATATTCTTTAGTTATTTCTAATAAGGATTTGTTCTTTAGTGGTCCCCACCAATTATATAAAAGGGACATAACTTCATGAAAATCTTTATTAAAGTCTTTTAATTCTTCTATTTGCATAATTAAGAAACAGTAAAGGTTTGATTATTATTTGTCGCACCTTCGACAGTATGAACTTTAGTTGGGAATGGATTATCTGGTGGGACATTATATAAATTTATAACATAACCATAAGTATTTTTTAAACCAAGTTTATCTAATTGACTTAGTACTTTATCTACTGCTGGTTTATAAGTATCTTCGGTACTAAAGCTACCTGATGTTATAGTTATAATATATTTAAACTTATATTCATTAACAAATTTATCAACATCCATTGTTAAATATTTAGAAAAATCTAAATTAACACTACTATTATATTGATTATCAGGATCTATTTCTTTTTCATAATTTTTATAATAATCATTATTATCAGCACAATTACCGATAAAAGAACAATTTTCTTGTGGATATAAATATACTAAAACTTTGTTAGCATTAAGGGCTTGAGTTAAATTATTGGAAATACGTTCTTCAAATTCACTTAACATCGCAACATCCATATAATTATCTTGAACAATATATTTATTATCACTTTGTTTATAAGCAATACTTGTAACAATAATACGATTTTCTTCTAAGTCTTGTAAACGATTATGAATATCAGATTCAGCGATATTTTTACTTTTTAGCACTTCAGATTCGTAACATAAACGGGTATTTATTTTACGATTTTTTTGATCAACATTTGATTCTATTGTTTCAAGATCACAAACAAAATCTCGATTATAACGATTTTTTAAAATTTTTATAATATATTCATCTTCATTTTCAGCTTTTACTTCAGATTTCTTTTGAAAAATTATTTGGTAGGCTTTTTCAGGATTTTGTTGATATAAAAAGTATGGAACACCAATTAAAGCAATAACTACTAAAATCATTCCAATGCTTTGTAAGGCTTTAATATTTTGGCGATCACCAATTATCATCGTTAATACTTTAGATATAATTAAGCCAGCAAAAGCACTGATAGCACTGGCAATAGCATAATAACTCCATAAATCTACTTGTTTAGAGTCAATAGCAGATACTAAGAATGTTATTACAGCTACACCCATACCACCTATCATAATAGCAAGAGGTTGAAGACTTTCGCTTTTCTTTATAATAGCTTGAAAGATAGCCATAATAACGATATATATTGGAATAACAAAAATAAGTTTTTCGTTATAATTTAAATAACTATAAATTAAACCAAAGATAACAATAGCATTTAAAAGAATTAAAAGAATTAAGTGACCATTTGATTTTTTGTTTTTAGCCATTTCTTCTTTCAGAGCTTCTTGTTCCATAGCTTCTTTCTCTTTTTGCTCTTTTTCTCTTTCCTTTTGTTCGTAGTATTCTTTAGGTATCTCGATAAGAGGTTTTTGAGAAGATGGAGCTACTGGTTTTGGTTTTACTATTTCTTCTGAACCATCTAAAACTTCAACTTCACCTATGTTTCCTTGTTTAACTGATGCGTTAACCATATTCAAATTAGGTGTTGATACGTGATTTTCAGAATTAATATTAGAATTGTTATTATTAACAAAATCTTTATTATAGCTTGGTAGTTCAATGTTATTATCATTATTATTTTCATTATTTGGCATTGGAATCACCCTATCTATCTTTTTATCTAAGAGAAGTACATATCTATTATCTCTCTATATTATATATTATAAGATATTTTTGGAAATAAAAAAAGAGAAAGATATATATTATCTTTCTTAAAAAGACATAATTTTACTATATTGGTCGTAAAAAGGAAAAATAAGGAATATTTCTTAAAACCATATATGTTAAAAGTAAAAAAGCAATAAAAGTCATAGTTCTAAATTTAGGAAAAATAATTTTTCCTTTTTTAATATAGATAAAAGTACTATATATATAGAATATTATTTCAACGATTAATAAAATGAATAGTAAAGGATTAAATCTAAAAGCTTCGTAAAAGCGAAGATTTAGAAGAGCTTTAACCATTCTTGTTCCCCCACAACCAGCACAATATATATGCAAATATTTTAAATAAAAACATTCAAAGTTAATAAAATCTAAAAAATTAAGGCAGAGAAAGATAGCTAAAAATAATATTATATTAAATAAAATAACATTAAATATTCTTTTTCTCATAAAATATTCTAGTAATAGTAAGGAGTATCGTAAATACTGAAAATGCCAATAGCATATATACATATAATAAGAATTAAGAATAATAAAGCAATTACACTAATAACAATACCAGCGATAGCTAATCCTTTTCCTTCATTAGCACACTTTTTAGATTCATTTAAACCAATAATAGAAAGAATAAGGGAAATTACTGCAGCTGGAGAACAACAAACTAAAGAAACTAGTGAGACAATAAAGCCGGCAATTGCTAAACTATTAGTTTTATTTGGAACTCCTTGATAAGTTGGTTGAGAAGGATATGTTGTTGGAACTTGGTTTACAACTGGAGCACTATCTACTGGACTACCACACTTTTCACAATATAATGAACCTTCCTTGATTTCTAATCCACAATTTTTACAAAATTTTGCCATATTTACATCTTCCATTCTTTTATAACATAAATATTATAACATGCAAAAAAACTTATTGTAAATAAAAAGAAAGATAAATAAATTATCTTTCCACATCAATTAAACATTCATGACCATTTAAGTCATATTTTTCTTTTAAGTTATCTTTTGCAATAATATCTAAAGATAAAGTTTCATTTTGAATATATTCTTTAAATTTAGTAACACACTCAGTTACTTTATCATCACCACTATAATATAAAGTGATACGATCAGCAACATTAAAGTCCTTATTTTTACGTAATTGTTGAACTTTAGATACCATTTCACGAGCAATTCCTTCAAGAATTAATTCTTCAGTTAAAGTAGTATCAAGAATAATAAAGTTATTATTTTCCATACCAACATTGAAACCTTCTTTAGAAGTTATACGAATTTCAACCATTTCAGCTGTAATTTTTTTTTCTTCATTACCTAATTCTAAATTGATAGATTCACCCTTTTGTAATTTATTAATACTATCAACATCTAAGTTTTCTAGTTTAGTTTGGAATTCTTTGATTAATGGGCCGAATACTTTACCTACTACTTTAAAGTTTGGTTTTACAGAAATATTCATATATTCATTTAAGTCATCAACGAATTCAACATTTTTAATATTTAATTCTTCAGCAATTAATGGTACTAAATCAGAGATAAGATCTTTATTTTTACCATCTAATAGAGCTTCAGATAGTGGTTGACGGACTTTTATCTTCGCTTCTTCACGAACATAACGACCAATAGAAATTAAATTACGAATTAAGTCCATACGTTCTTCAATATGTTCATCAATTAATTTCTTATCAACTTTTGGATAATCAGTTAGATGAACAGATTTTTCATTAGTTAAGTTACGATATAATTCTTCTGATAAGAATGGTGTAATTGGAGCGATTAATTTAGCTAAACCAACTAATACTTCATATGTTGTAATATATACAGCTTTCTTAGAATCATTTAATTCACTACCCCAGAATCTATTTCTATTTCTTCTAATATACCAGTTAGATAAATCTTCAGAAACAAATGATGCTAAGTAATGAACTACTTTATTTAAGTCATATTCGTCAAATGATGCACAGACATCACGAACTAATTTATTATATTTAGATAATAACCACTTATCGATTTCTTCGCGTTTTTTATATGGAACATTACATTCATCAGTATCAATATGATCAATGTTAGCATACATTGCAAAGAAACTATAAGTATTTTTTAATGGATTAAAGAATTTAGAATATACTTCTTTTAAACCTTCAATATCGAATTTTAATGGAGTCCATACAGGTGAAACATAAGGAAGATAGAATCTTACTGTATCAGCACCATAATCTTTAATAGTTGTAAATGGTTCAACGATATTACCACGGCTTTTACTCATCTTTTTGCCTTCGGCATCAAGTAATAAGTCATTTACTAAAACGTTTTTAAATGGTGAACAGCCTTTAACAAAGGTTGAAATAACCATTAATGTATAGAACCAACCACGTGTTTGATCGATACCTTCACAAATGAAGTCAGCTGGGAATTGACTTTCCCATAATTCTTGGTTTTCAAATGGATAATGGTATTGGGCAAATGGCATTGAACCAGAATCGAACCAACAATCTAGAACATCTGGAATACGAGTCATTGGTTTACCACACTTTGGACATTTTAAATGAACATTATCAATATATGGTTTATGTAAATCAAAGTCTTTACCAATTTTTTCGATAGCCATTTCTTTTAATTCAGCTACGGATCCAAGCATGTGAGTATTACCACATTCACACTTAAAGTATGGAATTGGACTACCCCAATATCTACTTCTTGATACATTCCAATCACGAGCATTAGCTATCCAGTTAGCGAATCTCTTTTCACCAACATAAGCTGGATACCAATTAACTTTAGAATTAGCTTTTACTAATTTATCAGTCATTTTACTTACTCTAATATAATAACTTGGCATTGAATAGTAGATTAATGGAGTATCACAACGCCAACAATGTGGATATTCGTGTGATATTTTTTGACGTTTAAATAATTTACCATTTTCTTTTAAGTATTCTACTACTTCTTCATTAACGTCATGAACGAAATGTCCATCCCATAAGCCACCTACATAGCAGCCATCTTTACCTACTGGATTTAGATATGGTAAATCGTATTTTTTACCAACGTTAGCATCATCTTCACCAAAAGCTGGAGCAATATGAACGATACCAGTACCATCTTCCATAGTTACATAGGTATCACAAGTAACAAAGAAACCTTTTTTATCAACATCGAATGATGGAATTAATTGTTCATATTCCATATATTCTAAGTCAGTACCTTTATATTCTTTTAAGACTTTAACTTCATCACCTAGGATATTACTTACTAAAGCTTTACCTAAAATAAATTTTAGACCTTTAGATTCAACTAAGACATAATCTTCGTTAGGATTTACGCATAACGCAACATTAGCGATTAAAGTCCAAGGGGTTGTTGTCCAAGCAAGGAAGTATACATCTTCATCTTTTTTCTTAAATGGAACAATAACAGTAATAGCAGTATCAGTTTGATAGTTTTGAGCAACTTCATGAGTAGCTAAACCAGTACCACAATGTGGACAATATGGAACGACTCTTGTACCTTCATAGAACATATCTTTTTTCCACATTTCTTTTAAGATCCACCATTCAGTTTCAATATAATCATTTTTATATGTTAGGTATGGATTTTCAACATCAAAGAATTGGCCCATTTTACTAGTTAAATCAGTAAAAGCTGATTCATTTTCTCTAACGCTTTTACGACATTCTTCGTTGAATTTTTCAACACCTAATTCTTCAATTTCTTTTTTAGATGAGATACCTAATTTCTTTTCAACATGATTTTCAATTGGTAAGCCATGAGTATCCCAACCTATTTTTCTGATAACTTTTTCACCATTCATTACATGGTATTTAGTAATAGTATCTTTTAAGTTTTTAGATACCATATGATGTAAACCAGGGAAACCATTAGCAAATGCTGGACCATCGTAGAAAACAAAAGTCTTTTTATCTTCTCTTAATTTAACTTGAGCGTCATGCATTGCATTGATACTTTTCCAAGATTTGCTTATTGAATCTTCAACTTCACTTACTGGTCTTTTATCTAATTCTTTAAAATTTTTCATTCTTTATTCTCCTCCATTTCAAAATTTAAATCAGCTAAATTATCACCATCATAGCCATAATGCGTATAAATACTAGCAACATCTAATGTAACTATATTATCTTTACTAATACCTAACTTTTCTAAGCAATTATAAACTTCTTGTTCACTTTGACCTTCTATTTCCATATATTCAGGAATCAATGGCCATCTATCTAAATCTACTTCAACACCATCTAAAATATACTGCGTACGTTTATTTTGTTGAAAACCACGATTATGATAACCTAATACTTCTAATAATTCATTAGCTTTAGCAAAGTCATCTACTTCAATTTCTAATTCTTTAGTACCATCTATTGATTTAGCTTCTAAATCTTTTATGGTTATCGTAGATTTAATACCATTAGTTCTTAATCTAATCCATTTATTAGGATTTACTGGTTTAACATCATAAACATATCTTTGTTGTAAATTAGAAAATTTTAACTCAGCGCCAAGACTTTCTAATTTCTTAACTATTTCATCATGATTAATTTCTAATACTCTTACTTCATATTCTGTATGCAAATTATCCCCTCCAATAAAAAAAGTTCATATTCTAAGGACGAGATTACCCGTGGTACCACCTTAGTTTATGAACTATTCATACACTCAAACTCTTAACGCGAGAAACGTTTACTTCTACTAATTTCAAAGTAACACATTAGAAGTGATTTACAATACTCTTTCATTTATTACTATCTCACCAAATAAGTAACTCTCTTGTAACTACTTAAATATTGCCGTCTTCATCAATTGCTTTACTTGCAATAGTATACAACAAGTATTTTAAAAATGTCAATTCAATTATTAAATATGTTATAATTATAGAAGAATAAGAGGAGATGATATGATGGATAGAAATATCTTTCGTGAATATGATATAAGGGGTATTTATCCAACACAAGTTAATGAAGAAGTAGCTTATACAGTTGGTAGAAGTTATGGTTCTTATATTCAGGAAAAATTAAAAAGAAATATATGTGGTGTTGGGAGAGATAACCGATTATCTAGTCCACAACTGGCAAAAGAATTAATTAGAGGTATTACAGAATCTGGTTGTAATGTTATAGATTTTGGTTTAGTTACTACACCAATGTATTATTATGCATGTTTAAAAGCAAATGTTATTATTGGAGTTATGGTAACAGCTAGTCATAATCCAAAAGATGATAATGGTTTTAAATTTAGTTTCGATCATTTAGGTAATGCTCGTGGAGAACAAGTTTATGATTTTAGAGATTATACTTTAGCTGGAAAATTTTTAACTGGTCAAGGAAAAGTAACAGAATTTAATCCAACAGAATATTATATAAGTTTTATAAAAGAAAATATTAATATGGGTAAGAGAAAAGTAAAAGTAGTCTTAGATTGTGGTAATGGTACTACTTCCCTATTTGTGAAAGGATTATTTAGCGAATTTCCTAATTTAGAGATAACGACAATTTGTGATACTAGTGATGCAACATTCCCTAATCATCATCCTGATCCATCTGTACCAGAAAATAATAAAATGTTAATTGATAAAGTTTTAGAAATTGGAGCTGATATTGGGATTGGTTTTGATGGTGATGGTGATCGCGTTGGATTTATTTCAGAAACTGGAGAATTTATCCAAGCTGATAAAGCAATGATTGCTTTTATTAGAAGTATTAATGATCAAGTAACTAATAAAAGTTATTTATATGATGTTAAATGTGGTAAAGCTTTAGAAGATGAAATAATTAAATTAGGTGGTACTCCAGTTTGCTTTAGAACGGGAAATTCATATACAAGAGCTGAAGTTAATAAACAAAATTATCCTTTTGGGGGAGAATATTCTGGACATTTGTATTTTAAAGATAGATGGCCTTGTATAGATTCAGGATTCTATAATGGATTAAGAATGTTAGAAATATTAAGTAATACAGATAAGAAGTTCTCACAATTATTTGAGGGAGTTAATGTTTATTATAATACACCAGAAGTTAGAGTGGCAGTTGACGATAATATTAAATTTAAAGTTGTTGATAAAGTTATTGAATATGTTAAAAGTAAACAATATAAATATATAGATGTTGATGGAGTTAGAGTTCAATTTGATGATGGATGGGCTTTAGTTAGAGCTAGTAATACTGGACCTAATTTAACATTGAGATTTGAAGCTAGTAGTACTGAAAGATTAGAAGAAATAAAAAAAGAATTTGGTAAAGTAGTTAACGATGCTGTTAAAGAATTATAAAAAGGTATTATAAAATCATAATACCTTTTTTATTTATACATAATATCAATATCGACACTACCATTAATACCTGGGACTTTACCATTACTACATAGTTGCCAATATTTATATTCACCTTGATATGAAGTTTGTTTAGTATAATGAGCTAACCAAACGGGATAACCGGTATCATACCATACTTTTTCTAGATAACTTTTACTACTATATAACATACCGTCATAACCAGCTTCTTTTATTGTATCTAGGAAAGCTTTGGCACTATTAGTTAAACTATAGAAACTTTGATGAAATTCGTTATAAAAAGACCAGCTTTCCCAATCATAAGCAATTGGTAAATCAATACGATAATCTTTTATTTGCTTTAAAACCCATTTAGCATCCTCTATAGCTTTTTCTTCACTATTAGCGTAAGAATAATAATATAGACCAACAGGAATACCTACTTCGTTAAAGCCTTTGATATTATTAATAAATTGTTTATCAACAAAGTATTCACCTTTAATACCTCTAGCACTACCAATACGGATGATAACAAATTCTACGCCTGCTTCTTTAACTTGCTGAAAGTCAATATCGCCTTGCCAAGAAGAAACGTCAATACCAATTTTTGTATTATCATTTTTATAACTCTCTATTACATCAGAAAATAAAGTACGTGATGGAGTTGATGAGCTACTAGAATTATTTTTATTAGTTGGTTTAACTACTTTTAAAGTAAAATTTTGGGTAGTTGTATTATTACTAGAATCTGTGGCTTTAAAAGTTAATTTGTATTGTCCAGTTTTTTTCGTATTATATTCCCCTATTATTTCACATTTAGGATTATCGTCTAAATTGTCAGCACAAGTTATATCGTCTAATAAATTACCATCATAATTTGTATTAATTGTATAAGTATTGTTTAGCCAAATAACCGGAGGAATATCATCGACAACATTGATTTTAAAACTATAAGGGACTTCAAGTTCTTCGTCATTAATATATTTGAAAGAAACTTCTTTTTCCCCTATTTTAGAAGTATTAATTTTAAAATCATCTTTTATCGTTCCATTAAGGTCTAAAATAAAATCAGATACTTTGACATTAGATAAAAAAGATGCTTGTAAATCATCTTTCAAAGTTACTTTAATAGTAGCATTTTTGATTTTTTCTGCTAGTTCTTTTTCTTGTTTATGACTATATGCTGGAATAATAATAGTTGTTAATAAAACAGTATTTAAAACAAGACAAAAGACAAGGATAGCAATTAAGTATTTTTTCTTCATTATTTCACATCCGTCTGGTTGTTTGGAGCATCAGCTTTATGAGATAGAAAAGCTGTAGGATCGATAATTTTTATTTGAGGAACTAATGAATCTAAATCAACATAATAATTACTTGGTTTATTTTTATCAATTAAAACAATTATAGAATTAATATTATATTTAGTCATTATATCCTTTGGATTAACAAAAGTATCTTTACTTTCAAAAACATATTCAGTTTTATTAGCTGGATTTAAGTATTTACATCTTAATTTATATGGTAAAGTTTTCTTATATTTTTTGCCATTATTATCAACAAAAACATCTGTAATAGTAGCGGTTAAATAACTACCCTTTTTATATAGTTTATTAATACGAGATTTATCTTTAGTATTAATAATAAATTTAGGAAGATTAAAAAGTAAAATGAAAAGAGATACTAAAATACATATAGCAATTAATATTTCATGATTATTATTAATCAATTTATTAGGATTATTTAAATCATATTTTATCTTTGTTTGATCTTTAACAGATGAATTATCGCCTTTTGGCAAATATATTTTTTGTTCGTATGTTTGATCTTCGACTTTGTAACGAACTGTAGCTTTGGTTTTATTATTATCATATTCTAGAGAAATAATTGTAGCACTGGCATTAATGGCTTTTTGTTCTAAAATATAATCATAGATAGCTAAACATAAACATGAAATAAGGAGTAAAAGACCAAAACAAGTAAATATTTTATTCATCAATAATCTTTTTTTAGTAATATTATCTTTCATATTTATCGTTCCTTCTTATTCTATTACTATTTAATTATAATATTTTGAAAACCTAAAGTAAAGCGAGTTATTTTATTTCGCCATCTAAACTAAAGCTTTTAGCATCAGTTATGGTAACATCTACTATTTGACCAATATAATCTTGAGCATTTGAGATATTAACAAGTTTCATTGTATCAGTATAACCAAATACTTTATTTGAATCTTTTTCACTAATTCCTTCGATTAAAACAGGTATGGTTTTACCAACATATTTTTTATTAGCAGCTAAACTATAGGAATTAACTAGTTCATTTAATTTATGTAAACGTTCTTCTTTAGTTGCCATAGGTACTTCGTCTTTCATTTTAGCGGCTGGTGTACCTTCACGAGGACTGAAGATAAAAGTAAAGGCGCTATCATATTGGCATTTATTTACAACATCTAATGTTTCATTAAAATCTTCTTCTGTTTCATTAGGGAAACCAACGATTATATCTGTAGTAACAGAAGAATTAGGCATCGCTTTTTTGATTTTATTAAATAGTTCTAAATATTCTTCCTTTGTATAACGACGGCCCATTAATTTAAGGATTCTTGATGAACCAGATTGTAAAGGAAGATGAATATAAGGCATGATATTATCGTAAGAAGCAATTACATCAATCATTTCATCGGTAAAATCCCAAGGATGAGAAGTTACAAATCTAATACGAGGAATATTAGTTTTTGATACAACTTTTAAAAGACCTGCAAAATTTAATTCATCTTTTAAATCTTTACCATAAGCATTAACGTTTTGACCTAATAAAGTTACTTCTTGATAACCTTCTTTAACTAGTTCTTCAACTTCTTTAATTATTTCAGAACTTTTACGACTTCTTTGTTTACCTCTAGTATATGGAACTATACAATAAGTACAAAATTTATCACAACCATATTGAATATTAACCCAAGCTTTAATTTTAGAATCTCTTTTATAAGCGATATTTTCATATACTTCACCTTCACAAGAGTAAACATTAATATTTTGTTTATTATTTCTATTTAAAATTAAATCTTGTAATTCGTGGATATTATGCGTACCAAAGACAATATCAACATATGGGTGTTTAGTCATTAATTCTTTAACAACATTTTCTTCTTGAGCCATACAACCACAAATACCAATAATAAGATCTTTATTACTTTTTTTAGCGTGTTTACAACGACCTAAGAAACCATATAATTTATCATGGGCATTTTCTCTAATAGCACAAGTATTTAAAATAACAATATTAGCTTCTTCTAGTTTATCAGTAGGAGTAAATCCTAATGATTCAAGACGAGCCGCTATTTCTTCACCATCATGAACATTCATTTGACAACCATAAGTTCTTAAAAAGTATTTTTGACCTTTAAAGGTATCAGCATTATAATTTTCATTTAAATAAATATGTTCTACTTCCTTAGTAGTTCTTTTACGAGCTTCAGTTAAATTTGGTAATTGCATATATATCACTTCCAGTAGTTAATTATAACAGATTATAACATTAAAAAAAAGGTTTAATAACCTTTTATTCCTTCTAATGATTCATCATTTTCAATATATTCATCAACCATAATATGACGATATTTATCTTTAGTATCTCTAATATATAAATCTTTTAAACCAGAATTAATTATCATTCTTTTACATAAAGCACATGGATTAGAGTTTTCGACATATTTACCATCAGCATAGGACTTACCAACAAGAAATAATGTCCCACCAAGCATTTTGTTACGAGCAGCACTTATAATCGCGTTTTGTTCAGCATGAACACTACGACACATTTCATATCTTTCACCACGAGGAATTTGTAATTTTTCACGCATACAATATTTTAAATCGCAACAATTTTTACGTCCCCTTGGAGCACCAACATAACCAGTAGAAATTATTTCATCATTATTAACAATAACAGCACCGAAATTTCTTCTTAAACAAGTTCCTCTTTCAATTACTGTTTCAGCAATATCTAAATAGTAATTTATTTTATCTCTTCTTTTCATTTTACTTCACCCTACCTAAATTAATTATAACAATTTAATAAATATATTAAAAGAAAAAAGTAGATTTCTCTACTTTTAATCTATTGGTTCACCACAACTAGGACAAATACTTGAATCACCAGTTAAGATAGTACCGCAATTATCACAGAATTTTGTTGGAGTTAGATCTTCAACATATGTGGCGGCTTTTCTAAGTAATTCTTCTGAATCTTCTTCTGGTTTATCAATTGTTGGGCTAAATGTTGGTTCATTGAAGATAGAAAGTGGTTCTTTTGGCGTTGGAAGAATTGAATTATCAAAGGTAATATCTTCTGATTTTATTTGTGATAATTCGATTATTGGATTATCTTCTTTTGGTTCTTCTTCGCTCTCTTTAAGTGGCTTTGGTTGTTCTTCTTTTGAAGTATCAACATCATGCTCTTTTTTACTAACTATTGGTTCTTTAGAAGGTGTAACTCCTGGTAGAATATCTTCTTCTACTTCTTCAATTATTGGAGAAATAGTTTCTTCTTTTTCTTCAATATCTGGCATAATTGCTTCTTCTTTTTCATCGATAATTGGTAGTGGAGATTCTTCTTCACTTTCGTCAATTATTGGAGCTACTTTTTCTTCATCCGTATTTTCATTTTCGTCAATTACTGGTAAAGTTGGTTCTTCCTCTTCTTCTTTTTCATCAATTACTGGTAATGAATTTTCTTCTTCATCAATAATTGGTGTTATAGGAGCATTATCTTTTTCCTCTTTTGAAGTTTCTTCTGGTTCTTCAGATGATTCTTCGTTTTCTTCTTTCTCTTCTTCAATAAATGGTGTTATTTCAATATTAGATATTTCTTCTTCGGACACTTCATCTTCAGAAGGTTCTTCTGTAGATGTTTCTTCGCTAGATAAATTAATTTCAGCAGATTGTACATCATCTGGAATGATATTTATTTCAGAATTTTCTTCTTCAGAAGGAGTTTCTTCTTCAGATTCAGGTTCTTCTGCAGACTCAGGTTCTTCTTCAGAATTTGATGCTACATCAATAATTGGGATTGGTGTACCCTCTAAATCATCGTCAGTATCGATTGAAGTTATTTCAACAGAAGTATTTACTTCTGGAATTGGTGAAGATATAACTGGAACTTCTGGTGGTTCTTCTGTTTCTATATCAGTTGATTCTTCTTCATCAATAACTGGTTCAGCTGGAGTTTCAACTGTTTCATCAGGTGTGTCTTCTGTTACTTCCTCTGCAACTTCTTCAGTATTTTCTTCTTCAGAAGGAGTTTCTTCTTCAGGAACTTGTTCAACATATTCATCTTCATTTACTTCTTCTGCTTGAACTTCTTCTTCAGATGTTGGTTCAATCGTAATATCTTCAGTAACATCTATAGTTGGTACATCTTCAGCTACTTCTTCGTCTTGAACTGGAACTTCTTCTATTACTGGTTCAGTTGACATATCTTTAGTAGTGTCTTCTACTGGAACTGCTTCTTCAGGAGCTTCTACTGGTTCAACTGATACTTCTTCTTGTTCTTCATCTATTACTGGTTCAAATGGTACTTCCTCTGTTTGAACTGTTGCTTCTTCAGGAGCTATTTCAACTTGAACTTCTTCAGTTGGAACTTCCTCAACTTGTGTTTCGTCAACTGCTGGTTCAAGGGAAACAGCTTCTGTAACTTCTTCAGATGGTACTATTTCTTCAGTAACTACTTCTGTTTGAGTTGGTACTTCTTCAATAACTGGTTCTACTGGAACATCTTCCGTACTTTCCTCACTTTGTTCTTCTGGAGTTTCTACTGGTTCAAATGGTACCTCATTAGTTACTTCAGGAACTATATTTTCATCTATTTCATCATACTGAACTGGAACGGCTAATGAGTCTTCTGTTGAGCCTGGATTTATTTGCATTATTTCGGCATTTTCTTCTGGAGTTTCACTTGGTGTATCTAAAGATAGCTCAATAACATTTTGCTGACTTTCTGCTATTTCAGCAGGAATAAAGTTTTCTTGAGCATTTATATCAACCATTTCTTGAAGTTCTACATCTTCGGTTTCAACAAGTGGAACATCTGAAACGTTTGTAGCGGTACTTTGTGAAGATTCTGATACTTCTTCTGTTTCGGTAACTTCTGGTAAAATTTGTTCTGGAGTTTCAATTTGAACGGCTTCTTCAACTGGTGGTTCGGTAACTGAAGTTTCAACTGGAACTTCCTCGGTTGGAATTTCTTCAGGTTGTGGTTCAATAACAGAAGGTTCTGGTTGTGGTTCTTCATTAGTTTCTTCTAAATCAGTAGCTTCAATAAATTCATCTTTATTAGTTAAATCGACAACAGTACTATTTTCGCGATTTATTATTTCTTGAAGTTGAGAAGGATTTTCAGAATTATCGTTTTCGGCTTCAGGAGCAATAGTTTCTTCTTCACTTGCGACTACTTCTTCAGTTGTAGTTTCGTCACTAGGAGATTCTTCTGTAACAGTTTCGTCACTAGGAACTATTTCTTCCGCAGTAACTGGTTCTTCAGTAACAACTACTTCATCATTTGGAACTACTTCTTCAGTAGTAACTACTCCATCATTTGGAACTACTTCTTCTACAGTAGCTTCTTCTTGAGTTACTTCTGGAGCAACTACATCATCACTAGTAGCTGCTTCTTCTTCAGATACGGTATTATAAACCATTTTAGTAATTTCGTCTTCTTTATTTTCTTCATCACTAATAATCTCAGCAGGATTTACTTGCAGAGAATTATCAAGTTCTGCTGGAGCTGGATTATCAACAACAGCAGCAGTTTGATCAACATTACCTAATGGAGGTTCGGAATCATTAACATTTTGAATTTGAATTTCTGAAACAGGTTCAGGTTCTACAGTAGGTGTTGGTGAATCTGGCATTATAAGATTACCAGGTGCCGCATTAAAAATATTATCAAAACTTGGAGCTTCAGCAGCTTGCTCTTGTGTTTCAGCGACTGCATTTGCTTCTTCGATGGCTGCTTGTTCAGCCGCAGCTGCAGCAGCTTGCTCTATTGCTGCACCTTGTGCTGCAACGTTTTGAGGTTCTTCAACAACTTTTTCTTCTTTCTTTTTGAATTTATCGAATAAACCCATCTAGAATCACATCCATTCTAACCTCTAGTACCCCTATCATACTATTTTTATTATAACATACTTTTTTTAATAATAAAGTTATTTTTTTAAGACTTGATTATTTTTAGTAAAGAAATTTTTAAAAAAGAAAAAATAGTGCAAAATCACTATTTGTTTGGGACTATTTTTTCTTTTCCACCCATGTATGGTTGTAAAACTTTTGGGATTAATATTGAACCATCTTTTTGGTAGTTATTTTCGACTAAAGCAATTAAACCACGAGGTGAAGCAACTACTGTATTATTTAGAGTGTGAAGATAGTAAGTTCCCTTTTCACCTTTAGCACGAATACCTAAACGTCTAGCTTGAGCATCTGTTAAGTTTGAACAGCTACCTACTTCAAAATATTTTTGTTGTCTTGGTGACCATGCTTCAATATCACAAGATTTGTATTTAAGGTCAGCTAAATCACCACTACAGCATTCTAATTGACGAACTGGGATATCCATACTTCTAAAGAATTCAACAGTTAATTGCCACATTTTTTCATACCATTCTTTAGAATCTTCTGGCTCACAAATAACAATCATCTCTTGTTTTTCAAATTGATGAACACGATAAACGCCTCTTTCTTCAAGACCATGTGCGCCACCTTCTTTTCTAAAGCATGGAGAATAACTTGTTAAAGTGTATGGTAAGTTTTCAGGTTTTAGAACTTGATCTTTAAAGCGACCAATCATTGAATGTTCTGAAGTACCAATTAAGTATAAATCTTCGCCTTCGATTTTATACATCATAGCATCCATTTCAGCAAATGACATAACTCCTGTAACAACATCACTTCTTATCATAAATGGTGGTAAACAATAAGTAAAGCCATGATCAATCATAAAATCACGAGCATAAGTAAGCATTGCAGAATGAAGTCTAGCGATATCACCAGTTAGATAATAGAAACCTTCACCACTTGTACGACCACTAGCTTCTTTATCTAAACCAGTTACACTTTCTAAAATATCAGCATGATATGGGATTTCGTAATCAGGAACTACTGGATCACCAAATCTTTTTAATTCAACATTTTTAGTATCGTCTTCACCAATTGGAACATCATCAGCAATAATGTTTGGAATAACCATCATTTTTTCTTTAATAGTAGCTGCTAGTTCTTCTTCTTTTTTAGTTAAATTATCAATTTCTTCACCCATTGTAGCTACTTTAGCTTTTACTTCATTAGCTTCGTCGATTTTTTTATCACGCATTAAGCCACCAATTTCAGCACTTAATTTATTTTTTTCAGCACGTGCTTCATCCATTTTTTGTTTAGTGTTACGATATTCAACATCTAAATCATAAATTTCATCAACTAAAGGTAGTTTAGCATCTTGAAATTTCTTTTTAATATTTTCCTTTACTAAATCTTTATTTTCTCTTATTAAATTAATATCTATCATATATATTCCCTCCTAATATTGTTTTCCAAAATAAATTTTAGTTTTAGCTGTTTGATTACAGTAGATACATTTGCCATCTGGTTCTTGATTTTCAAAAGGTATGCAACGCGACTTAAGTCCTAATTCATCTTTTATTTTATTTTCACATTCGACATTACCACACCAATTGACATAAGCAAAGCCACCAGGTTTTTTACTCATTTCTTTTAATTCATCGTATGTTTTTAAATTATATATCATACTATCACGTCTTTGTAAGGCACGATTGTATAAATTTTCTTGAATAGAATTAAGTAATTTAGTAATTTCATTAATAATATCTTTAGGATCAATACTTATTTTTTCTAGAGTATCTCTTCTAACGATTGTTACTTTATTATTTTCTAAATCACGGGGACCAATTTCGATACGTAATGGATAGCCTTTGACTTCAGCATTAGCGAATTTGAATCCTGGCGATTTATCACTATTATCAATGATGTACGAGATTCCCGACTCTTCTAATTTTAATTTTAACTCATTAATTAAATTATTTACATTATCTGTTTCTTTAATGGGGATTATATCTACTTTAATTGGGGCGATTTTTGGTGGCAATACTAAACCGGCATCATCACTATGAGTCATTATAAGACCACCAATCATTCTTGTTGTACAACCCCACGATGTTTGATATGGAGTTTCTAGTTTATTGTCTTTATTTAAGAATTTTATATCAAAGGCTTTGGCAAAACCTTGACCAAAGTAGTGACTCGTACCATTTTGTAGAGCTACACCATCATACATCATAGCTTCGATGGTATAAGTTTCTTCAGCACCAGCAAATTTTTCTTTGTCAGTTTTTTTACCAACGATTACTGGCATAGCTAGGTAATCTCTTTGAAAGTTTTCATAAACTTTTAACATATTTAAGGTTTCTTGTTTAGCTTCTTGTTCTGTTGCATGCATAGTATGTCCTTCTTGCCATAGAATTTCACGGCTTCTTAGGAAAGGTCTTGTCGTACGTTCCCAACGGACAATAGTACACCATTGATTATATAAAAGCGGTAAATCACGATATGACTTTATTATCTTTTTAAAGTGATCGCAGAATAAAGTTTCACTAGTAGGTCTTACGCACATACGCTCTTCTAACTTTTCTTCACCACCATGAGTTACCCAAGCAACTTCAGGAGCAAAACCAGCAACATGGTCTTTTTCGACTTCAAGTAAGCTTTCTGGGATAAACATTGGCATTTGAACATTTTGATGACCTAAACGCTTAAATTCTTTATCTAAAACAGCAACCATATTTTCCCAAATGGCATAACCATATGGACGAATAATCATACTACCTTTAACACTAGAATAATCAACTAAGTCAGCAACACGAATAACATCGGTATACCATTTAGCAAAATCTTCATCTCTTTTTGTTATCTTCTCATTGTTCATATAATCCTCCTATAAAAACAAAAAGGATGATACCTAAGGAGTGCATAAGATGCACGGTACCATCCTTTATTTAACTTAATATTATAACGGTTTTGGCCGGCAGGGATTAGCTGCTCTTGAAAGGAGATTCGTTTATTACTTTTAATCTGTTTGCACCATCCACAGACTCTCTACTTAAAAATAATAAATTACTGGTCTTTCTTTAAAACGATTTATGCATTTATTTTATAATTTTTTTGAGATGATGTCAATTAGATATCTAATCTACTAACCGCAATAATAGCAAGTAAGATGATGATTATTGTTATAAATAAGACACCAGCTACAATGGCCATTAGAACAGTACTACCTTTATCATCTTCTAAGTCATCAGCTTCAACATAGTTTTCAATGAATGGAGCAATACGATTGTAATATGAAATATTATTATCTTCATATGTTTCTTTATCGTCATTAGTTTCTTTAATTGATTGTTTCTTTTGGGCTACTAATTCTTCAATCATAGAAATATTATTTTTAATATCATTATAATATTTGTTATATTCTTTAAAATCTAGATGTTCAGTTATTACTTGATTAATAATTGGGATTAATGTATCTTTATTATCCGTAATTAAATTAAGTAATTCTTTAATATCATCATAATAATTATCAATTAAGTATGATAGAAGTTGTTTTTTATCGACGATAAAGAAATTAAAAATAGTTTCATTTTCTTTTAAGAAATCGATACTAGTAATATATTTATTGTATGATGGAGATAATTCGTAAGTATATTTTAGAGATGATTTATCAATTATAATACCACTATTACTTAAGTTATTATTTAAACTATTAATAAGTATTTCAAAGACTTTCATATTTAAATAATCTTTTTTTAATTTTTCAATATTTTTCTTAGTAATATCAGGTAATGATTGGAATAGTTTAAAAATATATTCTAAATTGTTTTGATAATCATCAAGACTTTTGGCTGTTTTAAGACCACGTTTAATATTTTTATCATGATAAGCTTCTAATTCAGTTTTTAAAGTGAAATTAGGCGATTCTTCTTTAATAAAATGTAGTGTTTCTTCAAAATTTAAATATCTTTCATTTTTATTAGCAAAAGAAATATTTAAAATACCTTGTGGTTCCATTTTAGAATCAAAAACACGATATGTTTTAGCATACCTTATTTTTAGTAAATAAGCGATATCACTCATTATTAATTCATAATCATTAATAACACTATTATCTTTTTGGTAGCCGACAAATATTTTATTAACAATAACTTGTTTTAAATATTTATTTATTTCTTTGTCTTCTTTAATATGAGCTTGTTCAAGAATTTTAACGCCTTCTTCATAAGATAGAAGATAACAGTTATTACCACGTTTTAATTTATCAATACTTGATAAATAGTATTCTTTTAAGGTAGCTAGATGGTTATTATGATTTATTTTTCTTACTTCATTAGAAAATTTATTATCAATTAGTTGTTTTATTTCTTCCAAAGATTTATTAGTTGAAAGAAGTTTTAAAGCTAAGTTATTTATTTTATCTTCAGAATATACTTTACCTAGTTCTTCTAAAGATGCTAAACGTTTTTTGATATGGTCAATTATTTCTAACCTTTTTTCTTCCATACTAATACCTCTATTCTACTTTGATTATTATATCATAAATATTTTATTTGGAAAACAAAGAAAAAAATAATGTATAAAGCTTATTTAATTACTTAACTCATCTAATTTAGTTTGTAAGTCTTTTTTTTATTTTCTAACTTTAAGTCTATAATAGGTTATATTGCGCTAAAAATAAAAATGTTTTATTATTAATATAAGATAAGGTGATTTTATGGATAACAAGATAGATAAAAATAAACATGATACTATAATCGAGAAAAACAATATTAATCCAAATGATGTAGTAGATGAAAAAACAAAAATGATATTAAGGATTGTTTTTATAATTTGGTTTGTTGGTTCTTTATTTTTAACATTTTATCTAATGAATATTCATCCATATTTTATGATTATTGGCTTCGGTCAATACTTTTTAGGATTTGGAATAATTATTTTATATAATAAACATTTGACAGGACTTATCCCTTGTATCTTGGGTTTGGCAATGATGGTTATTCCAATTTTAACAATAATTCCACAACTAAATGTTAATTGGGATAAAGTTTTACCGGCAATTATGATTGGAGTTTTTTTGCTTATAGGAATCGTATTAATGGTTGTACCAACAATTATTAATAAGATGAAAAGAAATAGAAATTCCGTAAAGGTTATGGCTAAAGTAATAGATATAATAGAAGATCAATTTGAAGGAAAGGTATTGTATTCACCAGTATATGAATATGATTTTAATTCACATACTTATCGTATTGATGGTAATGAATATTTTAAATCAAATATTCCTAAAATTAATGAAATTGTAGAGTTATCAATTAATCCTAATAATCCTGAAGAAAGATATGATGAATATTCTGAAAAGTTTACGAGAAACGCTCTATTATTTGTAGGAGCTTCCTTTGTTGTAGTTGGTCTTTTTATAATATATATATTTATTGTTAGTAATTAAGAAACAGAAAATGAGATCAATATAATTATTTGAAAATTATGGCATAATATTTTATTTGGTGAACAAAGAAAAAAATAATGTATAAACATTATTTAATTGCTTAACTCATCTAATTTAGTTTGTAAATCTTTTTCTTTTTGTTTGATTTTAGATACTTCACTTTCTTCTAAGGTATACCAACCAAAGTTCCAAGCTATTTCATATGTTTCAGCTTGAATATCTTTAACAGTATCAAAGAAGTCAAGAATAGTATTATGTAGTTTATCATTACTAACTTCAGTTAAAGCGATAGCTGTATTAGTTGTAATAGCTTTTTCTGATGATAATAAATCAACAATTAAATCACGATCATTCATTTCTCTAATTGCTTCAACTTCAACTTTATCACAAGCGATTTTAGTAGCCATTATTCTGCCTCCTTTAAAATTTTAATAATTTTATTACATATTTGTTCATGTTTTTTAGATACTTCGATAAAATGTTTACTAAGAGTTTCATCTTCTGCTAGATGACTATAAGTTTCAGCTTTTTTACATAAAGTAAAATGCCAATTAAATTGATCTTCTAAATAAGTTAAGTCTTTTGTAGAAATTATTTCTGGTACTTTTTTCATTATATCTTCCTTTCTAATTTTATTATGTCTAGGAAAAAGTTTTTTTATTCATTTTCTTGATATATATTTTAAAAAGTTTTATTCTTAATATAAGATTAGGTGATTTTATGTATGACGATATTAAGAAAGATGAACAGGATTCTATAATTGAGAAAGAACATAATTGGACTATTATAGAAAAACATGAATTTTTTTATACCGTTAAAGATAATGCAACTGGAGATATTTTTACAATTAATAAAAAAGATTATATTAAACCAAAAGGAAAAAGGGATCCAAAAGCATCACTAGTTGTTGCTTTGGGACTAATTTTTATATTTTGGTTTGTTGGTTCTTTGTTTTTAACATTTATTCTTGGAAATATTAATTCATATTATGCTGTTATTTGTATGGGTCAATACTTTTTGGTTTTTGGAATAATTGCTTTATTAAATAAAGCATGGCCGGGAATTATCTTTAGTATTGTGGGACTGGCATTAATCGTTATTCCAATTATGATGATGAATCCACAGTTAGATATTAATTGGGATAAAGTTTTGCCATTAATTATACTTGGAGCCTTTTTTGTAATAGGTATTGGTTTAATTATTATCCCTTCAATTGTTAAAAAGATGTTAAATAAGAAAACTCCAACAAAAGTTATGGCTAAAGTAGTAGAAGTAAAAGAAGATCATTTTGATGGAGTTATGGTTTATTCACCAGTATATGAATTTTATTTTAATTCAAAAAATTATCGTATTGATAAAGGTAATTATTCTAATGTAAATGTTTTAAAAGTTAATGATATTGTCGAGTTATGGATTAATCCTGATGATCCAGAAGAATTTCGTATTGAAGATTCAGGACACGTTGCAATTATTATGATGGCACTAATAGGAGCTTTGTTTGTTGGAGTTAGTCTTTTGGCTTTATATTTATTTCTTTTTAGCAATTAAAAAAAAAGCAGAAAATTATTTCTGTTTTTTTTCATATTCTTCAAGAGCTTTAACTATTCCACGATAAGGAATAGTAGCACAACCTATTCTATTTTGTTGTTTGTATATTTCTTCGTAACAACATGCTTCTTCTAAAGACTCTTCGTCAAACTCTTTACCTTCAATCATATTATTATAATTTTTTATTATTTCTTTAGCTTCACTTATAGTTTTACCACGTAATAATTTAATCATGATTGAAGTAGCAGAAGTTGATATAGCACATGCTTCTCCATTGAAATAAATATCTTTAATTATATCTTTATCAAATAAGACATATAAATCTATATTATCAATACAGGTTTCGCTATTAGTATTAACTTTTATAAATTCTGGATTATCGATTGTTTTTCTATTTAAAGGATTTAAATAGTGTTCCATTATTATTTCTTTACGTAGATTAGGATCTAACATGTTATCACTTCCTATAGCATTTCATTTAATATTTTATCTTTATCTTTTAATAAATCAATTAATTTATCTAATTCTTCTTTAGTATTATAAAAATAGATACTTATACGAATAGTATTTTTAACACCGACTTCATTTTTTAAAATTTTAGCACAGTGATTACCGGCTCTTACACATATATGATATTTATTTAAGTAAACAGCTACATCTTGGGCAAAGATATCATCAACATTAAAAGCAACGATTCCACTATCGCTTTCTTCATTAACTATCTTTATATGAGGTATTTCTTTTAATTTATCAACAAGATATTTTCTTAATGTTCTTTCGTGTTCAGTTATTTTATTTATACCAATAGATGATAGATATTCTAAAGCGGCACCTAAACCAATTGCTCCGGCAATATTTGGTGTTCCAGCTTCTAATCTAGTAGGAAGCGGTTTTAAATATACATCATCAATTGTATCAAATGATTCGTTCATTCCTCCACCTAGATTTTTAGGTTCAATATCATCAAGTAGTTCATATTTACCATATAAAACACCAATACCAGTTGGGCCACATAATTTATGACCAGAGAAAGCTAAAAAGTCGCAATCTAAATCTTGAACATCTGTTTTGATATGAGGAACGCTTTGAGCTCCATCGACAACAACAAAGATATTGTGTTTATGAGCAAAAGCACATATTTCTTTAATTGGTCTTAAATCGCCGATAACATTTGTTATCATGGCTAAACTAATAATTTTGGTACGTGGAGTAATAATTTTTTTTAAGTTATTTAATGTAACGTAATGATTTTCATCTAAAGGACAAAATTTAACATTTGCACCAGAACTTTTAGCTAGTCTAAACCAAGGTAATACATTGGAGGCATGTTCAGCTTCAGTAATAATTATTTCATCGCCAGCTTCAATATTATCTTTAAAGAATCCTTCGGCAACTAGATTAAGGGAATCTGTGGCACCACTTGTAAAGATTATTTCTTGACGAGTTTTAGCATTAATAAATTCTTTAACAATATCACGGGCATTTTCATACTCATTATCAACTTTTAAAGATATATCGTAATCACCACGATGAGCATTAGCAGTAAATTTAGTATAATAGTCATTTATTTTATCAATAACAACTTGTGGTTTCCAAGTAGTTGCTCCATTATCTAAATAAATATAACCACTATTCATCATAGGAAAATCTTCACGATTCATTTATTATTCACCTCCGATAAATTCTTTTATTTGATTATTTAGTTCTTTATTATTTACTAAATTACTTAAAAGATAACCATTCTTAATTAATTTTGTAGCACTTTCTGTACTTATTCCTTTACTATTTAAATAAAATAAATAATCTTGATCAACGGAACTAATAGTTGCAGCATGATTAACTTCTATTTCATTAGAAGCAACTAAAAGATTAGGAATACATACACTTTCTTCATTATTTAAAACTAATACTTTAATACTTTCAATTAAGTTGTTTTCTTTGATTTTAGGTTTAGTATCAGCAGTTGATTCTATAATAGCACGGCCTTTATCTTCTGTAACAGCAGCAACTTTTATCTCCGTTTCGTTATTATCCCCAGTTAAATTACAATCAAATTTTAAATTACATTCGTCATGGGCAATTAAGGAATAATTAAAATTTACATGACTATCTTGATGTTGATTAATAATAATGTGATTATTCATTTTATTATGAACGATAAAACGATTATATATTAAGGAACTATGTGGCAAAATATTAATTGTTAAATGAAGGTTTTCATCTTCTTTAGAATTTACTTCTTGTAATAATACTTTACCCTTACAATTTATTGTTAAGTTAGATGTTTTAATATCTAAGATTAAAGCGTTATCTTTTATATCTATATTATTTTCTTTATCTATTACTATTCTATTCATTTTTTTTATTTCTTTCTATTGCATTTTCATCAAGAAATTCTTTAAATCCGTACTTTTCAATATCGTTAGCTAGTGAAGCATCACCAGTTTTAATTATTTTCTTATCAGCTAAGATATGAATATAATCAGGTTTTAATATTTCAAGTAATTTAGGATTATGAGTTATTAATAATATAGAACAATTAGTTTCGGTTTGATAATCTTTAATAGAATTAGCAACAATCTTTAAAGCATCAACATCTAAACCAGAATCGACTTCATCTAAGATTAAGAAACGAGGTTTTAACATCCAAATGTGTAGTAATTCGTTTTTCTTTCTTTCGCCACCAGACATACCGCTATTGATATCACGGTGTAAAAAACTTTCAGGAATAGATAATTTAGCGCATATTTCTTTGGCTTGTTTAGAAAATTTAAAAATATCTATGTGTTCGTTAGTTTTTTCGGATAAAGCTAAACGAAGCATTTCAGCGTTAGTAACTCCTTCAATTGCGATAGGACTTTGACTAATCATCATAATACCTAAACGAGAAATATCAGTTGTCGTTAAATCTTTTAAGTTATGATTATCATATATTATATCTCCAGATGTAATAGTATAATTAGGATCTTTTAAAATAGCACGACAAATAGTACTTTTACCAGCACCATTAGTTCCCATTAAGGCATGAGTTTCGCCCTCTTTAACATTTAAAGAAAAGTCTTTTAATATTTCTTTATTATCAGCAAAGACAGTTAATTTATCTATTTCTAACATTCGGCATCACCTTTAGTTATTTTAGCATTTTTTTAATATTTAGTCTATATAAGAGAGTATTTAAAAAAGGAGATTACTCCTTTTAAATGATATTTGACCAAGTTAAATTTTTTAATGGTTCATTTTGCATATATTTTTTGACTAAAAGAAAATAATTAAGATATAGATGATCGTCTTCAATATAAGCTTTGATAAAATTATTTTCATTATATTCTTCATAGCCATAAGGAGTTAATCCTTTAATTGTCGTGGGATGTTTAACAAAGGATATTAATTCGTCAAGATCAAATTCAACAAAGTATAATACTTCATCATCTAAACTTTTTAAGTCGTTTAAATTAAATTCACTATCATAAATAAAGAGATGAGAAAATTCTCTTATTTGATAATTATCGTTAATATATTTATCAATTTTACGAATACCAAAAGATATTAACTTATTAAAAGGAACATCTAGTGATGATTCTTCTTTAATTTCTCTTATACCATCAGATACTTTTTCTCCTTTTAATAAATGACCACCAACAGAAATATCTAATTTATTAGTATGCGCAACGTCATTATGGGTCGCATTTTTATATTGAAGATAGACTTTATTTTTTTTAGTATTAACAAATAGACATGAAAAAACTTGGTGCCATAGGCCCTTTTCATGAACTTCTTGTTTAGAAGCACTACCTATTAAATGATAATTTTCATCAAAAACATCTAGATATTCCATTTTATTTACCTATACTTTGTTTTATAAAATTAGTTGCATCATCATACATAGTATCAAATTCACTTAAAATATTTATATTATATTTATCTGCTAAATTAGAAACAATAATAAACATTTTTATAATACGATCAGTAATAAATTCTTTATTTGTAGAATAACCAGGACGAGATTTAGCAAAACGATAGTCATAATCTTCTAGAAAAGCTTCAGTTAATTGACCGAATAAAACACTTATACCTTCTAATTTATCGTAAGTATAGTTTTGATAGTCATCAAGTGAAGAAAAATCTATTTTTTCTAAGTATGATAAATATGATAATTGAAGTAAAACATCACTTATTTCATCACCTAGATTATCTATTTCACGACCTTGTTCATTAATAGCATCATTACTATTTAAGACATTATATAAATGACTTAATTGAATATTAAGTTCTAATAAAACAGTTAAACTATCCCAGTCTTTTTTCTCTAATACTTTAAATTGTTCTTTTAAAGATACAGCTTTAGATAATTTAGTATCAATAAATTTCTTTATGTTTTTCATAAAATCGCCCCTTTAAGTAAAAAAAGTTAGTATAAACATTATACTACTTTTTATTTTATTATCAAATATTTTGAGTTTGTAAATGATGAATTAAAAACATTATCATCATCTCTTTTTTTATCGATGGTGACTTTTTTACCTAAAGCAAAGGTTAGATATGAAGCATCACCGGCTTTGATATCAGCATTTTTAATTAAAATACCATTATCTTCAATAATAACTTCTATGTGTTCCGTATCAATATTTAAACGAACTAATAAATTATGAAGCTTTTCTTTGATATCAAGATTTTGATTTTTAAAGCTAGCACATAAGGCACGTTGTTCTTTTGAACAATGATTATATTTTTCACATTCAGTAGTTCCATAGTAACCTGGACTTGGTCTTTTTAAAGTCTCAGCTAAAGCACAAGAATTGGTTTGAAAGTTATTTTGAGAATGATGATAATCCTCAAATAAATAATTATAAGCTTGTTCAGGCCATAAACTGATAGCTTTTAGGCATTCTTCTTTTCTGTCTTTAGTAACATCCCAAAAATCAATTTTATCAATAAAGTCTTTTCTTAAAGCTAAACCAGTAGTAACTGATACTTTAGTATATTGAGAAACAAAATTTAAGATTTCTTCAATTTTTTTAGGATCAGAGTTTTCAGGAATAAATGGACGGAAATAATGAATTATAGGAATATTGTTTTCATGTAATCTTTTAAAATTACTTTTAATATCGTCATAATTAATATTTGGTTCATATTTTTTACCTAATCCTGAATAACTTAAATAAATAACAAATTGCATTCCTTTTTGCATTAAAAAATGAATTTTAGCAATAAATTCGTCAGGAATAAAACATTTAGTTATTAAGATTAAAGGATTTTTAACTTCTTTAGTAGCTAAATGGTCTATTAATGCTGTAACATATTTGATATTATTTTGATTTAAAAAAGGATCGGTATTTGGTAATAAACATACAGGAATAGTTGAATTATAATATTTTGATTTAAATAATTTAGTAATAGCTTCTTCAGGAGTTACTAAAACTTTTGGCTTGTTTAAATTATCACCTGTTGCTTGAAGGAAACAGTATTTGCATCCATTAGTACAACCAACAATTGAATTTACGGCAAGCCAAGTATCATGCATTTCAATTATATTGTTTTCCATTTATATCACCTTTTTAAATTCCTTTATAAATATACCATTATACTAGTATAACTCAAATGATAAAATAGTTATATAGCCATAACTTATAATTATAACGGCTTTATTAGTCAATATGAGTTATTAAGTTAATAAATTCTTTGGAAGAATTTGTTAATGTTGTTTCGTTATAAACAATTGTAATTGATTCACGAGGTAGTTCTTCAACTAAATCAATTATTTGAAGGTCTGGTTCAGTTTTAGCTATACTTTCTAATATATAACCAATACCCATACCCTCTTTAATATATTTTAACATCATTTCATTCGTTTCTAATTCCATAATTGGATCAGTGGTTAGACCTTTACGACTAAAACATTCTTCTATTTGTTTTCTAGATTCGGTTGTTTTAACAGGTAAAAGAAGTTGTTTAGTTGAAAGTTCTTCTAAGTTAGAAACATTAGGGTTATCTAATTTTTCTTTATTATAAACAAAGCAATATTTTTCGCGGGCTATTTCTATTGATTTTAAATCTTTATTAGACTTTAAGTGATTTGAATAATCAGGAATGATAAGTAAATCTAGAGTATGTTGATAAAATAAGTCAAATAAAGCACTAGGTTCACGATTAGTCATTTTAATAACTATATTAGGATGCTCTTGCATAAATTGTTTGACATAGTCACTCAAGTAATAAATGCTAATGAAAGTTGGAACACCAATAGAAACTTTACCTTTCATTAGTTCTTTACCTTCTTGTAATTCTTTCTCGCCAAGCATTAAAAAATTATAAGCTTTTTCAACATAATTAAATAAGGCTTTAGCTTCAGGAGTTAAATCAATACCACGATTGGTACGATAAAACAATAATGTATTAAGTTCATATTCCAGGTTTTGAATATGTTTAGAAATTGCTGGTTGCGAAATATGAAGTGTTCTAGATGATTCGGAAAAGCTTTTTGTTTTAGCTACAACATAGAAAACCCTGTACAAGTTAAGGTTTAGATTATTACATGGTAATGCCATAAATAAGCCCCCTTTGAATGGTTTTTATTATAAGCATTTTATTTTGTTTGTCAAGATTTGCTATAACTAAAAATAAAAACAACTATAATTTCTTGTTATAGTTGTTTTTTTAAATCTTATTGTAATTTTAACCAGTTGGTTAAGTCTTCTTTGGTTGTTGAATTTTTTATTTCAGAAGAAACATAACCATCTTTAACACTGAAGATAACTGGTGTTGTTTTAAAGTAATAATATGATAGTAATCTTTCGCCTTCTTCTTTACTTAATGAGATAACATTAATACGATAAATTGTTTTATTGTTTTCGGCAAATACTTCTTCAACAATTGGTTCGTAAGCTGCACAATGATAACAGTTTGTACTAGCAATTAAAACAATCATATCTTCTTTATCAACTATTTTTTGTTCTAGTTCAGCTAGAGAAATCGTTTTAATGTGTTCATAATCTTCTTTTAGTTCTTCTGGTTCTTCTTTAGGAGATAACTTTCCCTCTTTTTTAATTACCTTATTTACTTTCTTATATATATTAATATTTACATTTTCTTGTAACTTATTATTAGTTTCATGAGATACAACGTATGAGGTAGCAGAAATTATGATACCAACGATAGCAACGATTAAAAGAATAATTATAGCTTTTTTAGTTTTGCTTCTTTTAATAACTTTATCATCTAAAACAACATTGTCTTCTTCTAATCTATCAACTACATCATCAAGATTTTTATTTTGAGTACCATCAAAAATAATTGTTTTTTCTAATTGTTCTTCTTTAGCTTTTGATGTGCTCTTTTCGACTTTTTCATTTTTTTCTTCTTTTACTTCTACTTTAGGTTCTTCTTTAACCTCTACTTTAGGTTCTTCAATTGGTGTAACTTTTTCTTTTAGTTCTTTTGTTACACTAGAAGTTGTTTCTTTAACTTTAGTAATTTTATTTTGGGTAGAAGTTTTTGGTTTACGATTAGCACTACTTGTTTTTTTACGCTTGTAATTTTGTCCTCTACGATAATTATTATTTTTTTTGCTTTGAGAATTATGATTAGCTTTTGTATTAGTATTTTTTTTCGCTTTTTCTTCAGCCATTTTTACCACCTATCATTCTTTTTATATTTTATCATTTTTTTTAAAGAAAAAAAAGGTTTTTATTAAACCTTTTCGATTTCAATAAACCTTATTGATTTTATAACTGGTTTAACAACTGGAGTCTGACCATCAGGACCAACTTCCGTAGCTGCTAATTTATCAACAACATCCATACCAGCAAAGACTTTACCAAAGGCAGCATAATTACCATCTAAGTATGTTGAGTCTTGATGAACAATAAAGAATTGACTTGAAGCACTATTCATTGTTTCAGCTGTTTCAGGGTTGCCACCACGACGAGCCATTGATACTACGCCTCTGGTATGAGACATATCGTTTTTAACTCCATTAAGAGAAAATTCACCTTTTATTTCTTCATCAGAGCCACCAGTACCATTACCGTTTGGATCACCAGTTTGAATCATAAAATCTTTCATAATACGATGGAATGTTAAACCATCATAGAAATGTTCACTAACTAACTTTTGAAAATTAGCTATGGTAATTGGAGCATCAGAATTAGATAAAACTATTAAGATGATATCACCATTTTGCATTTGAATTTTAACTCTTTCAGTAACCTTATCAGTTTCTTTAAATTTATAACCTTCGATTTCGCCTTCTGTTATTTCTTCAGTCACGATTTTTTCCTCCTCTTTTGTTTGTTCTTTAGAATTATTATCTTCTTGCTTTTCTTTTTTATCACAGCCACTAAGTAAGAATGGACATGATAAGAGCAATAAAAAAATTATTAACAATTTCTTTTTCATTTTATCACCATTAATATAATAACAAATATTATTTCCTTTTTAAAGTATTTAAATATTCTTTATCTTCTTTTGAGATACGATATGATTCTCTAATTTTACTTATTGCTTTATTGTGAGTAAAGCTATTTAAATTATTATTTTTTAAATAATTAGTAGTTTCTTTTGAATAATAAATATATAATTCACAAATTAACCAGGCTTCAGCCATATTAATATAATATTTATCTGATTCGATATTATCTAATAAATTAAAGATATCTTGTAAATATTCTTCTTTTATAAAGAAGTTTAATATAATTATTAAACCGACACGAGATGTAAATTCTTTAGGTGAATTAGCTAGTTTTAAAGACAAATTAAAATATTTTTTTGGATTAGTATTAACGATTTTTAAACTATTACAAAAAGAATCACATATCGCCCAGTTATCAATTTTTTTAAGATAACTATTAAAATACTTACTAAATATTTTTTCATCTTTAATATTAGCGATAACTAAGCCTTCAATTAAGACTTCTTCATAATAAGTATTAGTAACTAATTTTAAAAAATCTTCATAATTACTTTTACTTATTTGTTTAGCAATACTTCTTAGAGTGGGAATTTTAATACCTAACATTAGATACTTAGTTTGACATAAACTACTTTGAAAATTTTTATATTTTAAGTTAGATAAACTCTTTAAATAAGCTAAGTAATTTTGATAATTTTCTTGATTCCATATTGTTATATTCATAATATCACCAAATTTAGTATAACGAAAATATTTAGCTTTGGCAATTTTTTACATTGCAATATTATGTTTTATTTTATATAATTATTTTAGAACAAATGTTTGTTATTGGTGATGTGAGATGGATGAGAATGTTTATGTTAAAAGAAATATTTTAAGTATTGATTTAAAAAGTTTTTTTGCTTCTTGTGAATGTGTAGAACGAGGTTTAGATCCATTTACTGCTCCTTTAGTTGTAGCTAATCCAAAGCAAGGAGATGGTGCTATTACTTTAGCTGTTACACCCTATTTAAAAAAGCAAGGAGTTAAATCACGTGGCAGACTTTTTGAAATACCAAAAAATATTAAATACAATATTGTTCCTCCTAGAATGAGTCTTTATATTCAAAAAAGTGAAGAAGTTATTAGTGTTTATTTAGATTATGTAGCTAAAGAGGATTTACACGTCTACTCTATTGATGAATGTTTTTTAGATGTAACAAATTATTTAAAAATGTATAAGAAAACAGACTATGAATTAGCTAAAGAAATATTAAATGAAATAACTAAGAGAACTGGTTTAACAGCTAATGCTGGGATTGGACCAAATATTTTACTGGCTAAAGTAGCAATGGATTTAGAAGCTAAGAAATATAAGGATGGAATCGCTAAATGGACTTATGATGATGTAAAAAATAAGTTATGGAAAATTACGCCACTATCTAAAATGTGGGGAATTGGACCAAGAATGGAAAAAAGATTAAATGGTTTGGGTATTATATCTGTTGGTGATTTAGCTTTATATGATAAAAATAAATTAAAAGAGAAATTTGGGGTGATGGGTTTAGAATTATGGGAACATGCTAATGGGATAGATTTATCTAAAATAAGTGATTTAGTAAATGCAAAACCACTTGATAAATCATATTCAAATAGTCAGGTTTTATTTAAAGATTATAATGGTAATAATGTCAAAATAATAATTAGTGAGATGGTTGATGTTGTTTGTCGAAGATTACGTGCAAATAATAAGCAAGCAACTGTTATTGGGTTAGCTATTGGGTATTCAAAAAATGTTGGTGGTGGGTTTTATCATGTAATGAAAATTGATACACCTACTGATAGTAGTAAAGTTATTTTAAATATTTGTTTACTTTTATTTGATCGTTTTTATACTAATATGCCAATTAGAAAAGTTGGAGTTAGTGCTGGAAGACTAACCAATAAGAATAGTATTCAGTTAAATTTATTTGAGGATTTTGAAGAAGAACAAAAGGAAGATATAAAAGATAAAATGGTTGATGAAATAACCGGAAAGTTTGGAAAAAATAGTTTATTAAAAGCTTCTTCTTTACTTAATGATTCAACAATTAAGGAAAGAAATAAAAAGATTGGAGGACATAGTGCATGATGGATCGTGGAATGGTTAAATGGCAACCTTTTAATGCTGTAGCTAGTGGATCTTCGATGATTAATGATGTTTTAAAAAAGAAAAACAAAGTAAAAATGCCTACTCTTTCTGAAGATCAACAAAATGAATTACAAAAGAAAGTTTTTGATTCTTATGAAACAAAAGAAGAAATAAGAATAAAATATTTTAAAGATGGAAAAATATATATAGAGGAAGGTAAAATTGAACAAATAAACCAAAATAGTCATTATATTATTGTAAATAGTGATCTTAAAGTCTTTTTTGCACAAATTATTGAAATTTATTAAAAAAAACTTGCAAGTGCTAAAAATATATGGTACTATTAATATGTTCTCGGGGGATTAGCTCAGCTGGCTAGAGCACCTGCCCTGCACGCAGGGGGTCGCGGGTTCGAATCCCACATCCTCCACCAGAATGAAATTTAACTCGAATTTTGGTTCGAGTTTTTATTTGGTAAAATGAATAATTTTAGTTGTAAAATGGTAGTTATTTCAGTATAATACCTTTACAACTATTAATTTAATGGTTAGGTGAGATAATGAAAAAAATAATTGGATTTTTAAATGCGATGCCAGATGAAGAGTTACCTTTTTTAACAAAGTTAACTGTTGTGTATAAAGAAGATGATAAATACTTTATTCAAAAGCAATTATCTAAACAATTTACGACTTTAACTTCTATTGTTTGTCATTTAAAACAAGAATATATTGAAGAAGAGGTTCAAGCTTATTTGAGTCAAGGTGTTAGTACAATTAATAGCTCTAATACTTATGCTAATAATGACGATATTCCAGGTAATAAATATTATTTTCAGGAAGTTAGTAGAGATATGTTAGAAAATGGTAATTTCTACCCTATTACTAACTTTCAAACTTATATAGATGAGGAAATAAAAATAAATGAGGAAAATTATGTTTATTCATTTGCTGTAGATGGTAGTGATGTTTTTGTTGGAGATAAAGATTATATTTATCAACAAATAGAAATGATTTTAGAATATCCTACTTCATCAGAGGAATGTAACTTCAAAATAAAAATGCTTTATGACTTAGAAAAATATGATCAATTAAGTGATATTGTTGATGATAGCTTAGAAAGTTATAAAGATACTAGTTATGCTAGTGATTGGCGTCAGAAAAAAGATGATGGACAAAAATTAAAGTTAGTTTATCAAAGAATTAAACATAACGCATAGAATAAGAATCATTAGATTCTTTTTTATTTGCTTTTTTAAAATATTTAACTATAATAATACTCAGGTGGTTTTATGGAGTCTATGACGAGGGATAAAGACGGGTTAATAAGTGATATTAAGGAGATGAAACATGGTTCAATTGAACAAATGGCTTTAGTTACTTATTATAGTTTAGGTTCGTATTTTAAATCTTTATTGGCTTTTGGAAGAAAAAGTAATGTTACAAGAGATAATTTAAATGTTATTAAGGAAATGTATCAAATTTTAAAGAAAGAAAATAAATTATTAAACTTTATATTAAAGAATGTTGATAAAGTAGATGTTGATGCAGCTTTAAAAGTTGTGTTAATGTTAGATTCTTTGAATGATAAGACAGTAGAATATTATTATAGCGTTATAGAAGAAGTTGAAAGTGCTTGTGAATGTGAGGAAGAAAGACGTGGAATACGTCCGAGAAAGGATTTTTCAACAATTACTCAAACAGATAGTTATGCAAAAGAAGTAATCGCTTTGGTTGAAGACTTAGATAGTATGAAAGTATTTTTAGATTATGAACCAGAGTTTTGGTCATTTATTAAACCTTATGCTCATACAGCTAATGTTAATTTAGAAACAATGTCAGGAATGTTTTATGTTGTTCCTGTTACCGATAGTGATGGAATTGTATGTGGTGTAAGTTTGTTAACTCCGCAAATTGTTGATTTAAAATCAGCATTAATGTGTATTAAATTATATGAAGAAGCTTACCACATATATGAATTAAGAGGAAAAGTATATCAAAAACGACCTACTCCATCATCTGATTTACAAAAACAATTTGAAGAAGAGTTTTTACAAAAGAAATTACAAATGACTTTTAATAAAAAATGTGAAATAAATTAATATTTCACATTTTTATTTCGCTTTCATTTTCTGGTTCAAGTGGAGTTAAGGCCTTCATAAACTCTTCTTCTATTGGGCCACGAAATGCTAAAGCAAGAGAAATTACTTCATTTATTTTGTCTCCATCAATTTTGGTTAAATCTAATTCTAAAGGACCAGTTTGTAATGATGGAGTTTTAGCAAGAACGAATTCTCTTAAAAATTCTCTTATTGATCGACCATTACCTTCTCTAAAAGGATGAACGTTTAATAAATAAACATAATACGATGCTAAGAAAGATGCTAACTCAGGAAGATAAGTAACTTTATTTATTTCTTCATTCATCATTTTTAAATCTTGTTCTAGATAGGTATCTATCATATCAACAGAAGCAAAATAAGAATTATTTTTGGCCATATAAACAAGACGATATTCCCCTGCCCAATCATATACATCAGAAAAAATATAACGATGAATATCGCATAAGTGTTTTTTGTCAAATGAGCCTTTTATTGGATGCTCGTATAATTCAACTAATTTTTCAAAGGAAACTTCAGCTTCTTTTTCTTTTAATTCATCATAATCGGTAATACCAAATTTATTTTTTAAGGTATTAGTTCCAGGGTATAAATAAGATTCCCATAAACGAAGATATTCTTCAGGAAGTTCACCTTTTATGACCATTATTTTCACCTCTTTTAAAAACTAATTTTAATCCATTTGTAGGAGGAATATTATGTTTTTGGCGATAATTGTTAATAAAATCAGGTTTAACATATATACGATCAATTTGTAAATTAGCTAAAGCTTGAGCTATTGCTTTTTCTTTTCTTGATTTTTCCATATCAACCATATCCCATTTTAATTTTATCACGTAAAATATAGGATAGCAATATACTTTTAGGGCAAGAAAAAAGATGTAATTTCTTACATCTCTTAACTTAATTGTTGAACTAAATCATTTTCAACAGATGTAGCTTGTTCAAGTTCTGTTACTTCTTCTTTAAGTTCAGAATCATCCATAAATTGTTCTTCTAAGAATTCACTTGGTTCATCGCTCATAAATTCTTTTTCAAGAATCATTTCAATAT
>CANRNY010000017.1 GCA_947632085.1 uncultured Bacilli bacterium | reverse complement strand
TTAAGCACTTATACGCCGACGATAGCTCTAAGCAAAAATAGGTAGTCGCCAATTTTTTTTTGCCCTTTTTTTGGGAGGGGGGGGACCACCAAAATAGCCTATCCGATGCATAATTTTTTTATTAGTAAATATAATATAAAATAAAGAGAAAAAATATTGTAGTACAAACAAATGTATGATATTATATTTATAATAAAGAAAGGGTAGAGAAATGAAAGGTAGAGTGAAATGGTGGAGTAAAGAAAAAGATTGTGGCTTTATCGAATATAATAGTAAAGAAAGTATCTTTGCTCATTTAGATAAAGATCCTCAAAAGAACTATCATTTAGAAGAAAATCAAGAGATTGAATTTACACTTGAACAAAAAGATAGTTCTTTATACATCAAATTAATCTCCAATGAAAACAAGGCTTAATAATAAGTCTTTTTTTTTATTAAACATTGAATAATAAAATAAAAATTGATACCATTATTTAAGAAAAAGGTGTTTTATGATGCGAAAATATATTTTTAATATAATATTAATTATCGTTTGGATGTTCATAATCTTTAACTTTTCTAATCAAAATGGAAACGTTTCAAAAGAAACAAGTAACAGCTTAATTGTTAAAATTGTTTCTACAATTAGTTCTAAAGAACTATCTCAAGAAGAACAACAAAAACTAACCTCTACATATTCTAAAATCGTTCGTAAAACAGCTCATTTTACGGCATATTTTATTCTCGGAGTTCTAAGTTTTCGCCTTTACTATAAAATATATGGCTTAACTCCTAAAGCCCTTATTTATCCTTTTATTTTATGCTTTATTTATGCTTGTAGTGATGAAATTCATCAGTTATTCATATCTGGTCGTTCTGGTGAAATATTAGATGTTCTTATTGATACTTGTGGTGCTACATTTTCCATTGCTTTTCTCTTTATTTTCCATAGAAAATTTAAAAAAAATGATTTTTTACAAACAAAAATATAACAAGTGTTATAATAAACTCGTAAAGGAGTAATTAATATGTTGTTAGCACTTTCATTACTTAAATTAATTATAATTGTCTACTTCTGTCTTGGTGTCTTATTGTTCATATTAAGTTTATTTTGTGATTTAAAAAGATATACTATTGTTAAAAACTCTTTACTTATTTATCAAATAATAGCAGGTATATCTATTATCTTTATCTTTGAAAAGAGTAATGACTTCTTTGAAGAATTATTTATTCTTTTATCATTAATTTTAAATACCTTATCATTAATAATCTTTAATATTAAAAATAATAAATATCGCAAAGAACTAAAGAAAATGATAAGCATCTTATCTATTTTTGCTATTCTTTTTGGTTTTATCTTTTCTATTAACTATACCATTAGTATAATTCGCCATGTTTCATTAGGATATGATGAAGATTTAAGAAATATTCTCATTTTAGGTGATTATGACCAAGGCGAAGCTAAAGATTTATTAAATAATATTTATCATGCTCTAAGAAAAGATAGTGATAGTGAAGATTGTCTAAATCTTTATGATATTATCGAAGATACTGAAAAAGAAAATGAATACTTCATTAATGTTTATGTAACGTGTGACAGTATGTACTTTCCACCTAATGCTACTAAAATGATTGTTAATGATAAAGATAAAACGAAAATAGAAAAGATTTATTGGCAATTTAATGATGATATCGAAATTACCTTTTATGAAAATAAGAAACAAGTACCAGAATATAAATATATTTTCTTAAACGCGATGTATTCTGATGAACCTCAACCAGAAGTAAAAGAAAACTTTGAAAATGATGTAAAAAGTAAATTAAAATCACCAAGTTCCGCCAAATTTACTTATTCAGAATTTTCTTATAATCAAAGTAACAATCGTTTCCTATTTAATGGTTATGTCGAAAGTCAAAATTCTTATGGTGCAATTATGAAAGAAGAATTTATTTTAAATATTTTACCATGTCAAGATGAAGAAACGTGTTCTAGTAATGATTTAAATTATTCTTGTTATTTTACTAATATGGATTCAGATTCTAAGACTAGTATTATTAAATAAAAAAAGCCTTTAAAGGCTTTTTTACTCTTTATGGCGTCCCCAGGCAGGGTCGAACTGCCGACCTATCGCTTAGGAGGCGATTGCTCTATCCAACTGAGCTACGAGGACTTAAATTCAAAAATATTATATCATATATTAATATAAAAAAATACCAAACAAATTATTTAAATTATAGTATAATAATACTATTGATAGAATGAAAAGAGAGTGCATTATGAAACTTAGAAAACCAGTCAAAATCATTTTAATAATTATAATAAGTCTTGCTTGTATTGGTATCGCTTGCCCACTAGCTTTAAAATATTATAACAACACTAAAAAAACACCATTAGTTGACAATCAGTCAACCACTGAACCCGCAGAAGAACAACCAACAACTCCAAATAATAACGAAGAATCTTCTTCCAATACTGAACCTTTAGATCCTAGAATTCCTTCAACCACGACCGATAAATCTTATACGACAAAAGTAAGTATTAACGCTGTTGGTGACTGTCTTCACTAATGCTGATGAATCATATCGTGTCAAAAAAGCTTTCAATTTTAAAGCTCCTCCAGAAACTGTCGATGTTTTAACGACTTCAAGTGTCGAAGTTGTAAACTTAGCAAATAATCATATGTATGATTACGGCGATAAAGGCTATAACGATACGATGAGTGTCTTAAAAAACGCTAATATAGGTTACTATGGTTATGATAACTATTATGTCTTTGAAAAAAATGGTGTCAAAATAGGTATGGCTGGTTTCTATTGTGCTGAATCAACTGCTGCTGAATGTAAAAATAAAACATTAACTGCTATCAATGCTCTAAAAGCTAAAAATGTTGATAGTATTATAATGACATATCACTGGGGCATAGAACTAGATTTATCTCAAAATACTGATCAAGAAGAAGTCGCTCATTATGCGATTGATAATGGTGCTGACTTAGTACTTGGTCATCATCCTCATAATGTACAAGGCATTGAACTATATAAAGATAAATACATTGTTTATAGTTTAGGTAATTGGACATTTGGTGGTCATATTAATCCAACATATTTTGAAACCTTCCTTTTCCATATCGATTTCTATTATAGTGGTAAAGAAATAGTTGATTCAAAAATCGTTATTGTTCCCGCACGTGTTTCTTCTGAAGAAAAACCAAATAATGATTTTCGTCCAACTATTGTTGATGGTGCTGAAAAACAAAAAATTCTTGATCAAATTCAAAAATATAGTAAAAATGTTACTGTTAATAAGTAACATTTTTTAATTATACTTAACATTTTTGTAAACCTTAATAAAAAATATTCCTTTTTTTGTGATAAAATAAAAAAGAAGTGATGATTTTATGAAAGATGAAAGTAAACCCTTAATATTTAGTATGCTAGTTAATTTTGTATGTTCTTCAACTAAATTATTAGTTGGAGTATATTGTCAAAGTAAATCTATGATTGCTGATGGCTTTCACTCTATATCTGGCTTGATAACAGATATTATTGCTTATTTTGGCACAAAATTAAGCCATAAAAAAGCTAATCGTCGATACCCAAATGGCTTTGGTCGTGTTCAATATATTATTGATTTATTTATCGCCACAGTTATTTTCTTAATGGGTTCTTATACGATATATAATAGTATCGTAAATCCTTCTCATCCTATAAATGTTTTGTGGATAATTGTTATTATATTCACAATTATTCTTAAACTAATTAATTCTCGTTTCTTAATGATGAAAGGCTTAAAACATAATAGTCCTATTTTAATAACTATTAGTAAAGAATCAGAAGATGATATGATAACTTCCTTAGGCGTAGTTATTATTATCATTCTAACTCAGTTTTCTAATCAATTTGGTTTCTTAAAATATGCTGATACAATCGGTGGTGTTATCTTAGGTTTATTAATTATTAAAACATCACTTGGTTTATATAAAGATAATATTTTATCTCTTCTTGGCGAGGTAGAAGATAACTATGAAATTGAAATGCGTATAAAATCAATTTTAAATAAGTTTGATGAAGTAACTTTTAATAGTATGGAACTTGTAAGAAATGGTAATTATTATACTTTAGAATTATATATTGATGTTTTAAAGAATATTAGAGTATATAAGTTACTAACTATTGAATCAGAAATACGTAATAAAATAAAAAAATTAAGATATCATATTAAATTTATTGATATCAATTTAGGTTATAAATTAGAAGAAAAAAAAGCCAAATAGTAGTTTTTTTCTTCTTTTTTTGTTAATATTAATAATAAGAGTAAGAAGGTGAGAATATGAAGACATGTCCAAAATGTGGTAAAAAAATATCTAAAAAAGTTACTACATGTCCTCATTGTCATAAACCTATCTTAAAAACAACCCCTCCTAAAGATTTTAAAGTAAATAACATTCCCTTAAAAGTAAAAAAAGTTAAACATCATAAAAACAATAAAACCAATACTATATCTTTAAAAACTAATATCATAACTCTAATCCTTCTTATCCTTTTAATTATAATTAATATCTCTTTACTTACAATTTACTTTAAAAAGCCTGAAGAACAACCAATTAACGAAGAATTAAATAATAGTAAAGCAACAATTGAACTAAGTAATTTAGGTGGTTGGATAAGTCAAAATAACGAATTATTCCTCTTTGCTAAAGATAATAAATTTTATTGGTATGATTCTTATCTTAAACAAGATGATAACTATTATGAAGGAACATACAATTATAAATCTGGCGCTGCAGCATTAGAAGAAATGGGATATACTGAAGAAGAATTCTTTAATACTTTTGGTCAAGAACTATCCTTAGACAATGTTTATTCCCTTAATATCGTTCCTAATACCTTAATTAAAAAGCAAGAAAACATTACCAATACCTTAAAAGAAGATGAAACTTGGTGGTTTTTACTTATCATAAAAAATGAAGAAACTGCAATTGCATACAACAAAACACTTGAATTAGAATATGATTTAACTAAGTATAATAACAGATAATTAATATCTGTTTTTTTGTTCTTAAATAGAATAAATCTTTAATATATGGTAAAATAGATATATAAATTAATTATCGTATTAATTTATTAAAGGAAGCGATTCAATGAAAGATCCACTGTTTTACAAAATCGTTAGACCTCTAATCAAGATATTTGTTAAAATAGCTTTTCGTCCAACATATATTGGTTTAGATAATATTCCTAAAGAAGGACCATATGTATTAAGTGGTAATCATACTAACAATTTTGATTGTATATTATTAGTTAGTTGTACTAAAAATGTTATTCATTTCTTAGCTAAAGATTCCTTAATGAAAGGTTTAAAAAAAATTATCTTTAAAAATATGGGCATTATTCCTGTTAATCGTTCTATTCATGATAAAGGTGCCTTAAATAATGCTATAGAAGCTTTAAAAGATAATAAAGTAGTAGGTGTATTTCCTGAAGGAACAATCAATCGAACTGATGATATTATAATGCCGTTTAAAATAGGTTCTGTCAAAATGGCTCATGATACTGATACTTTAATTGTTCCTTTCATCATAACAGGTAAATACAAAATATTTAAAAATAACTTAACAATTGAATTTTTAAAACCATATAAATTAAAATCAGATGATTTAACTAAAGAAAATGAAAAATTAATGACTTTAATTAGTCGAAAATTAAAAGAAAAGAGGCAATAATATGGGTATTTTAGATATGAAATTTTTTAGTTTTATTGGTCTTAAGAAAAAACCAAAAGCTAAATGGAATAAATATTATTCTAAACAACAAATGAATTTTGACGTTCCTAATATCTCTATTTATAAATACATAAAAGATAAATCATTAGAAGGTAATTACAAAAATAAAATCGCTATCGAATACTTTGGAACTAAAATGACTTATCATGAATTTTATCAAAATATTGATAAAGTCGCTCGTTCATTTTTAAGTCAAGGAATCCGTCGTGGTGATGTTGTTACAGTCTTATCAGCTAATATTCCTGAAGCTGTAATATCTTTTTATGCTCTTAATAAAATAGGAGCTATAGCTAATATGATTCATCCATTATCTAGCGAAAATGAAATTAAAGAAGCTTTAAAAAGATATTCAACTGTTATGTTAGTTGCTATGGATATTACCTATAGTAAAATAAAAAACATTATAGCTGACACTGAAGTTTATAAGACTATAATTATTTCAGCTAAAGATTCAATGTCTACCTTAATGAAAATAGGTTATGAAGTAACTCAAGGTTTTAAAGTAGAAAAACCTAAAAAGAGTGAAGACTTTGTTTATTGGAAAGACTTTATTAAATATGGTGAAAGATATTCTAAAGATAAAGTAGCTGAAAATACTAAACGTGATACCCCAGCTGTTATCTTACATAGTGGTGGAAGTACAGGTACTCCTAAAGGGATTGTTCTATCTAATGGTAACTTTAATGCCGCTACTATGCAAGCTGAAAGAGCTTTACCAGATCTTGATCCTAAAGATATAATCCTTGCGATAATGCCAATATTCCATGGTTTTGGTTTATCCGTAAGTATTACCGACGCCTTTGCTGTTGGAGCTAAAGTAATCTTAATTCCAACTTTTAAAGCTAGTGAATTTGATAAATTATTAACTAAATATAAACCAAGTGTTTTAGTAGGTGTTCCAACTTTATTTGAAGCCTTAACTACTAATTCACGTATGGATAAAGTCGATTTATCTAATTTAAAATATGTTATTGCTGGTGGCGATACTTTAAATGCTGAACGTGTTCAAAACATCAATAAATTTTTACATGAACATGGTGCTAATACTAATCTTACTCAAGGTTATGGTATGACTGAAGCCGTTGCTGCTATAACATTCGACTTAAAATTTGCTTCTCGTCCTGGTACTGTTGGTATTCCTTGGCCAGGTACTTATGTTGCTATTACTAAACCTGGTACAGATGAAGAAGTTCCTGTCGGTGAAGAAGGTGAAATCTGTATTTGTGGTCCAACTGTTATGTTAGGTTACTACAACAATGAAAAAGAAACTAATGAAGCTCTACATATTCATAAAGATGGCAACGTATGGTTGCATAGTGGTGATATTGGTTCTATGGATAAAGATGGTTTTGTCTCTTATAAATCACGTATTAAACGTATGATTGTAACATCTGGTTACAATGTTTATCCATCTCAAATTGAAGAAGTATTAGAACAACATCCAGCTGTTATGGACTCTTCAGTTATTGGTATTCCACATCCTTATAAAGTAGAAGTAGCCAAAGCCTATATTGCTTTAAAACAAGGATATAAAGATACTCCTAAACTACGTGAAGAATTATTAGAATTATGTAAAAAGAACTTAGCTGCTTATTCAATTCCTAAAGAATTTGAATTTAGAAAAAGTCTACCTAAAACTATGATAGGTAAAGTTGATTTTAGAAAATTACAACAAGAAAATATTGAAAAAAGAGCGGAGGAGAAAAATGGCAAAAAAGAAGTTTAAAGGTGAAACAGGTTATAAAATACTAACTCCGATAATGCGTGTTTTATTTCGTTTATACTATAATCCTCAAATAATAAATAAAGAATTAATACCTAAAGAAGGTGCTTTACTTATAGCTAGTAATCATAAACATTTATTTGATCAATGTTTAACTATTATGGCTACTAAAAGAGTAATTCACTATATGGCTAAAAAAGAATACTTTGATGGTAAACTAGCTTGGTTCTTTAAAATGGTTGGTTGTATTCCAGTCAATCGTGCAATACATGATGAAAATGCTAAATCAGCTGCTCTAGACGTTTTAAATAGTGGTGGTGTAATCGGTTTATTCCCTGAAGGTACAAGAAATAAAACTAACGATGTTTTACTACTTGATTTTAAATTTGGTACTGTTTCTATGGCTCATAAAACTAAAGCCACAATCGTTCCTTGTGCTGTTACTGGTGATTATAAATTCCGTAGTAAAAACTTAATGATCAGATATGGTAAACCATTTACAGTTGATAGTGATGATTTAGAAAAATATAATAAGAAACTATCTAAAGAAATCGAAAAATTAATAAAAGAAAATTTAAAAGCGACTAATCGTACACTAGAAGAAGAACTTAATAGTCGTTGTCAAGATGCTTAAAAAGGAGATAAAAATGAAACAAAAATTACTACTAGCTTTAATGCTACTACTTACACTTCTTACTTTAACTGCTTGTGCAAAAAAAGAAGAAGAAACTAAAGAAGAACCTAAAAATGAAGAAGTAGAAATTACTGATCAAAATCTAAAAGATAATCTAGAAATGAAAAGTAATATCTTATACAATATTGGTAAAATAGATGGTGGTGGCTTAGGTACATTCTTTACTACCAATACCAAATTAGGTGATTTAAAAGATGAAGATAAATTAACCGCTATATTAATCTATGCTAATCTTAATTCTAAAAAGATAGAACATGAAGCTATTACTCAAGAAATATATAAAAAATATTTAAATAATTGGTTTGGTGAAAAAGTAACAGATAAACAACTAGCTGATGAAATAACTACTTTTTATACCTTAGATGGTCAAACAATAAATGATATTTTCAAAAACCTTTATAATACCGATATTTCAAACTATGATAATAAAGTTGGCTGTCCTAATTTTAAATATTACAAAGATATAAATAAATACTTAGCTATATGTACATGTGGTAATAGTGGTGAAGATTTCCTATATACTTATAATTATAAATATACTAAAGATAATGATTCAGCTTATGTATATGTAAGTCTTGCTGTATTAAATAATGATGATGGTAAAATATATTCTGATTACGAAAAAACTAAAGTTTACCAAGAAGATCCAACTGGATTTGCTATAACTGAAGAAAACTACCAAGATTTAGCTCAATACAAATTAAAATTTAGTTACAATAAAGATACTAAAGAATATAATTTTAGCGAACTAACTAAAGTTAACTAATAAAGGATTCATTAAATGAATCTTTTTTAGTTGTTAAAAAATATAAAAAATACTATAATAAATGAGGAAAGAAAAGAGTGATTAATATGCAAAAAAGTATACCTATTACCTTATTAACTGGTTATTTAGGAAGTGGTAAAACAACCCTTTTAAATCATATTTTAAATAATCAAGAAGGATATAAAATAGCTGTTATTGTAAATGATATTGGTGAAGTAAATATTGATGCCAATTTAATTGAAAAAGGTGGTATTGTAAGTGGTAAAGATGACTCGTTAGTTGCATTACAAAACGGTTGCATTTGTTGTACTTTAAATGCTGATTTACTAAAACAAATTCAAGATATTATCGAAACTAAAAAATTCGATTATATTATTATTGAAGCCAGTGGTATCTGTGAACCTATTCCTATAGCTCAAACTATATGTGCTTTAGAAGATGCTTATGATGAATATAAAATGCCTAAATTATGTTATTTAGATTCTATTGTATCTGTTGTTGATGCTAAACGTATGAGTGATGAATTTAATGCTGGTGGTGATTTACTAAATGACCATATCGATGAAGAAGATATTGAAAACTTAGTTATTCAACAAATTGAATTCTGCGATACTATAATTTTAAATAAAGTTGATGAAGTATCTAAAAAAGATTTAGCTAGTCTTAAAGATGTTATTAAAGCTTTACAACCTACAGCTGATATTATCGAAACTAACTATTCTAAAGTTGATTTAAAAGAAATTTTAGCTACCAAAAAATTTAGTTTTGAAAAAGCTGCTACTTCATCTGGTTGGTATAATGAACTAGATAAAGTTGATAATGAAGAAGATGACCATCATAACGATGAAGAACATCATGAACATGAACATCATCACGACCATGAACATCATCATGAACATCATCATGATCACGACCATGACCATGGTGAAGTTGAAGAATATGGTATCAATACCTTTGTTTATTATCGCCGTGAACCTATGAATCGTAAAAAATTCTATGATTATGCCGGTAAAGCATGGCCTAAAAAGATTATTAGAGTAAAAGGTATTACCTATTTTGATGATGATAAAGATATGTCATATATGTTTGAACAAGCTGGTACTTTAAAAAATATTGGTGAAGCTGGTTTATGGTTAGCTGCTGAATCACCAAAATTACAAAAAGAAGTTCTAGCTGCTAATCCTGATTTACAAAAAGACTGGGATCCATTCTATGGTGATCGTATGGTCAAACTAGTCTTTATTGGTAAAGGAATATCTAAAGAAGAAATATCTAAGGAATTAGATCAAATATAAAAGGAGAAATATTATGAAAAAACCATTAGTTCTATGTATCTTAGATGGATGTGGTCTAAGAGAAGAAACCAAAGGCAACGCCTTCAAAAATGCTCACAAAGAAACTTTTGATTACTTATGGAATAACTATCCTCATACTATTTTAGAAGCCTCAGGTAAATTAGTTGGTTTACCAGAAGGTCAAATGGGGAACTCTGAAGTAGGTCATATGAATATTGGCGCTGGACGAATAGTTTACCAACCTTTAGAGTTAATTAACAACGCCATTGAAACTAAAGAATTCTTTTCTAATGAAAACATTCTAAAAGTTATAAATCATACTAAAGAAAATAATTCTAAATTACACGTTATGGGTCTTATAAGTGATGGGGGAATTCATTCTCATACAAGACATTTAAATGCCGTTATTGATATGTGTAAAGAAAATGGTATTAAAGAGTTATATTTCCATTTATTTACTGATGGCAGAGATACTGATATTCATAGTGGAAAAGATTATGTTAAAAAGCTAGAAGATAAAATTAAAACAGATAATATAGGTAAGATAATTACTATTGGTGGTCGTTATTATGGTATGGATCGTGATAACAATTATGATCGTTTAAAACTTGCCTATGACGCTATCGTCTATGGTATTGGCGAACATGCTAATACTACAGAAGAATTGTTTACTAATTCTTATGCTAAAGATATTACTGATGAGTTTATTAAACCTACTATTTTAAATGATGGCAAGATAGAAGAAAATGATGGTATTATCGTCTTTAATTATCGTCCTGATCGTTTACGTGAAATGTGTACAGCTTTAACTAATCCCGATTTTAATGAAATGCCAGTTACTAAATTTAATAATATTAAATTAGTATCAATGATGGCAATTAATGAGAGTGTTCATGGTCTAACTGCTTTTGCTTATCAAAACTTAGATAATCCGTTTGGAGCTTATATCGATTCTCTAGGTTTAAATCAATTACGTATTGCTGAAACAGAAAAGTATGCGCACGTTACATACTTCTTTGATGGTGGTAAAGAAATAGAGCTTAAAAATTCTAAACGTATCTTAGTTAATTCGCCTAAAGTTGCTACTTATGATTTAAAACCAGAAATGAGTGCTGAAGAAGTAACTGATAAACTATTAGCAGAACTTGATAAAGACTATCTAGATGTTGTTATCTTAAATTATGCTAATGGTGATATGGTAGGACATACAGGTGTTTATGATGCAGCTGTTAAAGCTGTTGAATTCTTAGATACTTGTTTAAAAAGATTATATGATAAAGTAGAAGAGAAAGAAGGAACTTTAATCATTACAGCTGACCACGGTAATTGTGATGTTATGATTAATGAAGATGGTTCTCCATGTACAACACATACAACTAATAAAGTTCCATTTATTATCACTAAAAAAGGTCTTGAACTAAAAAGTGATGGTAAACTATCAGATATAGCTCCAACGATGTTAAGTTTATTAGAAATACCTATACCTATCGAAATAAATGGTAATTCCCTAATTAAGTAAAAACCATAAAAATCTTATAAGTTTCTATTTCGATTATGATATAAATAATAGAAAACTTGAATAATTAAAATAATTATTTATCCATAAGAAAAAGACATTTTAAATGTCTTTTTTATATTCCTAGAATAATTGTTGCTACTCTAAAATAAACGAGTAGGGAACAAGCATCAACTAATGTTGTAATAAAAGGACTTGCCATAACTGCTGGATCAAAACCAATCTTTTTCGCTAGCATTGGTAAAGTACAACCAATTATTTTTGCAATAATAACTGTAATAACTAATGTAATACATACACAGGCTGCTATAGCTACACTTACTTTATCAATTAATAATATTTTAACAAAGTTACATATTCCTAAGACAACAGCACATAAAATAGCTACGCCTGCTTCTTTAAAAACTACTTTAAAAATATCTTTAAACTCAATATCATTTAATGATAAAGCTCTTATAATACTAACACTAGATTGTCCACCAGCATTTCCACCTGTATCCATTAACATTGGAATAAAAGCTGTTAAAATAGCACATGTTGCTAATTGACTTTCAAAGTTCTGAATTATTTTACCAGTAAATGTCGCTGAAATCATTAAAAGTAATAACCAAGGTATTCTGGCTTTAAATGTTTCCCATACTGTAGTTTTATCATAAGCTTTTTCTGTTGGAACGATAGCTGCCATTTTCTCAATATCTTCTGTTGCTTCTTCTTCCATAATATCAATAACATCATCGACCGTAATAATACCTACTAAGCGATCTTCTAAATCTACAACTGGTAAAGTACTATAGTCATAATCTTGGAAAATATTAACAACTTCTTCTTGATCCATCAAAGTATTAATCTTATGTTCACATTCTTCCATAATATCATCAATTAAAGTCTCAGGATCATTTACTAATAAATCCTTAACGGAAACTTTTCCTAATAACTTACGTTTTTCATCAGTTACAAAACAAGAATCATAAGAAACAAAATCTTCAGCTTGATTTCTAATTCTTGCAATTGAATCTTTAATTGTTAAACCTTTCTTCAAATGAATATATTCAATTGCCATTAAAGAACCAGCACTATTTTCTGGATATTTTAATAACTTATTAATATCATTTCTTGTTTCTTTATCAACATTACTAAGTAAAGATGTTACAAGCATTGCTGGCATTTCATCAAACAAGTCTGCCGCATCATCAGTAAACATATTTTCAATAATCTCTTTTGACTCTTTCTTTGTCAAAGAAGAAATTAACTCTTTTTGTACTTCATCATCTAAATTAACAAATACATCAACAGCTAAATCTTTATTTAATAATCTAAATACTCTAATTAATTCATCAGTAGGTAGATCTTCTATAACGGAGGCAATATCATATTCATTTTCATCAAATAAAAGATTTTTTATTTGTGAATAATCTTTTTCTTCTAATAATTCTTTTAATTTTTCTTCTAATTTTTCATTTTTCATAATATCAACTCCCTTTCTTTGACCATATTATACAAAAAAATTAAATGTATGAATATTAATTTTTTTACAAAGTATTGTATAGTTTAACATTTTATGTCAAAAATAGCCAATTTTCCTTCAAATAAACAAGATAATTGACATTTATTTTTAATAAGAGTATTATTTGAATGAGTGTTATATGTAATCAAGAGGGTATATATGGATAGATTTATAAAGAAATATTTTGTATTAATTATTCTTGTAGTTGTAAGTTTAATCATAATGGGGTCTGGTATATATTTCTATTACCATAATCTATATAAAGTAAATAAGGATTTTTCGCAAATAGATTTATCAGATGTTGATAACTTAATGATTGTAGCTCATCCAGATGATGAGTTATTATGGGGTGGTGGCCATTTAATTGAAGATAACTATTTAGTTGTTTGTATTACTTGTGGTTCTAGTAAAATTCGTGTTAATGAATTTACTAAAGTTATGAACAAGACTAATGACGAGTATATTATGTTAGGTTATCCTGATAAAACTAATGGTGAAAGAGATAATTGGAATACTGTTCGTGATGATATCGCTAAAGATTTAAAAGATATTATTGCTTTAAAAGATTGGAATATGATTGTTACGCATAATCCAGATGGTGAATATGGTCATATTCACCATAAAATGACTAGTAAAATAACGACTGATGTTACTACTGATAAAAATAAACTATATTACTTCGGTCATTACTATAGTAAATCTAACTTAATTAATAATATAAACGATATGGTTCCATTAAATGATGATATCTTAAAACAAAAGAAAAATCTTATCGGCTTATATAAAAGTCAATCTTTTATTCAAACATATTTTGATCAAATGAATCCTTATGAAGAATGGATAAACTATAATGATTGGGGCAAATCATCTTTTAGAAGCCCTCAAGATTTTTCCAAAATAGATTTAAAAAATATTAATAAATTAATGATTGTAGCTCATCCAGATGATGAAATCGTTTTTGGTAGTAATAACTTATTAAAAGATGACTATTTAGTTGTCTGTATTACTTGTGGTGTTGATAAAACTCGTGTTAAAGAGTTTGAATCTGTTATGAAAAAAACTAATGATAAATATATTATGTTAGGTTATCCTAATAAAACTAATGGTGAAGATAATAACTGGAATTCATTCCGTGGTAATATTACTGAAGATATTAAAGACATTATCGCTTTAAAAGATTGGGAACTTATTGTAACTCATAATCCTGAGGGCGAATATGGTCATCTTCAGCATCAAATGACTAGTAGCATTGTATCTTATGTTACATCAAATAAAGATAAACTATATTACTTTGGTCGTTACTATTCTGAAGAAGACCTAGCTAAAGAAGAACTAACACCTCTTAAAAATAGTGCTTTAAAAAGTAAACAAAATCTTCTTAAATTATATAAAAGTGCTAATTTATCAAAAAGTAAATATAAACATATCTTTCCATATGAAAACTGGATAACATATCAAAAGTGGGGTGAAGACAATGAAGAAACCAACTAAAGATAAAGAGCCAAAAGATAATAAAATAACTACAAAAGATATAATCTATATGGTTATTATCGCTTTATCTTTTTGTGCTTTTGTCTACTTAATGTGTGGAACAACTTACTATTATGGTTCAACTCTAGATTGGTATTCAGAACACGTATCTATTCCTGAATACTTTAGAACTTTATTTTATAGTACCCATGATTTACTACCTGATTTAGCTTTAAATATAGGTAGTGGTCAAAATATCTATAATCTTTCATATTATGGTTTACTAAGTCCAACTATCTTAATATCATACTTATTTCCTAAACTATCAATGGTAAACTATATCATAATATCAATGATTATTATCGTTATTACTAGTGCTATACTATTATATCTATTCTTAAAATCTAAAAAATATAGTAGTGAAGTTTGTTTTATTTCCGCTTTAACCTTTATCTTCTCAACCTCAATCTCTCTTCATTCACATCGTCATATAATGTTTATAAACTATATGCCATTTCTTATCTTAGGTCTTTTTGGGGTTGATAAAGTATTTGATCAAAATCGTAGTTGGTTACTAACTATATCTGTCTTCCTAATGGTTATGACAAGTTATTATTTTAGTATCGGTGGTATAGCTTGTTTATTTGTCTATGGCTTTTATCGCTACTTAAAACAAATGAATAAAGTTACTATTAAGTCTTTCTTTAAAGCCTTCTTTAAAGTATTAAGTCCTATTATAATTGCTATCTTTATGTCTGCGATTATAACATTACCAACTTTTGCTACTTTAATTCATAACCGTGCAGCATCTAATATCACCATTTCTTTAAAAGACTTATTGTTACCTCGTTTAACTTTAAGAAACGTTATCTTTTATTCTTATGGTATTGGTCTAACAGCCATTATAGTTCCTGCCATAATTAATCTATTTACTAAAGACAAAGCAAAAAAAATCTTTGCTTTAATCTTAAGTTTACTAGCTTTATTTAATATCTTTAATTATTGCTTAAATGGAACGATGTATATTGATGCCAAAGCTTTAATACCATTCTTACCATTATATGTCTTAGTAATCGCTGAATTTATGCATGATATCTTCGAAAAAAAGGTAAAATACAAAGTCGTTATTCCAATCCTTTTTATCATCTCAATAATTGTTATTATTAACAAAAGTTATATTCCAGCATACCTAATCCATATAATTACTTTATTAATTTTAATATTTATCTATCATAAATTTAATCGTAAAATAATTCTTACTTTACCATTATTTATCTTACTATTTGCAACATGTTATGGTTTTAATCGTACTGATACATTAGAACTCCGTTATACAACAAAAAGTAACGAAAAAACAGTTAAAGAACTAATAAACTCCGTAACTGCTAATGATAATACAATGTATCGTATATCTAACAATATCTATCGTACAACAACCCCTAATAAAATATACGAAAATATAAATTATTATAATTCAACTATATATTCTTCTATATCTAATCAAGAATATAATAAATTCTTCTACGATATAGCTATGAATAATATTCCATCCCGTAATCGTACTTTAACTGTTACATCACCTAATATTCTATATCTTCTATATAGTAGTAATAAATACTATATATCTGATGGTCAAGGTTTAATTGGTTATGAAAAAATAAATGGTAAAGATGGTATTTACGTTTATAAGAATTCTGGAGCTTTACCATTTGCTTACGCCTCATCTAATATAATGAGTTATGAGGATTTCTCTAAATTAAGTGACGAAGAAAAACAAGAAGCGTTATTAAATGTTATTGTTGCTGATGCTAAAACAAGTAATGATTTTATTCCTAATGTTAGTAAGATGGAACTTAATTTAGATGAAATATTTAAAAATGAAAATATTACTAAAGAAGAAGATAATTCTTATACTATTAAATCTAATGACAAATTAAAATTAAATTATGAATTACCAGATAAATATAAAAACAAAATATTATTTATTCGCTTTAAAATGAATCATATCGACAATAAAAAAGATTTAGCTATTACCATTAATACAGTAAAAAACAAATTAACTAATAAAAGATGGAAATATTATAATGGTAATACGACATTTGACTATGTTTTAGCTTTTGATAATCAAGAAAATCTAAGTATTCATTTTTCTGAAGGTACATATAATATTTCTGATTTTGAATTATATTATCTTGATTATGTTTATCTAGAAAAAATAGCTACTAAAGTAGATCCTTTAATAATTGATAAAGATACTACTAAAGGTGATTATATTAATGGTGATATAAATGTTTTAGAAGATGGTTACTTTACTATGAGTGTTCCTTATGATGATGGTTTCCACATCAAAGTAGATGGGGAAGAAGTAAAAAAAGAAGTTGTTAACAATACCTTCCTTGGTTTTAAAATATCTAAAGGTAAACACCATATTGCTATTGAATATAAAGCCCCATTTAAAGATATAGCTATCTTATTATCTATAATTGGTTTTATATCCTTAATAGCAGTTACTATCTTAGAAGCGAAAAGAAAGATATAATTAATTTTATATCTTTTTCTTTACGTCAATAATTTAACATAACCTATACATACTTTTACATCTTATGTCATAATAATATATATGAGACATGGTGGTTTTTATGAATAAATACGAAATAGTATTTGTCGATATCGACGATACATTAAATAAATCTAATGAAACAGTTTCTAACTATACTAAAAATATAATGCAAAAACTAAAAGAAAAAGGTATAAAAGTTGTTGTTAATACAGGACGTAGTGCTCATTATGCTATTGAAAAAAGTAAAGAAGCACACTTAAGTGACTATATTATTAGTTCTAATGGGGCAGAAGTTTATAACTATAAACAAAAGAAAATAATCTATTCTAAACCCATTAAAATAAAAGATATAAAAGGGATATATAAATATTGTATTGAACATGATTTAACCCTTATATTAAATTCTTTAGAAAAAAGATTTATTAACAATAAAGAATATAATTATAATAATGAACCAGCTATATATTTTAGTGACATAGATGAAGTTTTAAAAAATAATAAAATAAATCAAATGGTTATTCTAAGTTCTAATTATGATCGTATGCTTGTTTTACCAAGTTTATTTAAAGAGAAATTTCCTTCTTTAAAAGTTATTCATTCTTCAATTGGTTTAATTGAAGAAAAACGTGAAAAGAATAAAGAATATTATCATGATTTTGTTATTGAAAACACAGCTAAAAGTACAGGTATCGTTGAATTATTAGATTATTTAAATATCGATAGTCAAAATGCTATTGCTATTGGTAATGGCTATGATGATTTATGTATGACTGATGTTGTTGGTACATCTATTGCTGTCGCTAACGCTAATAATTTACTTAAAGAAAGTTCAACATATCTTACAGATAGTGCTGAAAATGATGGCGTTGCTAAGATTTTAGAAAAATTATGTTTAAATAAATAAAAGGAGAATGAATATGGCTCAAAAACAAAAAGTTGATATTATAATTGCTTTATGTTTAGTACTTATTGGTATTACTTTACTAGTTTTACCATTATTTAAAATAACTAATATATATCATCTAATGATTTTTATCTTTTCTGCCTATACAATCTTAAACCTAATTCAATTTATCGCTACATATAAAAGTAAAGATTACGAAGGATTATTTAGTGCTCTTGCATCCTTATTTACCTTAGTTATTAATATTATCTTTACAAATCCATCTCCACGTACATTAGCTTTAATCCTTATGAGTTGGATAGCTTTAATGTCCTTAGCTAAATTAAAGAAAATTGATTATTATCACGATAGAAATGATAGTATGTGGCAAATAAGAGTATTTAACTTACTATTCTTTATCTTAGCCGGAATATTAACGAGTATAAACTTAGCTTATAGTAATGATGTTCAAATAATTGTTATTGGTTTCTTCATGTTAGTTCATGGCATCTTAGAAATGTTTGATCCAATCGTTAAAACACTTTTAGCACATAGCTAATGTGCTTTTTTTCTTATTATGTTATAATGAAACGGGTGATTATATGAAAATCGTCAATGATTTTACTGAATATCAAATTCTTGATATGGCTGATGGGATGAAATTAGAAAATTGGAATGGTTATAAACTATTAAGACCAGATCCCCAAATAATATGGTCATATAAATCAAATGAAAAAGAATGGCAAAATATCGATGCTACCTATTATCGTAGTAATAAAGGTGGTGGATCTTGGGATATAAAAAATTCCCAATTACCTGCATCATGGCAAGTCCATTATCAAGATTTAACTTTTAATATAAAACTAATGGGCTTTAAACATACTGGTTTATTCCCTGAACAAGCATATAACTGGAACTTAATTAGAGAGAAAATAAAGAATGCTTCCAAACCAGTTAAAGTCCTAAATCTCTTTGCTTATACTGGGGCTGCTTCCGTAGCTGCCTTAAGTGCAGGTGCTGAAGTAGTCCATGTTGATTCATCACGTGGAATGGTCGATTGGGCTAAAGAAAACGTGAGTGCCAGTAATTTAGCTGATAAACCAATTAGATTCCTTGTTGATGATGTTGTTAAATTCGTCAAAAGAGAAATAAGAAGAGGTAACAAATACGATATAATCCTTATGGATCCACCATCTTTTGGTAGAGGTTCTAATGGCGAAGTATGGGATATTGAAAAAGACTTATATCCATTAGTAGAACTATGTACCGAACTACTATCTGATAAACCAATCCTCTTTCTAATAAATTCTTATACAACTGGTTTATCAATGACCGTCCTAGAAAATATATTATCTTTAACAGTTAATAAAAAATGTCCTGGCCATATTAGTAGTGATGAACTAGGTATAAAAATGCATAATAGTAATTTAATATTACCTTGTGGTATTTACGCTAGATGGGAAAAAGATATGTAAAGTATTCTTTTTCTTTTTTTTGAAAATAATTAATTGTGATAAAATAAAAATAGGTGATGATATGACAAAAATACAAGATATAGATGTTGCTTTTATCGAAACATTAAAAGCCCATCCGGATTATAGCACTTCAATAACATACTTACTATACGACAATGCTACAGCGCCTGTATATGTAAGAAATTTTACTTCTAAAAATATGGCTCGTACAAGAATAAGTCGATTAGATAGTCGCGATTTTATAGAATACATTGTTAAAAACGCTGTAATAATATACCATGCTTATCAAGAAGTAATGACTTCTAAAAACAAAAATATTCCTACAGGATGGTATGATAGATATTCATTTGTTGATATTCAAGAAATATCCAAAGCAATTGAACTAATTCAAAATCCTAAAGTTAATATAATTTTCTATTATAATACTCATCCAAACGAACTATTTGGTATAGCTAATGCCGTTGCTCAAACTCGTTTTAACCAACGTTTCTATAATAATGGTACTTCATATACTAGTGATCCTAATAAAAATGGTACTGAATTTCGTTACCAATTAGATCGTATTGGAACTCCTCTAGCTCAAGAACTACTAGATAAAGTAACTCATGATGCTGAAGAGATAAAACCAGTAACTAAACTTAATGTTAACTATGAATCAGTAAATCGTTGCTTAAGAGAAGTTGTTGCTGGAACTCAAGTTAAATATGCACATAGTGAATATGCTCTAGATGGAACCTTATTTGCTACTCAAGATGTAGGTCGTAAAAGAGATAATCAAGAAGATTCCGTAATTATATTAACTCATCCAGATAATGATAAATTCAAACTAATAGCTGTTGCTGATGGTGTAGGTGGTTTAGATGGTGGAGAATTAGCTAGTAACTATGTTGTTAAAGAACTAGCTGAATGGTTTAAACAAATACCTGCTGATGCCTACTATATAACATCAGGCCTTAAAGAATCATTTACTAAAACAATTTCTAGAATTAGTAATGACTTATTCCAAAAATACCATCAAAGAGCAGGATCTACTTTAGTAAGTTCGATTGTAACTGAAAAAGATACAATCGTTGCTAGTGTTGGTGATTCAAGAGCTTATACAGTAGCAGATGGTCAAATATCATTAGTAACAAGTGATGAATCAGTTGTTTGGCAAGAAATGCAACAACGTAATAATAACTCCAAACCAACAAATCAAGAACTTGATGATTTAAGATTTGCCCCAGGAAATAATCGAATATTACGTTGTATGGGTCAACCTAATTTAGAACAAATTCAAACAAGAATAATTCCTAATGATAGCTATGAAACATTATTACTTTTAAGTGATGGTGTAACTGATTTACTATCACAAGATGATATACGTATTATTGCTGAAACAACTCCACGTGAAGAAGTTACAAAAGCTCTCGTAGAAATAGCCAAGACTTCTGATGCTGTTAAAAAATCACGTTTTTGGAAAAGTCAGGAAAAAGTTGTCCAAGCTGGTAAAGATAATGCTACAGCAGCAATGTTTAGGAGGTAATTATGAACAACAAACTAAAAATAAAAAATGATAAAGGTGAAGAAAAAGAATTCGATATCTTATTCTCCTTTGAATCAGAAAATAATGGTAAAAACTACGTTGTTTATACAGATTTTACTAAAGAAAACGATACTGTAAAATGCTATGCTTCTATCTATGAAGATGGTAAACTATCTCCAGTAGATACTGAAGCAGAAAACAAACTTATTGAAAAAATGATAACTACTTTATCTGAAGGAGCTAAAGTAACATATCAATTAGATAAATAAGGAACAATTATGTTCCTTTTTTTCATCCCTTTTGGTATAATATGTGTGGGCTATAAGAACATAATTTATAGCAATATATTAAGGAGAGATGGTTATGAAAATTAAAAACGTAATTGGCCGTGAAATTCTTGATTCTCGTGGTAATCCAACTGTTGAAGTTGACGTTATTCTAGAAAATGGAATTCTAGGTCGTGCTGCTGTTCCATCTGGTGCTTCAACAGGAGAAAGAGAAGCTCTAGAACTAAGAGATGGCGGAACAAGATATATGGGAAAGGGTACATTAAAAGCTGTAGCTAATGTTAATGGTCCATTAAGAGACTTAGTAATTGGTATGGATGCTGAAGATCAAAAAGCACTAGACTATGCTATGATTGAACTTGATGGTACAGAAACTAAGTCTAAATTTGGGGCTAATGCTATTCTAGGTATTTCAATGGCAGCCTTAAAAGCTAGTGCTATTAATGCAGGTAAACCTTTATATGCTTATGTTGGTGAAGGAAGAACATTACCTCGTCCAATGATGAACATCATAAATGGTGGAGCTCATGCAGATAACAAACTAGATTTCCAAGAATTTATGATTATTCCTCAAAGAGATACTATTAAAGAAAGAGTAAGAGTAGGAGCTGAAGTATTTCATAATCTAAAAAAAGTATTAAACGAAAAAGGTCTAGCTACTGGTGTTGGTGATGAAGGTGGTTTTGCTCCAGACTTAAATAGTAATCAAGAAGGATTTGAACTTATAGTAGAAGCTATTAAAAGAGCTGGTTATGAACCTGGTAAAGACGTTTGCTTAGGTATTGATGTCGCTGCTAGTGAATTCTACAAAGATGGTAAATACGTTTTAGAAGGTGAAGGAAGAACACTTACTACTGATGAACTAATCGACTTCTATGAAGAATTAGTAAACAAATATCCTATTATATCTATTGAAGATCCAGTAGATGAAAATGATTGGGAAGGATTTACTAAAATTACTGAAAGACTTGGAGATAAAATTCAACTAGTAGGTGATGATCTATTTGTTACTAACAAAAAATGTTTACAAATGGGTATCGATAAAAAAGCTGGTAACGCTATCTTATTAAAAGTTAACCAAATTGGTACTATTACTGAAACATTAGAAACAATTGAACTAGCTAAAAGCCATGGTTATAATACTGTCATCTCTCATCGTAGTGGTGAAACAGAAGATACAACAATTGCTGATTTAGCTGTTGGTCTAGACTTAGGACAAATCAAGACTGGTTCAATGTCTCGTACTGATCGTATTTGTAAATACAATCAACTAATTAGAATCGAAGAAGAAATAGAAGCTAACAAATAGCTTCTATTTTCTTTCATATAAAAAAAACTCTTTCATATATTGTAATATAGAAAGAGAGGATGCAGATGGAAATACTAAAAGTATCAAGTAAATCTAATCCAAGTAAAGTAGCAGGAGCTATTGCTAATATCTTTAGAGAAAAGGGTGGTGTAGAACTACAAACCGTTGGGGCTGGAGCTCTAAACCAAGCTGTTAAAGCCGTATCAATAGCTAGAGGATATATATCACCAAGTGGTATCAACCTCGTTTGCATTCCAGCATTTACAGATATTGAAATAGATGGTAAAGAAAAAACTGCTATTAAACTAATTATAGAAGCTAAATAGCTTCTTTTTATTTTAATAAAATGTGTTATAATAAACACAGTATAAAGGTGGTTATAATATGATAGAAGAATTACAAAAACTAATATATCCAATTCCTAAAAATCCAATAGATAAAGCAAATATTGAAAAATATCTATTCAAAATAATGCGTACAAGCATTCTTGAAAAGAAATACGAAATAGAAATAGGACCATATATTTTAAATTTCAATCCTGATAATTTAAAAGTATTCTTCGAAACCGAATTTAGTAAAGTAGAAATGTCTTTACAAGACATATACTACGAAACTAGTCGTCCAATAGAAACTAAATACTATTGCTTAACCAATGAAGATAAAGATACATATTCCTTAGATATTCCATACTATATAGTAGAAGGAAATATAGTAAATATTAATGGTATAACTGAAGAACATTTTAGTTTAGAACTAATAACTAATAATCCTAATCTTAATATTACTGATGGTTTAAATATCCCTGAAAACTTTAATATTGTTACTAATAAAGATAACGAACTAACTATAGCTCATAGTATAGAACCTAATAGTAAAAGAACTAATCCTTTATCTTTATTTACTACAGGTACTAAATCTGTATATTATGATGAACAACAAGACCTTTTTATCAAAAAAGATACATATATTGATGAAACATATCAAAAATATTTACCAAATCTATCTAAAGAAAAAGAAATAGTAACCTTTATATATAATACAATGAAAGATTTTTATAATAAATATAAACAACAGTAGAAAGAAGGAAATAATATGAGTTTTATTGATGAAATAAAAACAAGAGCCAAACAAAATATAAAAAGAATAATTTTACCAGAATCAATGGATATAAGAGTCTTAAAAGCTGCTAGTATCTGTCAAAAAGAACAAATAGCTAAAATAACCTTAATTGGTAAAGAAGATGAAATATCTTCTTTAGCTTCTAAAGAAGATATTGATTTATCTAATATAGAGATAATTAATCCATATACTTCTAATTTAACTGATAAATTAATAAATGATTTATATGAATTACGAAAAGAAAAAGGATTAACTATTGAAGAAGCTAAAAAGTTACTATTAGAAGATTATATGTATTATGCATGTATGTTAGTTCAAAATGATTTAGCAGATGGTGTTGTATCAGGTGCTTGTCATTCTACAGCTAATACCTTAAGACCAGCTCTTCAAATAATTAAAACAGAAAAAGATTGTAAATTAGTTTCAGCTTTCTTCTTAATGATTGTCCCAAATTGTGAATATGGCTATAATGGTACATTTATTTTTAGTGATGCTGGTTTAGAACAAAATCCAACTCCAGAACGACTAGCTGCTATCGCTGCTTCATCTGCTAAATCATTTGAACTACTTACCAATGCTAAACCAATAACAGCGCTGTTATCACATTCCACAATGGGTAGTGCCAAACATGCTGATGTTGATAAAGTAGTTGAAGCCGTTAAAATTGCCAAACAAGAATACAAAGAATACCTAATTGATGGTGAACTTCAACTAGATGCTGCTATTGTTCCTGAAGTAGCTAAAATGAAAGCTCCTAACTCCCAAGTTGCTGGTCATGCCAATGTTCTAATCTTCCCAGATTTAGATGCTGGTAACATTGGTTATAAACTTGTTCAAAGACTAGCTAAAGCTGAAAGCTATGGCCCAATAACTCAAGGAATAAGAAAACCAGTTAACGATCTATCTCGTGGTTGTTCTGTAGAAGATATTGTTGGTGTAGTCGCTATTACATCTGTTCAAGCCCAAAAATAAAAATTATTTAATTAACTTAAAAACCCAACTCAGGATTAAACTGAATTGGGTTTTTACTCTCTAACAAATAAATTTTATATATTATTAAAAGTAACAATCATTAAAATAATAGCTACTATTACTATAATAGAAAGTACAAGTAGAGTAGATATAACTCCTTTATTTTCTGCATCCATATTATTATATTTTAAAGTAAGTTTTTGTACTTCATTTTTAACTTTATTAGGATCATCAGTAAGTTCTACATTATCTCTCTTTAATTCAAATTCATTAGATTTTTCAATAGCTTCCTTTTGTTTATTATTTATTTCAAAAGCTTCATCTCTTTCATATTGTAACTTATATACATAAGACCTAAATCTATTTAAAATATCCATTAATTCAGGTAATAAATAAGCTTCATATAATACTAAATCTCCTAAGTAGCCATAAAATAAATTAACACTTTTTCTTTCTTCTTCTGTAAGATCAAATTCTGAATTTAATAAACTATAAAACTTTTCTTCAGATATTAATCTTTCAACAATTTCATCTTCTTCTTTAGGTTTAACTTGTTCTTCTTGATTATCAGTTACAGTTGCTGTTTCATTATTATCAGTGGTTGTATTACCATCTTCAACATTTTGATGATGTGTTTCTGTTACTAAATCTCCAAATTCATTCTTACTAAAAGTAACAACTTCATGTTTTTGCACATCACGATCATCAGCTACAATTGCCACATCATTATTTTCATTACCATAAACCCTTACTGATTTATCATTTTTATAAGGATCATTAACTTGTTCCATCTTATTAGAAAAATCCTCAGAAACCTCATCAGATTCACTTAAATTACGTGCATTTTCTAAATTAATACGATACAATCTTCTATTAATTGCTTCTATTAATTCATCAGGTGTAACATTACCATTACTACGACCTTTTAAACCTTCATAAATTCTAAATATATCTACATTACGATCATTAACAAATAAATGATCTTCACCATTACTATCAACAATATTAAAATACTCAGTAGTTATAACTCCATCAACTTTTTTAACTATACTAATACTACGCATTAAAGGATTTTCTTCTTTAATTGCTTCTAACTTTTCTTCATTATTATTTTTTTTCTTTAAAACATCTTTCTTCTTGGACTGTAAAAAGACTGCATGTAATCTTATTATTCTAAATATATCTTCTGAAGATAATCCATCTAATGAACTAGAAAAAGCATTATCTCCACCTAATAAGTCATTAATATTAAATTCACTAATATCTACAGTTTCTCCATTATATATAAGATATTTACTACTCATATTTAAGTCTTTAAAACTTTCCGGAAATTGTTCATATAAGTTAGCTAAAGTATTTCTATTAACTTCAAGTATTTCCATATTATCACCTATACTAATATTACCAAAATATTTGCTTATTTTCAAATAATAATTAATGGTGTATAATAAGTAACGTGATGATTATGAAAAGGGAATTAAATGAACAATTTATCATTGATTTATCAAAGAAGAAAAATGAACCAAAATGGATGTTAGAATTCCGTTTAAAATCTTATGCTAAGTTTAAGGAATTAGATAATCCTAGTTTTGGTCCTAAAATAGAGTTAGATTTTGATAATATCACTTATTATAAAGGTACTGAAGAAAAGTTAACTAATGATTGGCAAAGAGTTAATTGTAGTATTCGTAATAGTTTTGCTAAATTAGGTGTTATTGATGCAGAAAAGAAGTATTTAGGTGGTGTAACTAATCAGTTTGAAAGTGAAGTAGTATATCATAATCAAAGTCTTGAAGATAAAGGTATTATTTTTACTTCAACTGATGATGCTTTACAAAAGTATCCTGATCTTTTTAAAGAGTATTTTAATCATTTAGTAAATTATGCCGAAAATAAATATACTGCTTTAAATGGTGCTGTTTGGTCAGGTGGTTCATTTATTTATATTCCTAAAGGTGTTAAAGTTGATCGCCCTCTACAAAGCTATTTCCGCATTGAAACTGAAAGTTTAGGTCAATTCGAAAGAACTATTATTATTGTCGATGAAGGAGCTGATTTAAGCTATATTGAAGGTTGTACAGCTAAAGAGTATAGTGTAACATCTCTTCATGCTGGCGTCGTAGAAATCTTTATTAAGAAGAATGCTCATTGTCGTTATTCAACTATTCAAAACTGGTCTACTGATGTTTATAATTTAGTAACTAAACGTGCTATAGTTGATGATTATGGTTCAATGGAATGGGTAGATGGTAATATTGGTAGTAAAGTAACAATGAAGTACCCATCTTGTATTTTAAAAGGAAAAGGTGCAACAGGTAACTCTATATCTATTGCTTATGCTAAAGAAGGTCAATCACTAGATGCAGGTGCTAAAATGATTCATCTAGCTCCATATACGAAGAGTAATATTATTAGTAAATCAATCGCCTCTAATGGTGGAGTAAGTAACTATCGTGGTTTAACTAAAATATCTAAAAATGCTTTCCATAGTAAAGCAACAGTTAAATGTGATACTATTATTTTAGATGATATATCTAGAAGTGATACTTTCCCAACTAATATAGTAGGTAATAATACTAGCATTTTAGAACATGAAGCTACTATTTCTAAAGTAAGTGCTGAAAAAATGTTTTACTTAACTAGTAAAGGATTAAGTGAAAATAGTGCTAAAGAATTATTAATTATGGGTTTCATTAGTGATTTTAAAAAAGAATTACCTATGGAATATGCTGTAGAATTAAATAGATTATTAAAAGAATAATAAATACCTAAAAAAATTGAAAACCTATATAAAACAATTAAATAAGTTATTATATCCAATCAAAAAAGATGTTTCTTTTAAGTAAAACATCTTTTTTAATTAATATTAATAATTAAACTAAAAAATTAGTCATTTGCCTTCTTTTTCTAAAGTTGTTAGTATTCGTCCTTGAAAGGAGGAATACCTGTGTTAAACCAAGTTGTTTTAGTTGGAAGATTAACTAGTGATGTTGAAGTAACAACTACAGAAGAAGGCAAAAAAGTAAGTCATTTAACCTTAGCAGTTCAACGTACTTTTAAAAATGTTGATGGAATATATGAAGCCGACTTTATTAGATGCACTTTATGGAATGCTGTTGCTTCAAGTACTAGTGAATATTGTAAAAAAGGCGATATTGTCGGTATTAAAGGTCGTCTTCAAGTATCTACTTATGAAGATAAAGATGGAAACAAAAAGACTTCAACTGAAGTCATTGCTGAAAAAGTAACATTTTTATCTAGTAAAAAAGAAGATGAAGATCTTGAAGAAGAGTAATTACATTTTATTAAAAAGTTAATTCATCTAATTTATAAGTTGGATTAACTTTTTTTAATACTTCAATTCTTCCATCTTCATAAGTCTTTTTTCTATTTTCTTTCTTCTTATCTTTTTCATCTTGTAGAAAAATAAAATGTTTTAATATTCGATTACGAACATTTTCTTCTTGTGGAATACCAATTCTACCTAAAGTTAAACCAACTACTGCTACAACATCAGCAAATCTATCCATTTCATTTTCACTATCAATAATTGATTTATTACAAGCATCCTCATATACATCCCCAAAAATAAGTCCTAACATATATATTTTATAAATACTTTTACTATCTTGATCAACACCCATTTGATCTAATTCACCTAATGGATCAAAATTATCCGTAAAATAACTCCATGTTAAATTTAAAGCTGTTATATCATCACATCCATTACTTATAAAGTGATTATATAAGTTACATATTACATTTCTTAATAAATCATTAAGAAAAACTACTTGGTATTGAATACTATTTTTTTCAAAACTAACTAAAGTATCTTCATCATGATTCTCATATATTATCTTTCTATTATCATCACATCTCTTACTATTTACTAAAGATAAATAATAAGTTTTTATTAAGTCGACCCCAAAGTCATAATTCTCTTTAAATAAATATATAATATCATCTAAATTAGTCTTCTTTAAATAAATATATAATATCATCTAAATTAGTCTTCTTTAAATAATGTATAACTGTATCACCACTATTATATCTATATAAATAATATCTACTTAGTAAAAGATTGATAAACTCTTTAAAATTATATTCTTTAGGTAATCCATCTTCTATTATTTGACAATATACAGCATCAATAATCTCTTCACTTAATACTTCATCAAAATGTTCTTTTAAATAATCTTCTTCACTTATCTCATATCCATTTTCATCCCAAAATAATGCATCAAAATCATTTTCTAATATTCCTTGACACTCTAAATACGCTTCATACATATCAAATAATATATCCATTAGAAACTTTTCCATAACCATAAAACCACCACAAAATACATAAAATTTATTATATAAAAAAATATCTATAAAATAAAGTAAAACATATACTTAAATAGGTGATTAATATGAAAAAATATTTTAAGTATTTAGGTCTTATTGGTTTATGTCTTTTAAGTTTTTATTATACTAATCAAGTCGCTTTATATGTTAAGAATCGTAATCCCTTGCTTCAAAGTATAAATAATATTAAAGATTATAAGTATGTTTCATCTATTGATAGTATCTTTGTTGATAATCTTTATATTATACCTGGTTTAAGTGGTCGTGAAGTAAATGTTAATAAGTCTTTTCTAAGTATGCAAAAGTCTAAAATGTATGATGATAATTTATTAGTTTATAATATTATTAAACCAAATATAAGTCTTGAAGATAACAAAGATAAGATAATTATTAGAGGCAACGAAAATAAAAATAGTGTTTCTTTAATATTTTCTGAAGAGAGTGATTTAACTAAGTATATGGTATCTAATAATTATAAAGCTAATCTTCTTATTTCTAAAGAAGAATATAATTTAGCTTATGAATTAATTAATAACTCTAATAATAGTACTATATATCGTAATATAGAGAAGTATTTAAATAAAAATAAAGTTAATCACCATTTATGTTATGTTAAAAATAATGTTTCTAAGTTATGTCAAAATAAATATTTATTTAAAGAATCTTTAGTTATTAATCATTCTAATTTTAGTCAAAATAAAAATAAAGTTAAAAGTGGCGAAATAATTCTTGTTCAAAAGTCTCTTACTTTAAGTGAATTAGAGATTTTAATTAATCAAATAAAGTATCAAGATTTATCTATTGTTTATTTATCTGATTTAATTAAGGAATAGTAAATATATAGTAAAATTTATAAACAAGATTGCAAGTTTATTATATTTTTGTTATAATTACTTAGTCGCAAGCCTTTTATAAACTAAATAGAAAAGAGTTGTTATTAATGTGTAATATAAAAATATTTAGTCTAGGTGGACTAGATGAAATGGGTAAAAATTGTTATATCGTTGAAATAGATAATGATATATATGTTTTTGATTGTGGTTTAAAGTATGCTAATGAAAATTTATATGGTATTGATTATATCATTCCTGATTTTGATTATTTAATTAAGAATCAAAATCGTATTAAAGGTTTATTTTTAACTCATGGTCATTACGAGAATATGGGTGCTACCGAAGATTTATTAAAGGATTTGCCTAATATTAAGGTATATGCTACTAAGTTTACAAAGTTTATTTTAACTAATGATGGTATTGATGAAAAGAAAATAATTGAAATTAAACCTCATAAGAAGATTAATTTTGGTAATATAAGTATTTTCCCTATAAGTGTTAATCATTCTTCACCAGATTCAGTTATGTATGTTATTAATACTAAAGATGGTGCGATTGTCTACACTGGTGATTTTATTATCGATCCTAAAATGATGGATAAGTATTCAATGGATTTAGGTAAAATAGCTTATGTTGGTAAACAAGGTGTTTTAGCTTTAATGAGTGAATCAGTATTCTCTGAACGTATTGGTCATACATCACCATCTCATCGTTTAACTAGTTTCTTTAAAGATGCTATTAAACACCATGAGAATCGTATGTTATTTGCTGTCTTACCAACCCATATTTATACTATTCAAGAAATATTTGATGCTGTTGCTAATACTCATCGTAAAGTAATTATTATGGGTAAGAATCTGCAAAATATTATTAATTTTTCTAAAAAAGAAGGTTATTTAAAATTCCCTGATAATGTATTAGGTGATTTATCTAATATCGATGATAAAGATTCAATTCTTTTAATTCAAGATAGTAAAGAAAACCCATATGCTTCAATAAGTAAAATAATTAATGGTTATGATAAATTTATCAAGCTAAAGAAAACTGATACTGTTGTTTTTGCTGAACCAAAATATGATAGTAGTGAAAAGACTTTAGTTAAAGTTCAAAATGACTTAGCAACTAATGGCTGCGATATTGTTACTATTCCTAAAGAAAAAACAATTTTACATCATGCTTCGTCAGAGGACTTAATGATTATGATCGATTTATTAAAACCTAAATATTATATTCCTGTCAAAGGTGAATATCGTTATATGGTTAATAATGCTAATATCGCTTCAGAACTTAATATGCCATCTTCTAATATTGTTTTAAAACAAAATGGTGATGTTATTGAGTTTATTGATGGTAATTTAAATCCTGACAATTTTGATCACATCAAAGTAAATGATATCTTAATTGATGGTAATAGTACTGAAGATGTTGGTGAATTAGTTATTAAAGACCGTGAAATGTTAAGTGAAAATGGTATTGTTTTAATTAGTGCTACCATAAGTAAGAAAGAAAAAGTATTATTAGTTGGTCCTGAAGTAACTACTAGAGGATTTATCTATGTTAAAGATTCTAGTGAAATGATTAATGAAATAAAAAGAATTTCTCTTACTATCATTGAACGTAATATTTGTGATAATTATGTTGATTATAATAAAATAAAGAATGAAATAAGAGAAGAATTAGGCAAATACTTATATCATGAAACAGAATGTAAACCAATGATAATTGCTGTTGTTCAAGAAGTTTAATAAACTTCTTTTTCTTTGTATATTTTTTATTGATTTAAACCATAATAGTAATGGTGATTAAAATGATCGAAGATGTTAAATTATTAAATTTTATTTATAAGAATGCTGAAATGGGTATTATAGGTATTGCTAATATTAAAGAAGATATTAAAAGTAAAAAATTTATGAAAGTTATTAAAGAACAAGAAAATGATTATATAGCTATTTGTACAGAAGCTTTAGAATTATTAAATCAAGAGAATGAAAAAGTTGAAGGTATAACACCTATGGCATCTTTAATGACTATGATTGACGCTAAAATGAAAACTATCAAAGATAGTAGTACTAGTAATCTCGCTAAAATGATGATGACTGGTAATAATAAAGGTATTATAGAAATTCAAGAAAAGATAAATAATTATGATGGTCATAATAAAAAAGTAATTTCTTTAGCTAAGAAATTACTTGAAACCGAAAAAAGAAATTTAAATGATTTAAAGAAATATTTATAAAAATAGAAGAGCAATCTTCTATTTTATTATTTCATAAACTTCATCAATTGTTTTTTCACTTTTTTCTTTAATTAAATAATCAGGAATTAAATGTAAGTGAAAATGTTTAACGGCTTGACTTTCTCCATAATTAACTACAAATGTTAATGCTTTAGCATCTAACTTACTCATTAATTTAGGTGCTAAATCTCTAGCAACTTGATTAATATGAGCTAATAATTCTGAAGATAACCCAGTATAATCAGTTATATGTTCTTTAGGAATTACTAATACATGTCCATCAACTTGTGGATTAGCATCCATAATAACTACAACTTTATCATCATCATAAATTTTTTTACTTGGAATCTCACCATTAATTATTTTACAAAATATACAATCATTCATTTCTATCACCATTAATATGGTATCAAAAAAAATATAAAAGGTAAATGCTATTAATTGAATTATCTTAAAATATATAATATAATAAAAAATAGAAAGAATAGGGAGTTAGTATGAAGAAAATAAAATTAAGTTTATTATCATTTCTTTTCCTTTTTATTTTATTTCCTTGTATGGTAAAGGCCGCTACCTTCCTTGAAGCATCAACTCAAAGACCAGTTGTTGGTTCTGATGTTTATGTCTTATTAACAGCTCGTTATGGTAATTTAGATATCCGTGAAATGTATCTTCGTATTAAATATGATCCATCTTATTTTACCTATGAAGAATCTTATTGGATTCAAGGAACTGGTACTGTAACTAATAAAAATGGTTATCTTTATATTAAGAAACCTAATAATGGTCGTATATGGACAGCTGGTAACCAAATGCAATTTAAGTTTAAAGTTTTAAAAACTGGTATTTCCAAAATAGAAGTCGATGCCGTTGATGAAAATGGTAACGTTGTTAATTCCTATTATACGAATGGAGATCCTATTGCTCAACAATTTGCTAATGTAACTATCAATTCTGTTAATCCTAGTACTAATACTTTTATAGGGAGTTTATCTGTAGAAGGCTATACTATTAGTCCTACCTTTAGTCAAACTACTTATGAATATCGTTTAACTGTTCCCCCTAATGTTAGTTCTGTTAATATTCGTGCTTCTAAAGGTGAAGCTAATCAAACTATTACTGGTGATGGCGTAAAGAAGTTAAATTATGGTCAAAATAGGGCAAGAATCGTAGTTAGCGCCCAAGATGGTTCTTCAAGAACCTACCAGATAATGATAACTCGAACCGATGACCGTACAGGTGATACTACGCTAAAAAGTCTTGCTGTTTCCAATACTAATATTTCATATCAAAAAGGTAAAACCACTTATGATGCCGAAGTAGGACGTAGTACTGAATCTGTTTTAATAACTGCTACATCTAATGATTCTCGTGCTACTATTGTAGGTACTGGTACTAAAAAATTAAATATTGGTCTTAATACATTTAATTTAAAAGTAACTTCATCTAGTGGTGCTGAAGCTAACTATACTATTAATATTACTCGATCTAATGAAGAAAGAAATATTATTACTGAAAGTAGTAAATTAAAAACCCTTAAAATAAATAATATGGCTCTACCTTTAGGTACTCAAACTAATTATTTATATAGTGTTAATAAAGATACATCTTCACTACCAATTGAATATGAAACGGAAAGTGAAACTGCTGAAGTAAAAATTGAAGGTAATGAAAATTTAAAAGAAGGTATTAATCTCGTTAAAATAATTGTTACTGAAAAAAATAAAGATAAAACAGAATATAAAATAGTTGTTTATAAACATCCATCTAATGCTACTTTAGTAACTGATCTTAATACTTTACTTACTAGTAATATAATTTATGAAACATCTAATTCAGAATCCCATATAATACCTCAAAATATTCTAAACAACTTAAAGACTAATAATACGCATTTATATTATGATGTCGTTGATACGTATGGAGGCCTATTATATCAAGTTGATTTATATAATAACTTACCATCAACTGATTTAGATATCTCTTTAACTCAAGAAAACGAAAATAGTCTTACATATACTACTAAAATACCAGAATCTAATAATATCTTATTATATCTAAATGATAAGTATCAAGATGGTAGTGTTGTTAGAATCTATTCTTGTGATGAATCAGGAAAATATACCTTAATTACTGATGGTTACAAAGTAAATAATGGCTATGTCTCATTTACTACTAATGGTGCTCCTAAATACATTATTACTACTCAAGAATTAATTAAAGAAGAGGGCCCATTAACTAAATTTATCAATAAATATAAGATGTATTTTATTCTTGGTTTTATCGCTTTAATCGTTTTAATTATTATCATTAAGAAAATAAGTAAACAAAAGAAAATAAAAGAACAAAATGAACCATTATATTAATGGTTTTTTTTATTTATTTGTGCTATTATGTTTACATACTAGTAATGGAAGTGTGTATTATGAGTATAACTATTGAGGATGTAATTAAAGAAATTGAAAAATATAATCCTGAAGAGATTGATCGTGTCAAAAAAGCATACGAAGTAGCTAGTTTTGCACATCGTAATCAAAAAAGAGAAAGTGGCGAGCCATATATTATCCATCCTTTAAATGTTTGTTTAAATTTAACTGCTTTTAAAGCTGATGGTTCTTCTTTATGTGCTGGTCTTTTACATGATGTAGTTGAAGATACTGAGCTGACAATTGATGATATAAAAAAGGAATTTGGTCCTGATGTTGCCTTCTTAGTTGATGGTGTAACTAAGTTAAGTAATATGCATTTTAATAATAGAAATGAAGAAACTAATGCTAATATTAGACGTCTTATAAATAGCTTAAATGATGATGTTAGAATAATAATTATTAAGTTATGTGATCGCTTACATAATATGCGTACTTTATCTTATAAAGAACCATATAAACAAATAAGAAGTGCTGAAGAAACTTTAAATATCTTTGTTCCTTTAGCTTATTGTATAGGTGCTTTTAGTTTAAAATGTGAATTAGAAGATTTATGTCTTTTATATTTAGATAAACCTTCATATGATATGTTAAAAGAAAAAATAGCTGAAATTGAAAAAGATTATGAAGATTGTCGTCGTGAAGCTAGTCAAGAGGTTGAAAAAATACTTAAAGCTAATAATATAAAATATACTTATCGTATAAAAATATTAAATATCTATCATTTATATCAAAAATTAAATAAAGGTTATAAACTTAATGATATTCATGACTTAGTAAACTTTAAATTAATCTTAGATGACGATGAAGACCCATATCGTGTTTTAGGTCTTATTCATAAATTATATACTCCTATGAATAATAAATTTAAAGACTATATAGCTTGTCCTAAAACTAATATGTATCGTTCACTTCATACAACTGTTTTTGGCCCTAATAATCACTTATTACAATTTCAAATTAAAACTAAGAGTATGGATGATATAAATTCTCTTGGTTTAGCAGCATATTGGATATTCTACAGAGAAGAAGGTAGTAAAAAGATGCAATATGAATTAAAATTAAATTATCAATTCTTTAATACTTTACGTGATTTAAATGCTGTTATTAAAAGTGATTCAGATTTTATCGCTCGTGTTAAACAAGAAATATTTTCAAGTAATATTTATGTTTATACTGCTAATGGTGAATTAATTGAACTACCTAAAGGGTCAACTATTATTGATTTTGCTTATAAATTACATACTGATATAGGTAATCACTTAAAAAAAGCTTATATTAATGGTAAAGAAGTTAAACTTTATCATAAACTAAGTAATCATGATCGTATTATGGTCTTACATAATGAAAGTGCCTATCCTCACAAATCATGGTTAAAATACGCTATAACTTCTAAAGCTAAAAAGAATATTAAAGAATACTTAAAATAGATTATTCAACGAATAATCTATTTTTATTCAATTATTAGGACATTTATGCATACATTAAATTAGAGGTGATATAAATGTCTAATTATAAAGAAATCGTTACTAAAACCATTGTTGGTAAAGGCCGTAAAACATCTCACGATAGTTATTCCTTAACACCCGAAAATACCCCTAATACAGTTTTAGGTTGTTGGGTAATTAATCATAATTTTAATGGCTCAAATAATCAAAATGATGTCAATATAAAAGGTTCTTTCGATATTAATGTATGGTATTCTTATGATAATGATTCTAAGACTGCTGTTACTACTAGAAATTTTACTTATGAAGATCATATGAAGTTAAGAGTTAAGGACTTAGATGCTTTATCTAATGAAAATGAAATCATTGTTAGAAGCTTAAAACAACCAACTGTTCAAGATGTTAAAATAAGTGGTAATGATGTAAAATTAAATATTGAAAAAGAATTAGGTGTTGAAATAGTCGGTGAGGGAAAAGTTAAAATTGCTATTGAAGAAGATGAATTACCTTGGGACGATATTTATGAAGAAGATACTATAGATGATGTTAAAGAAGATTATCTTAAAGAAGAAAATAACATACAATCTTAATTTGTATGTTTTTTATGATGTCAACTAATAAAGGTTGACATCACATCTATTATTTGATATATTAATGTAGCTAAACAAAGGAGGGAAAAATATGGCAGTTAAAATTAGATTAAAAAGAGGCGGTTCAAAACAAAGACCTTTCTATAGAATTGTAGCAGCTGACTCACGTTGCCCAAGAGATGGAAGATTTATTGATACTATTGGTATTTATAATCCAATTCCAGCTGAATATGAAGTTAAAATTGATGAAGAAAAAGCTTTATATTGGTTAAATAATGGCGCAATTCCAACCGATACTGTAAAAAATCTACTAAGCAAACAAGGCATAATTAAAAAATACACTGAATCTAAAAAAGAGGGTAAATAATTATGGAATTAAAAGAATTTGCTGAATATCTAGTTAAAAGTATCGCTAAAGAACCAGATATGGTTAGTGTTCAACAATTTGGTGGTGAAGAAGATTCAACTATCTTAGAAATTATTGTTCACGAAAGTGATATGGGTGCAGTAATTGGACGTAATGGTAAAATGGCTAATGCTATTCGTACTTTAGTTCAAGCTCATGCTTACATTCTAGGTTTAAAGAAAGTTAAAATAAATATTGATTCATTCTAATCAATAAAAAAGATATGCTAACTAGCATATTTTTTGTTTGGTAAAAAGATAAGTTTTTGTTCTTCTTCCATTGGTCCAAAACGATATTCATAAATAAACGTTCTAAACTTAATCATCTTAGCAATAGTATCTTTTACGCTTAATAATTCTTCTTTATTTAAAGTCCCTTCAAAATATCTTCTCATCACCGAAGGACTAAATCCCATAACTTTACTAAATATCTCTGAATAATATTCTAAAGAATTAAAACCATTATTTAAAGCTACTTTTAATAACAGTTCATCACTATCTAAATCTAATAAACTATTATATATTCTCATTCTATTAACATAAGTTATAATTGATATACCTAATTCACTCTTAAACTTTTTCATCAAATAAAACTTATCATAACATAAATATTGACTTAAATTAAAAATATCTATTTCATCATTTAAATGAGAATCAATATAATCTAGTATTCTACATATTAACTCCTTAGATTTCATATAAACTCCCCTTAATTGCTTAGATTATACCATAATATAAAAAAAATAATAAATCTATCTAATATTTACGAAATACTTTTTGTTTCTTGCCTTTAACTTATCTTAATAGTATAATCAAATAAGAAGGATTTGATTATAAATGGAAAAAAATTATCCTGAACACGTTGCCATTATTTTAGATGGTAATCGTCGATGGGCTAAAGAAAGAAATTTACCTTCTTTAAAAGGCCATCAAAGAGGTTTTGAAAATATTCGTGATTTAGTACCATATATTATAAATAAAGGTGTTAAATACTTAAGTGTATTTGCTTTTTCAACTGAAAACTTTAAACGCAGTGAAGAAGAAGTAAAATATTTAATGGATATCTTTGTTAATTGGTTTAACAAAGAATGTGATAAAATTCATGAAGAAGATATTAAAATTGTTTTCTCAGGACGTCAAGAAAATTTAAGAGAAGATGTTAAAGAAGCTATGAAAGTAATTACGGAAAAGACTAAAAATAATCAAAAAGGAGTTTTTAATATCTGTTTAAATTATGGTGGTCAACAAGAAATAGCTGATGCTACTAAACGTATTTGTGAAGATGTTTTAAGTGGTAAACTAAATAAAGATGATATTAATGAAAAACTATTATATAAGTATATGTATCAAGAATTACCACCAATAGATTTTATGATTAGAACTAGTGGTGAAGAACGTATATCTAACTTTATGATTTATGAATTAAGCTATGCTGAAATGTACTTCCCTAAAGTATATTTCCCAGACTTTGATCAAAATGAGTTTGAAAAAGCTATAGATGAATATAATAAACGAAATAGAAGATTTGGAGGAAATAATAATGAAACAAAGAATAATTAGTGCCATCGTTGCTTTAATTATTGTTATACCTTTATTTTTACTAGGTGGTATACCATATAAAGTAGGAGTAGGCTTAATCGCTGCTTTAGCTTTTAAAGAAATAATTGATTTAAAAGAAAATAAAAAAATACCTGCTTTTATTAAAATAATAGCTTTTATTTGTTATGAAATAATCGTTTATAATAATTTAAATGCTTCATATATTTATAATGAAGTATCTTTTGCTATATTAGGTATTACAGCATTACTATTAATTATTCCATCTATCTTTATTCAAAATGATAACTATACAACGCATAAAGCCTTTTCTTTATTAGGTTGTACTATTACTATCGGTATCTTCTTTAATTTATTAATTATAATAAGAGAAGCTAATGCTTGGTTATTATTATACTTAATCCTTATTGCTATTATGACTGATACCTTTGCGATGCTTATTGGTTGCTTAATTGGTCGTCATAAACTAATTCCAAAGGTATCACCTAAAAAATCAGTAGAAGGAAGTATTGCGGGATCACTACTAGGCACAGTAATCGCCTCATTATATTACTATAATGTCATCCCTCATAATCTTAGTCTTACATCTCTAAGTTATTACAATATAATGCCTATCAATATAAATATAACTAGTTTAGTTATTATGTCATTAGTTTTAACTATCTTAGGTCAACTAGGTGACTTATTCTTTAGTAAGATAAAAAGAGAAAATGAAATAAAAGACTTTTCTAATATAATGCCAGGTCATGGTGGTATATTAGATCGTTTAGATAGCTTAACATTTATTGTTTATGGTTATATAATTATTATTAATATTTTAAAAATCTTTAAGTAAGGTGATTAGATGAATACAATTATAAATATAATATTATTTATATTAATTTTAGGCATATTAGTCTTTGTTCATGAACTAGGTCATTTCTTAACTGCTAAGAAAAGTGGTGTCTTTATTCATGAGTTCTCAATTGGTATGGGTCCTTTAATTAAAACAATTAAAGGTAAAGATGGTATAAATTATTCTATTAGAGCTTTACCAATTGGCGGCTATGTTCAAATGGCCGGCGAAATATATGAAGATGATGATACTGATAAAGTTCCTAAAGATAAATTTATGTGTAATCGTCCATGGTATCAACGATTAATAATATTAGTAGCAGGTGTTTTTAATAACTTCCTTCTAGCTATAATATTATTATTTGTTATTGCTTTAATTTGGGGAGCTCCATCACTAAAACCTGTAATTACAGGAGTAACAGCTGATCGTCCTGCGGAAAAAGCTGGTATACAAGCTGGCGATGTAGTTACTAAAGTTAATGGTACGAAAGTAAAAACTTGGGATAAAGCTCAATTATTACTTTTATTAAAAGATAAAGATGATACCTATGAAATAACTGTCAAACATCAAGATGGTGAAGAAGCAACATATAGTGTTAAACCAGATGTTGAAAAAGACGAAGATGGTAATGAAACAAGAATCTTTGGTATTGAACTAAAAAGTGATATTCAAAAAGGTTTCGTTCCGGCTTTCAAATATGGTTTCCAAAAATTTGGTAGTACAATAGAACAAATGTGGTTAACAATTATTAACTTATTTACCGGTAAAATATCTGTTAATGCGCTATCAGGACCTGTTGGTATTTATTCAGTAGTTGGTGAATCACGTAGTGCTGGAGTAAGTAGCGTTCTATTCTTAATCGCTTATTTAAGTATTAACTTAGGTATAATGAATATTTTACCAATTCCAGCTTTAGATGGTGGTCATGTTTTATTCTTATTAATTGAATTAATAACACGAAAGAAAGTTAATGAAAAAGTTGAAGCTATTACTACAACAATCTTCTTTGCTTTACTATTACTTCTAATGTTATACGTTACAATTCATGACATTATCCGCTTAATTTTTTAAAAAAAGGCATCAAAAGATGCTTTTTTTTATGTTCTATGTTACTATATTAAATAATTAAAGAGGGGGATTAAAATGGATTTATATACACAAAAAGAACATGATTTAGCTAAATGTTTTGGTGAAGATGTTAAAAGGGGAGTTATAAACCCTGAAATTACTGATTTATCATCAAAAAAAGCAAATAATAAATTTAACAAATATATCGATCATATCGAACAATTTAAACCAAGAGAATATAAAACAAATGATTTTTCATCAATTGAATATCGTGACCTAGTTAATATGGCTTTATATATAATAAAAAGAATCTTTGGTAATATTAATATTGAAAATGAATTAATTGAATTCTTACAAAATCTTCATTGTTCTGGTTCTGATGAAATCTTAAATGGTATAGCTTTAACAATCAAAACTGATGATGGTAAAATATTAAGAATTAACGAAATACCTAATGTTAATAAAACAAGTAGTATTATTGCTTTAGTTCATGAATTTATTCATTTTCATTGCAGTAAATTAAATATTGATTTTAATAAAAAGAGATACTACGAAGAAATATTATCTATTTATGCTGAAAAACTAGCTACTTGTATCTTAACCCAAATAAATATTGAACCAGATTTTATGCGTAAAATCGAAGAAACTAGATTAGAAGGTATTGTATGGCATTATAAAGTACATCCTAATGAATTAAATTTTGCTATTACATCTTATAATAAAGCTAAAAGTTTACTTTTTATTCCTGAATTCCGTGATTATGTAACACGTGTTGAAGAAGGCCTACCATGGATTAAAACCGCTCAAGAAACTAAAACCTTTTTACAATACAAAAAGACTTTAGCTACTAGTTATGGTCTAGGCTATTTATATGCCGAATCTTTATTAATGCATTATTTTGATGATGAAAGAGTAGTTGAAAATAAAATAAGAAAAACTTTAATGGGCGAAGAACAACTTCAAGATACATTAAATTATTTTGGTATTAATGCTGAAAGAAATGAACCTTATGAAGCTATTGAACAAAGATTAAGTATGTTAAGAAAATAATTAAAGGAGAATAATATGGAAGATTTACAAGCTTTAATTGAAGCTAGTGACTATGTTGATGATATGCAAAAGTATGGTTATCGAAATACTTTTGATGAAATATCTTTTAGTCGTGGCCGTCGTAATTATGAACGTCTTTTAAATACTTTATCAACACTTAATCTACCTAATCCTGAAACTTTTAAATACTCTAAATTAACTATTCAAGAACTACAACAATATCTTTTAGATATTCTAACTAAAATTCTTGGCCCAGAATACCACGATCAAATAAATAAATATAATCAGATGCTAAAGTTAGAACCAATAACTAATCCTTTTGATGCTACTCTAGAAACAACTTACCAAAATGGTATTTGGGTTCCACTTAATTTCCATGTAAGTAATAAATTATCAAGTATTGAAGTTGTAAGTATTGCTCATGAATATATTCATGGCTTACTTAGTAAATATACTATATCTGGTTATAACGAAGTCTTATCAAATATTCATTATAAAGAATTTTTAAGTATCTTAGTTGAATATATTACTTGTTACATTCTAAGTAATTTAATACCTCATGACGATTTAGAATGTAAACAACGTATTAACCGAGTACATGCTGAACACTTAATGACTTTAGAAAACATTGAAACACGTAAACTAAGTACTATTCTAAATAAATTACCTAAATCACGACCAGATATCGCTTTATATCAAAAATATGTTATATACGACGAACATAAGACCTATGGTTATATTATCAGTAATATTTTCTCTTATCGTTTATTAAACTATTATTTTGCTGATGAAAGAACCCTTTTAAATTTTATAAGAAGTATTATTGCCGGTGAAAAAAGTATTGCTGATTTAATAAAATATTATGATTTATCATTAAGTAAAGAAGACACCATTAAACCATATGATGACTTAATAAAAGGTTTAACTAATAAATAAACTATGCTAAAATTAAATTAGTTAAAAGGAGAATTAAGTATGGTTGAATTATATATTAAATCTGATGATAATATTTTAAAATATGTTGTTACTGTTCAAAAATATAATCAAGAAAAATCAATAGGGGACATTAGAAATGCTATTTTAAATGGAACACCAGTAATTACTCGTGATTTAAATGAAAGCGATACATATTCATCTCTTACTAAACATTTAGAACCTCACGATTTAAATCTTTTATTTTTAGATTTAGTAAATCAATTAATTGATATGGGAGCTGAAGTTACAATTAAAGAAGATGATGCACCTATAACAGTTGATGAACTATCTCAAAGAATTGCTTTTGCTAAAGAAATATATGACCAAGTTCAAGATGAAATTGATCTTGAAATAGCTGAAGAAGATGAAAATATCGTTGTTTAATCAGTAAAAAAGTTGAAAAAAAGTAAAAAAGTATTGTCAAATTAAGAATGTTATGATATATTTAATTTGCTTACTTTTATGGCGCTGTAGCTCAGTTGGCTAGAGCATCCGGTTCATACCCGGCAGGTCGTGTGTTCGAATCAC
>CANRNY010000016.1 GCA_947632085.1 uncultured Bacilli bacterium | reverse complement strand
AAGATAACAGTAACAGTAGATTTAGATGGTGAAGAAAAAGCTTATTTACCAACTACTAAAACAATTGATTTAAGTGGCTTAAAATTCCAAACTGACTCAAAAGTCGAAGCAATTGATCTTGGTCAAAATAAAGCAACACAAGCAGATAAAGACACATTAAAAAGTTGGGGATATGACCAAAATGCTAATAAAAACTTAAAATTAGAATCTAACGCTAAAGAATTATCAGCTACATTATCTGGTACATTAGTAGAACAAGTACTAAATGATAATGTTTATGGCGCAGATAAAAAAGTAGGTTATTACTTTGATTTCACTTTTGACCTACCTGATAAACTAGATACATCAAAAGTTTTAATTGAAGCCTTAAATTCTGCTGACTTAAATGCTACAGATAATGTAAGAAAAACATTTGTTGAAAGTGAATTTGATGATACAGGTAATTTAACTATTTTATCTAGATTCGAACCAACTGCATCATGTCCAGCTGAAAATAATAATTGTAAATTATATTTTAAAATAGATTTAGATGGTGATGGTAAAGAATACTTACCTGTAGTTTATACAATTGATTATAGTAAAGTAACATTTGAAAAATCATCAATCTTTACTGTTGCTGGATTAACAGATGAGAGTAAATTTACAGAAGAAGATGGTTGGTATGATACAACTGATGGTTATTCTGTAAAAGTTGAAGTTGATAAAGACGATGCTAAAAAATACAATGTAACTGGTGTATTACCAATTATTGATGAAGAATGGGAAGACGAAAAATTTGATTCTTCAAAAAAATTATATTATTTAGGATTACTTCTAAAATTAATGAATGCTCCAGAAGGCTTTACTAATGATAATGATGCTATGACAGTTAAGTTCTTACATGGTACTAGTGAAGATTCACAATTTATTACTAATGAAGATTTTGATAGAGAAAAAGAAATTTATGTCTTAAAAGCTTTAGCTGAAACTACTGATAAAAAAGAATTTACTATTACAGTTGATTTAGATGGTGATGAAGAAGAATATGCACCATATACAGTAACAATTGATTGGAGTGGTTTAAAACTTCAAACAGCAAGTACAAGTACAATATCTGATCAAAATATTCATAAAACTACACAAGAAGAACTTACTAAATGGGGTTATAAAGCAGAAACAAATAAGAATGTAGAATTTACTACAGATGGTAAGACAACTAAAGTAAAAGGAAAATTAGTTGAACAAAAATTAAGTGCTGAGGCATTTGGTACTGATAAAGAAGATGGTTACTATTTTACATTTACATTTGTAACTCCAGCAGGTGTAGATAGATCTAAAGTAGTAATTGAAAGATTAAAAGATGCTGATGGTAGTGAAAAAGGTAAAACTTTCCAAGGTGATGACATAGATGATGATGGTAATTTAACTATCTTATATCGTTTTGATGTTAATACACCAAATTGTAGTAGTGGTGATGCTACTAATTGCAAATTATATTATAGCGTTGATTTAGATGGTGAAGAAAAAGCTTACTTACCAACTACTTATGAAATTGATTATAGTGAATTGAATTTTGAAAAAACTTCATTATTTACTATAACAGGAATGGATAAAGATAAAGCAAGCGTATTCACAGAAACTGGATGGTATAATGAAGAAGCTGGATACGAAGTAAAAGTAGAACAAGATACAGATAATCCAAATAAATATAGTATAAGTGGTTTATTACCAATCTACGATGATAGTAAATGGACTGAAGACAAACCATTTGATACAAATAAAAATTTATATTACTTAGGTTTATTACTTAAATTAACTAACGCTCCAGCTGGATTTAAAGATCAAGATGATAAGATGACTGTAAAATTCTTACACAATGAAGATAATGATACACAATTTATTACTAGTGAAGATTTTTCTGAAGCAAATGGACTTTATGTGCTAAAAGCATTATGTGAAAATAAAACAGATGGTAGTGGAGGTATAATTCCAGATACAGAAAAAGTATTTACTATTACAGTTGATTTAGATGGTGAAGATGAAGAATATGCACCATACACAGTAACAATTGATTGGAGTGGTTTAGTACTACAAGCTGAATCTGTTGGTGATTTTGGTAATTATGATTTAATTAAATCTGAAGAAGAAATTACTGACAATACTGCAGTTAAAGAAGAACTATCTAAATATAAATATGACTACACTAAAGATAGTGAAGTATCAATAAAAACCGAACATCAAGATGAAACAAATCATGACGCTAAAAAAGGTTTACAAGGTAAAATAAAAGAACAAACCTTAGATAAAGAATCAGGATTTGATGAACTAAAAGGCTATTATGTTCCTATTAAAATAGAATTCCCTGGTAAAGATACACCAGAATTAGAAGAATATAAAAATAGTTGGACAATTATTTTAAATACTGAAAAAGATACAACTAAGGAATATACACCAACACAAGAAGAATACAATCAAGGTTGGGTAATGGTTTTATTTAAAATTAAAGATAGTGATCCTAAAGAAATAAAATATTCTATTGACTTTGATGGTTCACCAAATAAAGAAGAACACAAAGGATATGACTTCTTACCATATGAATATATAATTAAATATGATGATTTAACTTTTGTAAAAGCTAATGAAGTTACAGTTAATGGTGAAAAAGAAGCAAATATAAGTATTTATGAAGGAGAACCAATTCCTAAAGAAATATTAACTCAATTAAAAGAAGAACAAATAAGTTCTATTGATAAAGAATTAAAACCTTATCGTGATGTTGCATACTTTACAACTAGTGAAGATAAAAGAGTTGATGAAACAACAATTGTAACTAGCGATATGATTAAAGATGGTAATCTTGATTTAACGACTCATTGGAATTTATACGCAACTGATTTTATCGGCGCTGTTATAGAGGATTTAAACTCTCAAGATGAAGAATCTAAATCAGACGATTTCCATGAAAAATTTATATTTGAACAAGATGAAAGTGATAAAAATAATATCAAGATTAAAATTGTTGATCCAGCAACAACATTAAATACTATGAATTCTACTAGTATTCCTGGAACTATTGCTTATATATTATTACAAAACGAAATTAAAGATATTACTTTAAAAATTGATGAATCAAATTCTAAAAAATTTGATAAAAATGGTCCAGTTGCAATAAGTCTTGCACCAGCAGAAAATGAAATTAATGCTTTAAAAGAAAAAATTCAGGCTGAAGCTAAATCATTATACGGAAATATTCTTGATGAGCATTTTGAAAGTAAACCAGATACCGAAATAACATTAAGTTCTCTAGCTGCAAGTGCTTATCCAAGTTTCCAATTAGTTATTGGTGAAACAGTTGATACAGTAACTATTGCTAATCGTGATGATAGTGAAGTAAATAATACTTATACATTTACTTTTGAATCAACAGTAGCTGTAGTAAATAGTGAAACAGAAATGAAAGCAGCTTTAGCTAATCAAAAAATAACTGATATTCTTGTTAAGACTAGTTTTAAATTAGATGATGAAAACACAGACGCAAAGAATTCTCACACACTAAAAATTGATTTATCTAATGCTAATCGTCCAATAACAATAAAATCATATGATGAAAATGCTCCAGTAACAATTAGTGATGAAGAAAAGACAGAAGAAGGAGAAACAGATACAACACCAGTTATCGAAGTAATTAATGGCACTGTAACATTTGAAAATATTAAAATTAAGGGTGCTACAAGAGCTATAACAGTAGATCAAGGTGCAACAGTAACAGCTATAAATGTAACAGCTGTAGGTAGTCAAGATACTGCCTTTGATGTATCTGGTACATTTACTGGAACTGGTCTAAAATATAAAACATTAGATGAGAAAAATGATAAAGAATCATATCATTATCCAACAATTTGTGGTCATGGTAAAGTAAATGTTACTGATGTTAAAGATTTAAGAGCAGTTGATAACTATCAAAGAATAATTCATCATACAACAGGTAAATATCGCGATGAAGATTTTAAAGACCCAGAAACTGGTCAATATTTTCAAGACTTTGTTGATGAAGATGGTAAATTAAAACAAACATACCAAGATATGATTGATAAAGGAACATTAAATCCTCCAGATTTCTTATCACCAACAGGTCATAAACATTATTATTTAAAATCTGAAAATGGAGATTTCTATAAATTTATTTTTAGAGATTCAAGAACAAATTTAATCGTATATAAATATTTTGCAAAAGGTGATACTGTAACACCACCAACTGCTCAATATTATAAAGAAACAGAACATCAAGAAAATGGTAAATATTCACTTCATTTCTTTATTGATGCTCAAGTTACTACTAGTGGTAAAACTTATGTTTTTGATGGATGGTCAAAAAATGATGATGACAATAGTGACAAAGTTAATGCAAATGGAACAGTTGTTCAAACTTTCGACTTCCCAGCAAATACTCAAGATACAATAACTTATTATTCTCATTATACAGAAGGATATAGAGTTAGAATTCCAATGGATGTTGAAGGAACAAGCTTTACTGGTGTCTTTGGAATTGCTAAACAAGAAGGTAAAGAACTTAAAATTCAAGATTTAATTGATAAAAATGAAACATTTAAAAAGGCTTTTGAAGAACTAGCAGAAAAAGCAAAAGCTGCCGGTGAAATAGTAATTAATGGAGAAGATACAACGACAGAGATAAAAGCAGAAACAGTAATTAATTCAAATATGGAACTATCTAAAGCCAAACAACAATTAGCATCAAATGTAAGTTACGAGGTTGGAGACCTAAATGGAACAATAGAACCAAATCAAGATGGCGAATTTATAATTCCAGTTACTATTAAATCAAATCATTTACAAAATAATGTTTCAACTATAACTATTACTGATCCAAATGGTACTCAAACAGTAAAAACTTATAGTTCTGAAACTGAAGATGGAATTGCCACAATAAGTAATTTAAATGACAATACGATAACTTTAAATTTAGAAGCAATTAAAGCTGCTAAAATCAAAGATGGTAATAAAGTATATAAAATAGCTGTTGATGTTGATGGTAGTGAAGAAGATGAATATGCAATAGCCAATTATACAATTAATTATAATAGTACAAAAACTTTAGAAGAAGTTATTCTTGAAGCTGCTAGCAACACTCAATCTGCTCAAAGTTTTACAGTTGTAAAAGACAATAATATTAAAGGCGGAGTAGAAAAGTATACTTATAAAGTTGATAAGGTAAATGATACAAGACTTTATGAAGGAAACGTTAATAACGAAAATGTTAAACAATATTCATTTAAAGATTTTGATAGAAATTTATATTTTGTTGTTGAACAATCAGAATATATCGATAATCAAGTTGGCAAAGCTGGTCCAAGACCTAAATTAAATGATTGGACTTACTTTAATAGATTTAATACTGTAGCTAATGGCATTAATGAATTATCATTACTAAAAGACATTAAAAATGATGATGGAATTATTGAGGTTGATGCAGTAGCTAATGTTGCCAAAGACGAATCTAATGCCAATACATATACAGTTAAAATCAATAAACAAAGATTAGAAAAATGGTTAAATGCTACATACATAGATGGTATAGATGGTCACATTAAGGAAGATGCTGAAGAAAATACTAATGATCATTCAAGTGATGAAGCAAGTATTACTTTAAAAGTAACTCTTGATAATAATAATGAATATGTCACAAAAATTGAAAGTACTACTGAATTTACTATTAAAAACTCAACTACAACATTTAATAACAATAAGATTAAAGTAGAAATAAATAGTATTAATGAAACAACTGTAGAAAGACCAGAGAAAATGTTAAGAAAAGATGAAATAGATGCAACAACTGAAGAAATTAATGAGTTTATTCAAAAAGGAATTGACTGGTGGCATAAATATACAGGTACAACTGGTGCTTAATAAAATATATATTATAAAAAGGTGTGAGCTAATCACACCTTTGCCTTAATATAGTAAGGAGAGATATCATGAAAAAATTAGTATATTCAATAATTATGCTATTAATTATGATTTTACCAATTACAACTAAAGCTGTAGCAACTAATGCTGACGATTTTGAACCATTAACAGTTTTCGTCTTTACCAAAAACAATTGTCAAGAATGTGATAAAGTAAAAGAATATTTAGATGAATATATTAAAGACAAAATAAATCTTAAAGTCGAATATCTTAATAACAAAGATGAAAAAGATACTATAAAAAAATTAAAAGATACATTAAATATCAAACAAGATAACTATCCTTTAATAGTTATTGGCTCAAACTACTTAATCGGCTTTAATGATGAAACAGAAAAAGAACTTGATAAAACAATAACTGAATATCAAAAGCATAATGTTTATTGTAACTTAGTTACTAGAATTCAAAATGATGAAGATATTGATAATTGTCTAACTAATAATAAAGATATTATCAAACAAGTTGAATATCAAGAAGATAACTTTAATATTCCATGGTTTATCATTGGTATTATAGTTGGTTTTATTAGTGTAGTAGTTATTGTTACTATCATCAGAAAGTTAAAAAAATAATTATTAAGAACTATTAGCTAATAAGTTAATAGTTCTTTTTATAAATATGAATAAACAAATATTATATAAATATATATATTCATCTCCAATAGGTAATTTAGCTTTTATAAGTAATGGTAAATATTTAACTAAAATAGTTTTAGAAGAAGAACTAGAAAATAACGATTATCAGTTAAATAATGATTTAGCAATATTTAAACAATGTCAGCAATACTTTAATGAATATTTTAAACAAAAAATTCCTAATATTAAACTTCCATATATTTTAGAAGGAACAGAATTTCAAAAAAAGATTTGGTTAATTATTAAAGATATACCATATGGTCATAGTATGACTTATAAAGACATTGGTAAATTATATTTAAAGAAATATAACTTAAATAATATATCTTATCAAGCTATTGGTCATGCAATTAGTAAAAATCCTTTATTAATTTTAATTCCTTGTCATCGTATACTAGGTCAAAATAATAAATTAACTGGTTTTAGAATTGGCATAAATAATAAAAAAATTTTATTAGATATTGAAAATATTAATTATCAAGAGTAAGCATATTTTTGACATTAAATTCTTCTTAAGTTAAAATATTTAACTCGAAGAAGGGGATTAGTTATGTTTGCTGAAAAAGAAATCGTAGGAGAAGGTATTATTCCAGTAAGCCCAGGTAGACAAATAATTTTACCAGAATATACATTTGCCAAACCAGGAGATAAGTTAGGTCTATTTTATGGAATAGCACCTGAGCAAATACCAGAAGTAAAAGATCATCTCCGTCGTATGAAAATAGTTATAATGCGTTTAAGTGAATTTGAAAAAGATTTAAATACTATGAGTAGTAATTTATTAGCTCAAAGACAAAGTGGTCAAATAACTTTAAAAAAATATTTAGCTTTAAAGCGTCTTTTCTTTGGAATGTTAGCCATTTCTCAAGAAGAAGTAAGTAAATATCGAAAAATAACTATTGAACCAATCCCTATTAAAAATTTAAATATAACTGATTCTGTCTATGCTATCGGTCATGGTTACCATCTAGATTTATATCCTTCTAAAGAGATTTATCTAAAAGTTAAAGAACTATCTAGTAAACTATAAGTAGATTAAATAAATATTTATTGTCTACTTTTTTTATGATAAAATATTTAATGTTAGAAAGTAAAAGGTGTTTAGATGAAAAAAGTTATTATTTTAATCATAATGTTACTATTACCAATATCTGTTAGTGCTTTAAAATTTCCAGAAATAAGTTCTAAAAAAGCTATTATCTATGATTTAACAGATGATAAAGTAGTTTATGAAAAAAATAGTAATGATGTAACTAGTATTGCTTCTTTAACTAAAATAATGACTACTATCACTGCTATCGAAAACATTAAAGACCTCGATCAAAAAGTAACAATAACAGCTAATATGTTAAACCAAGTAAGATGGGATGCTTCAATTGCAGGTTTAAAAGTAGGAGATGTTGTTACATATCGTGACTTATTATATGCCTCTATCTTACCATCCGGAGCTGATGCAACTATTGCTTTAGCAGTTTCAACAAGCGGGTCAGTTAATAATTTTGTTACTAAAATGAATAACAAAGCTAAAGAGTTAGGTCTTACAAATACTCATTATGTAAATGTTACTGGTTTAGATGCGACAGGCCATCAAAGTAGTGCGAATGATGTACTAAAACTTTTACAATATTGCTTACAAAATCAAACATTCAAAAAAATATATACGACTAAACAATATACCTTGTCAAATAATTTATCAGTTTATTCTACAATTAATACTTATAATAAAACAATGGATTTAGATACATCAAGAATCTTAGGTAGTAAAACAGGTTTTACTTTAGAAGCAGGTTCATGTATTAGTGCTTTATTTAATTCAGATGACCATGAATATTTAATGGTTCTCTTAAATGCTGAAAGAACAGATAATAAATCATATAATATTATCGATACTTTAGCTTTAATTAAGTTTATTGATGATAATTATAATAATATTGCGATTGTCGAAAAAGATAGTGTTGTAAAAACTATTAATATTAAATATAGTTCTAAAGATACTTATGATATTAAAGCTTCTGAAGATGTAACTTTATATCTTCCTATAGATTACAATAAAGACTTAATCAAAATAGAGTATGATGGACTAGATACTATCTCATCTAAAAATAAAAAAGATGAAGTAATAGGAACAGTTAAATATTATTATGATAATAATTTAGTTAAAGAAGAAGAAATCCACTTACAAGAAAAAATAGATTTTAATCTTCTTACTTTTATTAAAGTTAATATAATTCAAATAGTAATAACTATTCTTATAATAATTATAATTTTTATTATTTTTGGTAAATTAAGTAAAAAGAAAAAATTAGAAAGGAAATGATATTATGTTTGCTAAAAAAATAAAGAAAGTTGTTAATGTAGAAGGAATGCATTGTGATCATTGTGTAAAAAAAGTAACAGAAGCTTTAGAAAGCATTGAAGGAGTAACTAAAGTGAAAGTTAACTTATCTAAAAAAGAAGCTATAATTACTTCTACTGAAGAAATTGATGATCAAATAATAAAAAGTAAAATAGAAGAACTAGGTTTTTCCGTAACTAAATAAATCGTCAAAATATTGTTAAATAAATGATTAATTAAATTACCATTATTGCTTCTATCATCATAATTAAATATAATAATGTTAAAGAATAATAAAAAAGGATGGTAGATATGGATAATAACGAAAATAATATTAATAATACAAGTAATGGTCGTAAAAAGAATGGCTTAGTAATTGTTTTAGTCATCTGTATTGCAATAATCATTGCTTTAGGAGGTTATATCATTTACGATAAAGATGTCTTTAATTTATCTAAAAATGATCCTAAAGAATCAGTTAATAAAAATGAAGATTCTTCTAATAAAGCATCAGAGGATAATTCCAATGCCAATAATGGAACATCAAATAACGAGGGAAGTGGAAATCAAAACACAACAACTACTACAACTAATCCTCAATATCCATTTGATATAAGTAAATGTTCTAATTGTGATAGTGAATATACATACGAATTAACTGTTAATGGCTCTTTTGCTGAAGCAACATTAAAATCTGACAATAAAACTGTTTGGGTTAATATCGATTACGATACAATTAGTGATGGTGGTCATACTAAAGTAAATAATAAAGGCCAAAAAGGATATACTTTAACATTCAACAAAAAAGTCGTTGATATAGTATATGCAACATATGGTATAGATTTATCTTACGAAACAATACTATTTTTAATGGAAGATGGTACAGTGGAATTCTTACCAATAGATGATGCTGCTATTAAAGGTCAAATAAAGTCTTATGGTCAAGTAGAAAATATAGCAAATATCGTTAAGTTCTATCCTAATATTTCAGCTGGTGTAACAAATGGAGCAGGTGGTTATGTAACTACATTTGCACAAAGTAGCGATGGAACAATCTATGATATAATGACAATCTTATCTAAAACTGATAACTATCCAAATGGTGCTTAACAAACATTAAAAGTAAGGTTAAACCTTACTTTTTATTTGTCAAAATAAGAATAATATCTATTATATAAATATATAATTATGTTATAATAAACTAGGTGATAAAAATGATAGAAATATTAAAAGCTTTTCTTTTTGGTTTAGTAGAAGGAATCACTGAGTGGTTACCTATATCATCTACTGGTCATATGATATTATTAAATGAATTTATTAAACTTGATGTTTCTGATGAATTCTATAAATTATTTGAAGTTGTTATTCAATTAGGAGCTATTTTAGCCGTTGTTATAATGTATTTTAAAGTAATATGTCCATTTGGTTTTGGTAAAGATAAAACAGAAAGAAAAAATACCTGGAATTTATGGGGTAAAATATTAGTTGCTTGCATTCCAGCAGCTATTATTGGTATTCTATTTGATGACTGGTTAGATGAACACTTATATAATAGTATTGTTGTATCTTTAATGCTAATTATTTATGGTATCGCCTTTATTGTTATTGAAAGTAAAGGCCTAGGTAGTGGTAAAACCAAAGATTTAAATGATATTACTTATAAGCAAGCTTTAGGAGTCGGTGGCTTCCAATTATTATCACTAATTCCTGGTACATCACGTAGTGGTGCTACCATTATTGGTGGTTTAATTTTAGGCCTAAAAAGAAGTGTTGCAGCTGAATTTACCTTCTTCCTAGCTATTCCCATTATGGCTGGAGCATCATTTTTAAAACTTGTTAAATATGTCTTAGAAGTAGGTTTTACTTTTACTAGTACTGAATTAATCATCTTAGGTGTTGGCTGTCTTGTCGCCTTTATCGTTAGTATGATAATTATTAAATTCTTAATTAATTATATTAGAAAACATGACTTTAAAGTCTTTGGCTGGTATCGTATTGCTTTAGGTATTATTGTTTTATTATATTTCTTAGTTTTTATGAAGTAGAGTAATCTACTTCTTTTTATGTTATAATTTATTTATTAGAGGTGCTTTATGATTCCAGAATTTTTAAATAATTTATTAAATACTTATTATACTAAAGAAATAATTAATGAAATAATCGCTGGCTATCAAAAGAAAGTTGTTACATTACGCATCAATACTATTAAAAGTAATCTAAATAAGGTTAAAGAAATATTAGATAGTAAAGAGATAAATTATGAAGAAATACCATGGTATAACAATGCTTTAATAATTACTAATGCTAATGAAGAAAAATTAAGATCTTTATCTATCTACCAAGAAGGTCAAATATATCTTCAAAGTTTATCTTCTATGTTACCACCTTTATTCTTAGAACCAAAAGAAAATGAATTAATTTTAGATATGGCCGCCGCCCCAGGTGGTAAAACTACTGAAATTGCTGCTCTAACAAATAATAAAGCTATGATAACTGCTCTTGAAAAAAATAAAATACGAGCTGAAAAACTAAAATACAATCTTGAATTACAAGGTGCTAAAAAAGTCTCTGTTTTAACTATTGATGCCCGTAATATTGATGAATATTTTATGTTTGATAAAATTCTTTTAGATGCCCCTTGTAGTGGTAGTGGAACTTTAATTAGAGATTCTATAAACGAACGATACTTTAATTTAGATTTAATTAATAACTCTTCTAAAACTCAAATAAATTTATTAGAAGAAGCCATTAAACATTTAAAAGTCGGTGGCGAACTTATTTATTCTACTTGTAGTATTCTAAAAAGTGAAAACGAAGAAGTTATTGATTACATTTTAAATAAATATCCAAATATTAAATTAGTAAAATTAACTCTTCCTAATATATCTACTATTCCATTACTACCATCTACCAAAGAAGAAGTATTAACTATCAAACCAACTAAATACTATGAAGGATTCTTTATTGCTAAACTCAAAAAAATTTCTAAGTAATTAGAAAATTTTTTTATTTAAAAAAGTATTAGAATTATTAATGCTTATCTACCAACATTATCTATAAAATGTTATTGAAGATGAAGAAGCTATGCTTGACTATAAAATGTTTATGGCTCAAAGCTTTGAAGAAATGGCTCAATATGTTAAAGGTAATAAGGAAAGGATGAGTGTTTTGAAAACTTTAGAACAGTTAATGGCAGAAGACGAAAACTATATGACTGATGAGGAAAGACTTGCTTTTGCTAAAGCTATGGAAAGAGAAGTAAGAATAGAAGAATATAAAAAAGGACTAAAAAGAGGTAAAAGAGAAGGACGAAAAGAAGGCAAAAAAGAAGCTGCTAACATTATTAATAAATTATTATCAAGTGGAATGTCTAAAGAAGAATTATCTAAAAGACTTGATATTCCTATTGATAAATTATGTCAAACAAAAAATACTATTAAACTCTAATAGTATTTTTTTATAACCATACCCCATAAGTAATAGCTGCCATTGCTAAAAGTAATCCAGCAACATAAAATACTTTAACGATATCACTTTCTGACCAACCTAATTGTTCAAAATGATGATGTAGGGGAGCCATTCTAAAGATTCTTTTCTTAAAATAAATAATTGAAATCATTTGTATTAAGGAAGATAAAGTTTCAACAACAAATACGCCTCCAACTAATGCTAATGATAATTCATGTTTTGTTAAAATAGCTGTCGCTGCTAAAGCACCACCTAATGCTAATGAACCAGTATCACCCATAAATACTTTAGCAGGATGAGCATTGAAAAATAAAAATCCTAATAAAGTACCAACTAAGACGAAACAGAATATTGCAACTTCTTGATTACCAATCATCCATTTCGCATTCATCGCTAGCATTCCATAAGCTAAGAAAGCAATCGCTGATAATCCACTAGCTAATCCATCTAATCCATCCGTTATATTAACAGCATTAGAAGTACCTACTAGCAAGAATAAAATAAATAAACCATAAAACCATCGTAAATCAATATCTAATCCTAAAGCTGATATCTCTAAAGTAGGAGAACCACCATTAGTTATATAAATATAGAAAAAAACTAAAGCAATTGCTGTTTGACATAATAATTTAAATAATATACTTAATCCTTCATTATTATGAAACTTCAATTTAACAAAATCATCAGCAAATCCTAACAATCCATAACTAGCAAAAACAATTAAAATAATTTGTAAGTTATAAGATAGCTCAATACTACCTTTTAGTTTTAATAGTAGTAATGTAACAATCGTCGGAATAATAAATATTATACCTCCTAAAGTAGGAGTACCATTTTTCTTTAAATGTCTTTCGCCAATCGTTGTACTAACATTTTGTCCAAGTTTTAATCTTTTTAATATAGGTATTAATATTAGCCCAGCAATAATTGATAAAATAAATCCAAGCATCATCGCCATTGCTGCTTTTGCCAAAACTAGCATAAAAACACCTCTTTCTATCAAAAATTATACTACAAATCCTATAATTTAAGTTAACCAATATACCAAATTGACATATTTATATACAAATTAACCTAACATTATTTTTATTGTTCCATTTTCTTTAATATATATATCTGGTTCTGGATCTTGATAGATAATTGTATCACCACTACCATTATATTCTACTTTAAAACCTTTAAGTAAGGAACTAGCTTCTTTTTTAGTTAAGTTTAATACATTAGGAGCTTTAACATATTTAGTATCTAACCATGTATATTCTCTAGGAGTTACCTCACTTGAAGGTTTTATATCCTTAATACTAATAATATTTTTCATAATTCCTTTGGCAATAGGAGCAGAAACAGTTCCTCCATATTGGGTAATTCCCTTTGGATTATCAATTGCTACATAAACGACATAATCTGGTTTATCTGCTGGGAAAAAACCCATAAATGAAACAATGTAATTACCCGCCATATAAGTTCCATTATTTACTTTTTGTGCCGTTCCTGTTTTACCACCAACTCGGTAATTTTCGATATATGCATTTTTACCTGTTCCATTAGCTACAACACTTTCTAATGTATATCTAACTAGTTTAGATGTCTCTTCACTTATAACTTTTCTTACCATCGTTGTTTTATTTTCTAAAACAATTGTCTTCGTTTCAGGTTCTGTTATATATTTTACAACATAAGGTTTATTTAAATTACCACCATTAATCGCTGCAGATACTCCCGTAACTTGTTGAATAGGGGTAACACTTATACCTTGACCAAAAGAAATCGTTGCTTGTTCTACTGGCCCAATATTTTTTAATTTAAACATAATCCCTTTACTTTCACCATTTAAGTCAATTCCTGTTTTATCCATAAAACCAAAATTCTTAACATAATTATATAATCTTTCTGTCCCTAATCTTTGACCCATTACTACAAAGCCAGGATTACATGAATTTTCTACTACCTGTAAAAATGTTTCTGCTCCATGTCCTCCTGCTTTCCAACATTTTATTCGCGCCCCTTCAACATTTATTCCACCACCATCAAAATAAGTATCCGTAAATAAATTAACTGTCTTTTCTTCTAATGAAGCTGCTAAAGTAAGAATTTTAAAGGTTGAACCTGGTTCATAATTCTTCCATATCGGCAAATTTCGATTTATTGTTTCTAAATCATAATCTTGATAATTATTAGCATCAAAAGTAGGTCTTGAACCCATTGCTAATACTTCACCGGTATTAGGATCCATTACAATAGCTAAAGCTGACTCCGGATTATATTTTGCATCTGCATTTTCTAATTCTTTTTCTAACGCTAATTGAATATCTATATCAATAGTTAAAGTAATATCCATTCCATTTTGTGCCTGCTCATAAATTTCTAAATTATTTAATCTATTACCTTTACCATCAGAAGTATACTTAATAGAACCATCTTTACCTGTTAAATAATCATTATACTTTAATTCTAACCCTGATAATCCTTGATTATCTATTCCTACATATCCTAAAACATGTGCTAAAACATTACCATAAGGATAATACCTTTTAGCTTCCTTCATTAAATATAAACCATCTATATTAAGATTATTTATTTTATCAGCTGTCTTACTATCTAATTGTCTTCCTTCCGGATTAATTTTTTCTAACGAAGTTCTTTTCTTTAAATGTGCCAAAATATCATCATAATTAGCATTCAGTATTTCACTTAACTTTTTCGCTGTCCCTTCTTTATCTTTAATCTGATTAGGAACAACATATAAAGTAGTAGTCGTAATATTAGTAGCTAATATTTTCCCATTACGATCTAATATATTTCCACGATCAGCTGTAATCGGTAAGTTTCTTTGCCATAATGAATTAGCTAGATTATTAAGTTTATTATAACTAAACACTTGTATCCAAAATATTCTAATTAAAATAGCTATTAAAATAATTAAAACACCTAGTAGAACTACTTTTATTCTTAATTGTTTATCTTTAATAAACATATAATCACCATTAAATAATATGTTTAAAATAAATATTTAAATACTTATTAGTTTAGTAACATTGCAATAAATTTTATTATTTGTTAAAATATTTAAAGTAGTGGGAAGTGATAAAATGAAAAAATTCTTTTTTGCTATTGTTATTTTCTTTCTTTGTTTACTTCCTATTAAAGCGAAAGAATTACCTGTTGAAGTATCAGCTGATGGCGTCGTATTAATGAATGCTGATACTAAGCAAGTTATTTACGAAAAAAATCCTGACAAGAAAGAAATTTTAGCTAGTTTAACTAAACTTATGACTGCCTATACTGTAATTGATAATATAAAAGATTTAGATAAAACAGTCGTTATTAAAACAGAAGATATTAGTAATTTATGGGGGTATACTATTGTTGGCCTACAAGTAGGGGACAAAGTTACTTATCGTGATTTATTATATGCCGCCTTACTAAAATCTGGGGCTGATGCTGCCTTAGCTTTAGCTAATCATACTAGTGGAAATGAAGAAGCATTTGTTAAATTAATGAATAAAGAAGCTGCTAAACTAGGTATGGTTAATTCTCATTTTGCGGATTCATATGGTGGAGATGATCAAAATGTCTCAACTCCTCGTGAAATGGCTTTATTTTTAAAAACGGCTTTAGCTAATAAAGACTTTAAAAAAATCTTTGGTACTGATAACTATAAAATGAGTAATGGCCTAGAAGCAATAAATTATACTAACGCTATCGAAATATTCCATGGCTTAGATACTGAATTATTAACTGGTAATAAATCTGGTTTTACCCAACCAGCTGGTTTATTACTTGCTTCAACAGCTACTATAAATGGTATTAACTATATCTTAATCGTTTGTAAATCCGATATTAATTCATATTATAGTACAGCTATTATTGAATCTCATCGTATCTATAACTATGTTAGTACCCAAAAATTTATTGAAAAAACACTAATACCTAAAGGAACTATTTTAAAAACGATTAAAGTAGTAGATGGTACTACAAGTGAATATGTAGTTAATGCTACTGAAGATATAGTAGCTACTTTATTAGAAGAAGATTCTGATAAAATAACTTATGATTATAATATAACTGATACGATAACTAAAGATAATAAAGCTGGTGATAATCTTGGTTATATTGATGTCTTAGTCGATGGTAATATAATCTATACTTATAATGTCTATTTAAATGATGATATATATTATGAGAAAGAATCTCATACCTTTATTTTTATTATAATTGGTCTAGCTCTCATTATAATCGTTTTATTTAGTGTCAATGTCTTAGTTAAACCTCAAAAAAAGAAAAAGTAATATGGAAACATATTATTTTTTTTATCATCGAATAATATTATTTAATAGGTGATTAAATGAAAATAGATAAAATTCTTTTATTTTCTACTATTGTCTTAATTCTATTTGGTGTCCTAATGGTTTATTCATCTAGTAATGTATGGGCTTTATATAAATATAATGATGCTTATAAATATGTTAAATCGCAATTTATCTTTTTTCTGTTTGGTTTATTCTTAATAAATATTATTTTAAAAATAGATCCCTTATTATACGAAAAATACGCAAATAAAATTTTATTATTATGTTTTATTCTTTTAATATTAGTTTTAATCCCTGGTATTGGTAAAGTAAGAAATGGTTCTCGTAGTTGGTTTGGTATTGGTTCCTTAGGTATTCAACCCTCTGAATTCAGTAAAATTGGTTTAATAATATATACTTCTAAATATCTTGCCCATAATAATCAAAATATAAAAAATATTAAAAAAGGTTTATTACCCTTATTTTTAGTCATATGTCTATTCTTCTTACTTATTATGTTAGAACCTGATTTTGGTACAGCAATGGTTATTATTTTAACTCTAATTGGTTTAATATACATATCAGGTCCTAAACTAGGTTTTTTCATCAAAATCGGTATTATTGGTTTAGGCGGCATCGTTATATTAATTGCTATCGCCCCATATCGTTTACAAAGAATTATTTCTTATTTAAATCCTTGGAGCGATCCATTAGGTAGTGGATTTCAAATTATTCAAAGCTTATATGCTATTGGACCATCTAGTCTTTTAGGTCAAGGATTTGGTAATTCAATTCAAAAAAATTTCTATCTTCCTGAACCTCAAACTGACTTTATTTTTAGTATCATCGCTGAAGAATTTGGCTTTTTAGGTGTTATATTTGTTCTAAGTTTATTCTTTATTATTTTTTATCGTTCCATAAAAATTGCTTTAAACGAAAATAATTTATTCAAAAAATACTTAGTTTTTGGTCTTTCCTTTGGTATTATCTTACAAGTTATTTTAAATATTTTAGTTGTAACAGGTACTATTCCTACAACGGGTATTACTTGTATCTTCCTTTCCTATGGTGGTTCATCATTACTAGTAAGTATGGCATCTATTGGTATTATTTTAAGTATCTCTAGAACTAATTAATATAAAAAAGAAGATTTTTATTTTCAAAATCCAAAGAATTAATATATAATTAAATAAAGTAAAGAAAGGAGTATTGAAAATGATAAAAACAATTATTTTAGGAATCACTATGGTTATTATAAATAGTTTTATGACATCTCTATATACTAAACGAAAAAAAATGACACCATCAGCTCAAAATCCAACACATTATGCTATTCAAATTCCAAGCGAAGCTACAAAAGTATTTTTGATTATGATGTATTTTGGTGCCTTTTTATTTGTATTCTTTTTCATTTTACTACTTATCGGCAATGAAAGTATTACAATTGGTCATTTTGTATTTACAACTATTTTTTCGGCAATAGGTGCTGTAATTGCTTTATGGAGTAAAAGTTGGATAGTACTAGTAGATGGCAATAACTTAGAATATCACAGCTTATTTCATAAAAAAGAAGTTTTTACCTTTGATCAAATAGAAAAGGTAGAAACTGATTCTAAAGGTGCAGTTGGTATATTTTTTAATAAAAAAAGAGTAATTGTTAGTGCCTTATGCGATAATCAAAGTTATTTAATAGAGTCTTTAAAAGCACACGGTAAATGGAATTTAAATATTAATGAGAAATAACTAAGGAGTTTTTGAATATGAAATTAACATTAGCTAGTACTTCTAAGTATAAAAGAAGTATCTTAGATCGTGTTATGTTAAAACACGATAGTATAAGTCCCGATTGTGAAGAAATATCAACTAAAAAAGATCCATATGAATATTGTATGGATATAGCTAATCAAAAAATAACTAGTGTTGAAAATAAAGTTCAAGCAGGAATTATTATTGCTTTAGATTGTATTGTCTTAATTAATAATAAAATCTGTGAAAAACCTAAAACTTTAGTTGAAGCAAAACAAAATCTTGCTAATTGTTCTAACAATCAAGTTAAAGTAATAACTGGTATAGCTATTAAAAATCAAGATACTAATAAATTAGTTACTACTTATCAAGAATCAACTGTTTTCTTTAAAAAGATAAATAATAAAGATCTTGATTATTATATTGCCAATGAAGAAGGTCTTCTATCTTCTGCTGGCTTTATAATTGAAAATATCGCTTCTAATTTTATTGATCATATCGATGGTAGTTTCTATAATGTCTTAGGTGTTCCAGTAGAAAAAATCTATGAAGTATTAAATAGTATGAATATCTACTTACCAGATATAAATTCTTAAAATAGTAGCAATATTTGACAAAATTACTATTTTATTGTACAATCCCTAATACAGAAAAGGGAGTAGTTCTCGTATATATACGATATAATTCGTCATACCGACAATCGTCCGGATTATATTTAAAAGAACAAGACTTTTATGATAAGTAAAAGTCTTTTTTGTTTCCCTTAAAAAGTATTTCTTATCATTTAAGTCATAACTTTTCTGAAGAAAAGGAAGTGTATTAAATGAAAGAAAAAATTATTTTAAAAAGTGCTCATCCAGAAGAGTATGGTGATCTAGAATTAGTTTGCCGTGTTATCCCAAATGAAGAAATCGGCGCATTCTTATCAACTATCAGTCCAGAAAAAAAACATATGGCTTACAAAAAGGGAAAAGTATCTGCTCGTTTAGGAAAAGTAGGGGAAGTTATTCATACTGTTTTAAAAACAACTATTGATGGTAAAGAATATATTTTAAGTGAAGAAACAGCTACTGTTAAAGAAAGACCACAAGAAGATGGTCAATTAATGCCTGATGTTGTTATAACTAATACATCAAGTACTTCAAATGAAGAATATGTTGTTGCTGCTTCTAAATTCGCTAGAATGTATTATCAAGATGGTGAAGAATACGTTCCAGAATGTGAACCACGTCTTTTAACTGAAGTTCCTGAAGATGTTATTATTATAACTAGTTGGGGTGCTAAAGCTATATGTTTAAAAGGTAGTTTTATTGTTACTTATAATGCTGCAACTAACGATTATAATACTCTTGAAAGAGGCGCATATTTATCAACTTACGAACGTCTAACTGATGAAGAAAAGCTTAAATTATCATAAAATTAAAAATCAGATTTATATCTGATTTTTTAATGCTTTTTCATAGTCATAAAAATTTGACAACTGTTCCTTCTAATGCTAGAATTTTAGCTATAAACGGAGGGTTTATAATGGAAATAAAATCAAAACACGCAAAAGCATTCTCTAGCAATTTTTGTACAGGTGCTAAAAAAGTCGCAGCTACCACAACTATCTTCTGTATGTTACTTTCTGTAGCTCCAACTATCGCTCATGCTGATGTACCTGCCACAAACATTATTGGCGATGCTGAAGTTAGTGAAGACAGATCACAAATTAAAATGCAAGACGGAGAGGACATAAGAGCATATTTTGAAGGATATGATGAGTACGGAGTACCTAATATCGACCAAGATGAAATAAGAAAATCTATTGAACTATCAAATGCTTTAAATGCTTATTATTTATCACCAATAGATTTTACTAATACAACTAAAGATGAAGTATTATCATTAGATATTGATTCTCTATATGATAATTATCTTCAAACTAAAGACACAGATAGTTATTCTACATTCTGTAATAACGCCTTATTTAGTAAACCAGCAATAGATGCATATACTTTATTTGCTTGTGGTACAGTATCTAGAAATATCAAAAATACTATTGCTTCTAATATCTTTAATATTATAAGTAGTGAATATGGTATAGATGCTGTAACTTATCCGCAAATTATTATCAGAGATAATGAAATATCTGCTATCTTTACTGTTAATGGAAGTCTACAAAAGATTATTCTAAGTGGTGATATCATTGATCAAGTTAAAGCAAGTTGTACATCTCTAGATACAAGATACTGGACTGGTTTAAATAATATAACTGGTAATAGTTCTTATTATGAAGATTCATTTGCTTATAATGGAATTGATCGTACTACAAATAATTCAGTATGGTTATCTTTCCCAGATGATATCCGTAAAGCTGATTTAACAACTGCTCTAGATTTAAGTGATCGACTTACTAATTCCGATAATTATGAAACTAGCATTGATGATCCAACTAGTGTAATTGCTTTAACTAATGAAGAAAAAGCTATACTTGCTAAATTAGGTTATAGCAATGATACCTTAACATATGCTACTAAACGTAATGCTTATTTAAATAGTGTTCCAACTCTTGAACTTAAATAATTGAAATATAAAATTAATTATAGTATTATATTTAGTAAGGAAGTGATGATTATGTTAAAATACGAATTCTTAACATCTCCATCACTTTTTTTAAGTTTATGACTTATTATTTTTATTAGTAATAAGTCTTTTTTTTGGAGGAATATATGAAATATCAAAGAATATTATTAAAATTAAGTGGCGAATCCTTAGCTGGTAAAGCCCAAACAGGTATTGACTTTGAAAAAGTCTTAGATATCTGTCGTGAAATAAAAGAAATAACAACTCTCGGCATTGAAGTAGGTATCGTTGTTGGTGGTGGCAACTTCTGGCGTGGAAGAAGTAATCAGCAAATGGATCGTTGTACTTCTGATTATATTGGTATGTTAGGAACAACAATGAATGCATTAGCTATTGGTGATGCTTTTAAACAATTAGATGTCCCAGTAAGAGTTCAAACCGGTGTTGAAATGCGTCAGATAGCTGAATACTATATTAAAGATCGTGCAATAAAACACTTATGTAATGGTCGAGTAGTTGTCTTTGGTTGTGGTACTGGTTCACCATTCTTTTCTACTGATACCGCCGCTGCTTTACGTGCTGCTGAAATTAATGCTGATGCTTTAATCAAAGCAACTAATGTTGATGCTATATATGATAAAGATCCTAAAAAACATCTCGATGCTAAAAAAATAAGTACAATATCTTACTTAGAAGTCCTAAATAAAAAGCTTAATGTTATGGATACAACAGCTACATCTTTATGTATGGATAACGACATTCCAATCATTGTTTTTGATATAAATCAAAAAGGAAATTTAAAAAAAGTTATTAAAGGCCAAAAAATAGGGACTATTGTAAGTAATAAAGAGAAGTAAATACTTCTTTTTTATTGGAAATATGATAAAATAAAAGAGGTAGGGTGATAAGTATGCTTAGATTAGATAATATAAAAGTATATCGTGATTTAGATGATAATGAAGTAATAAGAAGAACATTACTTAAAAACTGGGTTGAACTTGAAGATGTTTTAAGTGCTCATATTGTTCGTAAATCAATTGATGCCCGTGATAAAAAAAATGTTCATTATACTTATGCCATTGACTTTGAAGTTAAAGATGAATCTGTCTATCCTAAATTTAAACATATCAATTACCCAGTTGAAGAAAAAATTACTAAAAATAGAAAATCTAATTATAAACCAATTATTGTTGGATCTGGTCCAGCTGGTTTATTTTGTGCTTTAACATTAGTTGATAATGGTTATGAACCAATTATTATTGAACAAGGTTCTAAAGTCGATGAACGTTTAAAATATGTTAATGAATATCGTGAAACTGGTAAGATAAATGAATTATGTAACGTTCAATTTGGTGAAGGTGGCGCTGGAACTTTCTCTGATGGTAAACTAACTACTGGTATTAGTTCTCCATATATTAAAAAAGTTTTAAATTATTTTTATGAATTTGGTGCTCCTAAAGAGATTTTATATTCTAACAAACCTCACATTGGTACTGATAATTTAATTGAAATATTAAAAAATATTAGAAAATATATAGAATCTAAAGGTGGTAAATACTACTTTAATAATAAATTAACTAATATTCAAAAAGGCGCTAACTTAATTAAAGTTATTTGTAATAAAAATGAATTTATTACTGATACTTTAGTCTTAGCAATTGGTCATAGTGCCCGTGATACATATAAAATGTTATTAGAAAATAAACTTAATATTGAAAGAAAGAATTTTTCTGTTGGCGTCCGTATAGAACATCCTCAATCTTTCATTAATGAAACTCAGTATGGCACAATAACTGACCTTAACTTACCACCAGCTGAATATAAATTTGCTTATCACGGACCTAAACGCAGTTGTTACACCTTCTGTATGTGTCCTGGTGGTGAAGTAATCGCTTCTGCGTCAACCGAAGAATCAATTGTTACTAATGGTATGTCTACTTATAAAAGAGATAAAGAAAATGCTAATAGTGCCTTACTTGTTAATGTTTTAACAACTGATTTTAAAGGTAATGATCCGTTAGCCGGTATGTATTTTCAAGAAGATTTAGAACATAAAGCCTATGTTTTAGCTGGCTCTAATAATAATGCGCCAGTTCAAAGAGTTGAAGACTTCTTAAATGATGTTCCTAGTACAAAGTTAGGTTCTGTAATACCATCTTATAAACCAGGTTATACACTATGTAATTTAAATGATATTCTTCCTGATTTTGTAAAAAGTACATTAAAAGAAGGCATTCTTTCATTTGATAAAAAATTAAAAGGATTTGCTAGTCCCGATGCTATCTTAACAGGTGTTGAGACTCGTTCATCATCACCAGTTACAATTGTGCGTAATGAAGATTTAATGTCCAATATCGAAGGTATATATCCTTGTGGTGAAGGAGCAGGTTATGCTGGGGGAATAACCTCCGCCGCTGTCGATGGCATTAAAGTAGCAATAAAAATAATAGAAAAGGCTTAAAAATTTGCCTTTTTTTTAAAAACAAGATAAAATATACAGCAACTTAGGGGGACAAATATGGAAAAAGAAATTACAAAAACAGGATATCCACATTTAGATAGACCATGGTTACAATTCTATGGAAATATAGATTATATAAAAAAGAATACTAAGGTAAGTATTGTTGATTATTTAATAGAAAAAACTAAAGCACACTCAGCTTCAACAGCTTTTACTTTCTATGGAAGAAAAATAAATTATAGTTCATTAATGAAAAATATTGGTACAGCCGGAAAAATTTTGACTTTCCTAGGAGTCGAACCAGAAGATAGAATATTATACTTAATGCCAAATATTCCTGAAACTGCATACTTTATGTATGGTGCATCTAAAGTAGGAGCAGTATCAGACTTTATTGATCCACGACCAGATAGTATTGATATGAGAATTAGTGCTGAAAAAATTCTTAGTTTAGCAACTACCGAGAAATCAAAGTATATTATCGCTTTAGACCAATGCTACATTGGAATGATTAAACCAATTGAAGAAGAATTATCTAAAATAGGTGTGAAGAAAATAATTATTGTTTCAGCAACAGATTCAATGAATTTATCTAGTACATTAAATTATTTAAGAGAAGTATATCATCTTAAAGGCTTTGCTGGTCTTAAATCTCAACTTCAAAAAACAAAACAAATGGCTGAATTATTAAAAAAAGCTCTTGCATCTAAAGTAATACCAACTTATAAATATCAGGAATTAATTAAATTAGCTCAAGATGAAGAAATCGAAAGCGTAGATTTTCAAGATAACCAAATATCTGTTATCGTTCATACATCAGGAACAAGTAATGCCAAACCAAAACCAATTTGTTTAACTAATGAGAACTTAAATGAATATGCTGAACAAACAGAAATTTCCAATATGCCAATGCAACCAGAGGACAAAGCTCTACACATTTTACCTTACTTTGCTGCTTTTGGATTAGTTGGTGTAGTTCATGCTGGATTGGCTCATAATAACAACCTTATTGAAATACCCGAGTTTGATCCAAAAGGTTTAGGCTATATAATTTTAAAAAATAAGCCCCAAACTATTATTGGACCTCCTACATGGTTCTTAACTTTGATTGAAGATCCTATTTTAAAAGATGCTGATTTATCATTTATTAAGATGATTACGTATGGTGGAGATTCTATGGAACCAGAAGATGAAGTTAGAGTTAATGCCTTTCTTGCTAAACATAACTGTCATGTCAAGCTAACTAAAGGACATGGGATGTCAGAAACATGTGGTTGTTCTTCTTATGCCATTGGAGATTATAATAAATTGGGCAGTATGGGTATTCCATTACCAGAATCAATATATACAATTGTGGATTCTGAAACCAAAATGCCAATTAAATTTAAGGATGAAGAAGAGTATATTGAAGGGGAGATTGCTATATCATCTCCAACAATGACACCAGGAACTTTGGATGATAATGTAATAACGCCTAAAATAACTATTGATGATAAAGAATATATTTTAACTAAAGATATTGCTAGAATGTATAAGAATGGCATAATGTATTTCTTATCAAGAAGTGATCGCTCATTTATGCGTTATGATGGCTTTAAAATAAAACCATATGAAATTGAAAAAATAATTAAACAAGATATAAAAATTAAATATTGTGTTATCTCACAATATTATGATTCAGAAAAAAAAGGTTTAATGCCAATCGCTACAATTGTTTTAGAAGATGGTATTGAATTGACTCAAGCGGAACAAAAAGAATTTATTGAACATTTAATAAACGAATATTTCATTTCTAATCCAAATGTTTCATCTCGTCAAATACCAACTAAATTTAGATTTAGATCTTCTTTACCAGAAACAAAGAATGGAAAAGTAAGTTATAAAGCCATTGTTGATGAGGGTTTAACCGGTGACGAAACTTCAGTTATTCTAGAAGAAACGAATATTTCTATTAGTAATATTAAAGTTATTCCTCCTGATAATCAAGTTTTAAAATTAAAGTAGTTATATTAAATTAAGTAGTCGATATTTAATTTAATAAACTACTTTTTATTTTTTCAAATTAATAATGTGTTATAATTAAATTGTAGAAAGATAGAGGGGATTACATGAAACATATGGATGTAATTTTATTAAATATATATGCTTTTATAATTATCTTAACTTTATCATTTATTTTCTTTAGCAAAGAAAGACAACATAAGGTTGAGGATAATTTATATGGTCGAATTCTACAATTCGGTATTATATCAACTTTTTTTGGGATAATTCTTGGTTTTCTGATAGATTATAATTATGCAATCCCTCTTGTTAAATTAGTAAATAAAATATATTTAATAAGCTTAAGTTCATTAATCTCTTTATTTGTTTTTTATACATATAAAATATCAAATGATGTTAATAAGAAAAATAAAGCAATCCATATTTTTCTAATTTTAAATGCCATTATTACTTTGATTTTACCAATAGATATTGAAACTAGTAATAGTAACCCAGTTCCTATAGGATTATCTGTATATTACACATATACTATTTTTGGCTTAATGTATGTATTCTTATTTATCTTAATTATCAAAAATCTAAATAAAATTCATAATAAAAAATATATTCCAATTATTTTATTATTTGTTGAAGGTATAGCCATAACATCAACTCAAATTATCTATCCATCAACTAATTATTTAATAAATCCATCAACTGTTTTAACTTGCTTAATAATGTACTTCACCATTGAAAATCCTGATGTAAAAATGCTTGAACAAGTATCAATTGCTAAAGAAAATGCTGAAAAAGCTAACCACGCTAAAACTGATTTTTTATCTAATATGTCTCACGAAATAAGAACTCCATTAAATGCTATTGTTGGTTTTAGTGAGTCATTAAAAGAAGATAAAATACCAGAAAGTGCCCGTGAAAAAGTTGATGATATCATAATGGCTTCTAATAACTTATTAGAAATAGTTAATGGTATTTTAGATATTTCTAAAATAGAAGCTAATAAATTAGAAATAATTAATAAAGAATACGATATTAAAGCTATGTTAAAAGAAATAGTTTCTTTAATTGAAGCACGAATAGGTGATAAAGGCCTTGATTTTCAAGTACATATAGATCAATCAATGCCGCAAATTTTATATGGCGATTCAGCTAGATTAAAACAAATTTATCTTAATATTTTAACTAATGCCGTAAAATACACTAAAGAAGGTTATATCAATTTTACGGTTTCTACTGTTATCAAAGAAAATGTCTGTCGTTTGATAGTTTCAGTTGAAGATAGTGGAATAGGTATTAAAGAAGAAAACTTAGATAAACTATTCGCTAAGTTTGAACGCTTAGATGTTGAAAAACAACAAACAATTGAAGGAACTGGTCTAGGTCTTGCTATAACTAAAAAACTAGTTGATTTAATGCATGGTAAAATAATTGTTCAATCAATATACGGTAAAGGTTCAAAATTTACAGTTTCAATTGATCAAAGAATCATCGCTGTAGAACCAATCAAACAAAAAGAAACAATCGAATCAAATAGTAAAATAATAAATGCTAATGGCGCTCGTCTTCTTATTGTCGATGATAACGAACTAAATATTAAAGTCGCTGCTACTTTATTAAAAAAATATAATTTTACTATAGATTCATGTACAAGTGGTGGTTTATGCCTCGAAAAAATAAATAATGGTGAAACATATGATATGATTCTCCTTGATGATATGATGCCTAAATTAAGTGGTAAAGAAACATTAAGAAGATTAAAAGAAAATAAAAACTTTCAAACTCCAGTTATTGCTTTAACCGCTAATGCCATTACAGGTATGAAAGAGGAATATTTAAGTGCTGGTTTTGATGATTACTTAGCCAAACCTATTGAAAAGCATGAATTAGAAAGAGTAATTAGAACTTTCTTAAATAAACAAAACAATAACAATGTAAATAGTACTTTAAATAACAATTTTTCTTCTATTATAAGTAACATTAATGAAATAAGTAGTGATACAGCTACCAAAAAAGTCTTAATTGTTAACGAAAATAAAGAAGCAACTAATAAATTAGAAAAAATATTAGTTAAAAATAATTGCTCAGTAATTACCTTAGATAATGGTGTATCTGCAATTGAAAACATTATCGATTATAAATACGATTTAATTCTTCTTGATTATCATCTAAAAGAATTAAGTGCTCGTGAAATATTAGAAAATATCAATTCTATTGAAGGCTTTAATACACCAGTAATATTAATAAAAAATAAAGCAGATAAAATAACTAAAAACGATATTTTAAATAGTGGTTTTAGTGCATATCTAAATGCTGATGCCGAATCTGAAATTATTGTTAATATACTAGAAAAAACATTGAATAAATAAGTTTATTATGATAAAACTAATATAGGATATGGTGATAATTATGAAAGATATCAATTTCTTAAAAGAACATAACGTCGATATAAATAAAAGTCTAGAACTTTTTGGTGATTTAGAAACATATAATGAAACTTTATATGAATTTAAAAATGGTATTGATGGTAAACTACAACAAATAGCTAAATTTTATCAAGAACAAGATATGCCTAACTATGCTATTTACGTTCATTCACTTAAAAGTGATTGCAAATATTTTGGCTTCTTAAAATTAGCTGAATTATCATATGAACATGAAATGAAAAGTAAAGCTAATGATTATAATTATGTTAAAGAAAACTATCAAGCTTTAATAGAAGAAGCAAATAACGTTAAAGAAATCGTTAATGAATATTTAGAAGATACAACAACATTTTCTAATGATACCGAAAGTTTAGATGAAGATATTATCCTTGTTGCAGATGACTCTGAAGTAATAAGAATATTTGTTAAAAAGATCTTTGATGCTGACTACGAATTAGCTTTTGCTAAAGATGGTGAAGAAACCTTAAATATTATTAAAGAACATGAAAATGATAATCGTCTAAAAGCCATTTTACTAGATTTAAATATGCCAAAAGTTAATGGCTTTGCTGTATTAGATTATATGAAAGAACATAACTTACTAGATAAAATGCCTGTTACCATCGTTACAGGTGATTCATCAAGTGAAGCGATTAATAAAGCATTTACCTACGATATAGTTGATATGTTAAATAAGCCATTTAGTGAATCTAAAATAAGAGATGTTGTAGAAAAGACAATAAATAGTAATAAAGCTAGTTAAAACTAGCTTTTTTAGTGGTAAAATTTGTTAAATTATCATCTTCGTGTTAAAATAGTCCCCAGTAAGGGGAAAATACTATGAATATATTAGCTGAAAAACAAAAGAAATTATTTGAAAAAGGCATAAGTGATGAAGAACTACAAAGAAGATGTGAAGAATTTTTAAAATTATATTATGATCTTCGTCAAAAAGATGAAAATAAAATATGGAGTAAATTATCTTTAGAACAAAGAAAAAAAATCCATTTTCTTATATTAGCCATATATAAATTAAAAAATAGATTAGGTGGATTTAAATATCAGTTATTAGCTGATGAAAGAACTAAAACAGATCGCCCAATAATTTATGCTGTAACACATGTTGGTAAATTTGATATTGAAGTAGTAAGTGAAGCAATCAAAGATCATTACTATTTACTATCAGGTGATTACGAACATATTCAAGGCATAATAGATGCTCCGTTCTTATCAATTAATGGTGTATTCTTTTTTAACGAAAAAGATAAAGCCGATCGTAAATTAGTTTCCGAAAAAATGATAAAACATTTACAAAATAATGGCTCACTGATGTACTTTATTGAAGGAACATGGAATTTAACTCCAAATCTACCTATGCTTCCTTGCTATTGGGGAATAGTTGATATTGCTAAAAAGGGTAATGCTATTATTGTTCCAGTAGCTGCTGAACAGTACGGAAAATTATTTAAAGTTAAAATAGGTAAGAATTTTGATATGCAACAATATGGTGAAGGAACAGAAGAAAAAACAAGAGCTATAAATGACTTACGTGATACATTAGCTACTTTAAAATGGGAAATTTGGGAAAGTGAACCAGTTTTAAAAAGAGAAGAACTAAAAGGTACTGAATGGGAAGACTATAAAAAAGCTCGTTTTGCTGAATGGCCATATTTTAACGAAGAATACATTCAAGATTTGATTTACAAGCCAAAAGATGTCGTTACACGAGAAGAAGTATATGGTCCAGTAAAAAAATTAGTACCATCTAAAGAAAACGCTTTTCTATTTGACAAACGTCTTTCAGATAATATATTTAAATAAACAGCATTGCTGTTTTTTTTTAATGACATAAAAAATACAATATTGTATAATATTATTAGAAAATAGGTGATAATATGAGCAATGGTTTATTAACTGGTACAGCATTAATGTTATCCATACTTTTAAATATTGTATACAATATTAAGAAAAAAATAGATAATATAGAAACAACTCTATTTAAATATATTATTTTTTTAAATTTACTAGAATCATTAACTACTTGTAGTATAGTAATAGTTGCTCTTATTTTTAATGATACTTTGTTACTTCAAATTCTTAACAAAATAGATATCGTTTTAATAATCACCTGGTGTAGTTTAATTTTTTATTATATTTACAATATATCAAAGCAAAAAGGAACAAATATTGTTAAATTTTTAATAATTATTATAAATACAATTTTTCTTGTTTTATCTACATTATCAGAAGTAGATATTATTAATACAAACGGCATAATGAATTCAAATGGTCCAGCAACAACAATCGGCTTTATTGGAGCTACAGTATATATTATTTTATTAATAATTACTATTATTACTACTAATTCAGAAAAAAATAAACTCAACAGAAAAAAATATATTCCAATTTATATTTTAGTAGTATTACTTATTTTAGTTGCAATAGCTCGTCTTTTTATTCCAGAAATAAATTTTATTTCAATAGTTATAAGTTATGTATGTTTAATTATGTTTTTTACAATAGAAAATCCCGATATTAAAATGCTCGAACAAATTTCTTTAGCTAAAGACCAAGCTGAAAAAGCTAATGCCGCTAAGACTGATTTCTTATCTAATATGTCTCATGAAATAAGAACTCCCTTAAATGCTATTGTTGGTTTTAGTGAAGCTATTCAAGAAGAAGAAACTTTAGAAGCCGCCCAACAAGATGCTAAAGACATCGTTTTAGCTTCCCAAAACTTACTTGAAATAGTAAATGGTATCTTAGATATTTCTAAAATTGAAGCAAATAAAATGGAAATAATTAATTCCGAATATAATTTAGCTGAAGAATGTAAGTTACTAACTAAATTAATAAAACCTCGTATTGGTGAAAAACCAATCGATTTAATCGTTAATATTGCTCCCGATATTCCTGAAACCTTATATGGCGATAAATCTAAAATACGTGAGATTATAAGCAACTTACTAACTAATGCTGTTAAATATACTGATAGTGGAACTATTACTTTTACTGTTAGTTGTATTAATAAAAATGATGAATGTTCTCTTGTTTTATCTATCGAAGATACAGGTCGTGGTATTAAACCAGATAGAATAGATAAATTATTTGTTAAATTTGAAAGATTAGATGAAGATCGTAATACAACTATTGAAGGTGCTGGCTTAGGTCTAGCTATTACCAAAAGATTAGTTGAAATGATGGATGGCAAAATAATTGTTCAATCTGTTTATGGTAGTGGTTCTAAATTTACTGTTTACTTAAAACAAAAAATAGTTCCAAAAAAGAGCTATCATTTAAATAGTAATTTTGCTACTGAACCATTAGATTTATCTGGTAAAAAAGTATTAATTGTTGATGATAACGAATTAAATATTAAAGTCGCTGAACGTCTTTTAAAAAAATATAATCTTATTATTGATTCATGTACTAGTGGTGCCGAATGTCTTGATAAGATAAAAAATAATGAAATATATGATTTAATTTTACTAGACGATATGATGCCTAGAATGAGTGGTACTGAGACACTTCATTTATTAAAAGAAATTCCATCTTTTAAAACACGAGTAGTTGCATTAACAGCTAACGCAATAGAAGGAATGAAAGATAAATATCTAAGTTCTGGATTTGATGATTATCTATCTAAACCAATGGAAAATAACGAATTAGAACGTGTTCTTCGTAAATTTCTTAATAAAGAATATGAACCAAATAATTTTGCGCCATTACCAGATGACTTTTATGAAATATCAGAAACAGCTGTTTTAAATATTAATAGTTTAGTCGATGAAAAAAATAAAAAATAAAACATACATTAATTTCAATGTATGTTTTTATATTTCTGTTTCTAAATATTTCTTATTAATATACTTATTAATAAAATTATTCTTAATATCGATATATTCTATAGATAATATATAATAATTAGTATTTAAATTATCAATACTATTATTAAATTTAACTTCTAAATCATTTAGTTTCTTACAAATATTTTTATATGTATTTTTCCCTAATACTTTATCAAATTCTTTTTCTATAATATTATTACTTAATAATATATTATCTTTAATTAATTTCTTTGTTTCATCAAACTTATATAATGGTCTAAATAGATTAACTAATATATCTAATCCTTCAACTTTATAAGTTGTTAAATCAACATTATTTAATTTATTTAAACAAGAAACAATCTTTTTATTCGTAATATTTTCATCTCTTAGTTCTAAAATATTCTTTATTATATCTTCAACAGATAAAAGATTAAATACTTTATCTATCGTATAATTACTTTTTTCATCAACTAAACCATTTTTATAATAATCATATCTTATTCTTATTAAATCAGTTAATGAATATCTTTTATTTTTATTAAATAAAATAAAGTTTAATTCGTAAGTTAAGTATTCTAAGGTTTTGACAAAGGAATTATCAATCTTTTTAAATAATAGTTCATTTTTAATATTAATAGTTGGAAAATCGTGGGCTAAATCAAGCCATTTAGTACGATAGTTATTTCTAACGGGATTAATATAGTATTTTGTCTCATTATAAAGAGTAGAGGAAATATTAAATTTTGTACAAGTCATAACTGCATAAATATCGTTGATAAATTCATCCCCGTATTTTAATATCATTCCAATCGTTATTAAATATAAATAATCAAGTAATTCTTGCGGATAATCTTTATTATCTAAGATGGAATCAATAGTGAAGACTACATGATTAACTAAAGTATTAATATTTATCTTTTCAATCATGATATTTCCTCCCTGTCGATGTGTATACTAGCACCACTTATTTAAAAAAGCAAATTTAACTTAATTATTAAAATAAATTTAAATAATAGATATTATGACTTTATTTTTATAAAAATTATTCTTAAATAATTTAATAATATTATAATTTGGCATAAAACTTAACATAAAGCACATAAATATTTTAATTATTAGCAAAATATCTGAAAATTATATGATATAATATTAAATGTAAATAATAGTATTAATACAATAAGAAGGATGGTGTTTTTTATGGCATATGATTTTACTGCTGATAGTGAAAAACAAGTTCAATTGGCAACTGATTTGCGAGAGTGTGCTACTGATTTTGATGAAGGAGTAAGTGAATTATATGGACATATAGACGGCCTATCTTCAACCTGGAAAGGTGAAGACTATACTGCTTTTCAAGAAGGCACTTATGGATACAAAATAGCTTTAAAAGATTTAGAAGAAAGTATTAATCTTTTTGCTAATCATTTTGAAAGATTATCTTCTGGAACTGAAACTCTTGCTAATGAATTAATGTCAATTATATTAAATGCGACAGAATCAGGCTATGCTGATAGTTGTGCCGCTATAACTATGCCAAGTAATGGGGCAGCTAAAACCGCTTCATATCGTAATGATCCTTCTAGTTTATTTGCTTCAAGTCGAAGTTCAAGTGGAAGAACAAATCTCTCAGGTAAAACAATTACTGATAAAAAATATATAAATCTTGATAATATAAAAGATGGTAGTAGAGTAGCTTTAGCTCTAAACGATTATTCTTCTGAGCTAGAAAACGCCGAATATGTCCGTATTGATGATAATATCTATATGACAATTACTCCTACTACTGTTGATGGAAACAAGTGTTATCTAACTCATGTTGTTGTAAATGATCCTAGTCAAATATTCGGTGAACCTGCAAATGGTCAATATGGTAGTGGCTTAGAAACTGCTACAAGTGCTGCTAAAAGATTAGGTTCTGGTACAGTTTTAGTTTTAAATGGTAGTCATTTTTCATACGAAAATGGTACTGAAGACTTAAAAGGTGCTAATAATATCGTTATTGTTAATGGCGAAGTAAAAACTAATGGTAATGCCGGTGGTATGGAAATATGTCTCGATAAAAATGGTAATCTATTTAATGCTACTCCAGGTACATCTGCCCAAGAATTAGTCAATAATGGTGTTGTCTATACTTTCTCAAGTCATGATTCACATTTAATCTCTAATGGTAGTAAAACATATGAACATCAAGATGATGCATATAATAGTACAGTCATCGCTCAAAAAGCTCCATGTGATTACTACTTCTTAACTGGTTCAACATCTAATTATGGTGCTGCTGACTATCTTTACGATAAAGGTTGTACATTCGCTAAAAGTATGGACCAAGGTGGTAGTGTATCACTCGTTTATAACGGCGAGTTAGTTAATACTCCAACTGATAGTAGTGGTGAAAGAGCAATCGGCGACTTCCTATGTATTACTGATTAAAAGAATAGAAATATTCTTTTTTTTATTTTACACATCACAAAATGATATTAGTAAAAAAAAGGAATAATTATAGTATAATTATATTAGGTGATACAAATGAAAATTATCGTATCAGCTGGTGGTACTGGTGGTCATATCTATCCAGCCCTAGCAATTATAAATAAATTTAAAGAACATGAAAAAGATTTAGATGTTTTATATATTGGAACGCATAATCGTATGGAAAAAGATATTATTCCTAAAAGAGGTATCAAGTACGAAGCTCTTGAAATATATGGCTTTTCGAAAAAAGACTTATTACTCGATTTTAAAAATATCTTTTTAATTCAAAAAGCGACTAAGAGGTGTTTAGAAATAATGCGTGAATTTAAGCCTGATTTAGTCTTAGGTATTGGTGGCTATGTAACATATCCCGTTATTAAAGCTGCTCATAAATTAGGTATTAAAACTTTTATTCATGAACAAAATAGTATTCCTGGCAAATCTAATTTAGCACTACAAAATAAAGTTGATTTAATTGGTGTTTCCTTTAAAGAAACAATTAATAAATTTAAAAAAGCCGAAGGTAAAGTCTTTTATTCTGGTAATCCCTGTGGTGAAAACGCTTTATCTCTAGAACCAATGGATAAAAAGACACTAGGTTTTAAAAATGATAAAAAATTAGTCGTCATTGTTGCTGGAAGTCTAGGTTCCCAAACCGTAAATGAAAAAATGCTTGATTTTTTACATAAAGTAAGCACTGAAGACTACGAAGTCTTATACATAACAGGTAAAGACTTATATGATGAGTTTGTTAAAGAGCAACAATTTCCTTCTAACGTTAAAGTCTTACCATACTTAGATAATTTACCAGCATTACTTAAAAATGCCGATTTAATCGTTACTCGTGCTGGTGCTTCTACAATGAGTGAAATTCTTTCTCTAAATCTACCTGCTATCTTTATTCCATCTCCATATGTTGCTAATAATCATCAATACTATAATGCATTAGAAATTAAAAATAATGGTGGTGGCGAAATAATCGAAGAAAAAGATTTGACTTCTACTAAATTGCTAAGTACAATTAATGATGTGCTTAAAAACCCTGTTAAGTATGAAGAAATGCGTCATAACTTACAAAAGATGAGTATGAATAATAGTAGTGATTTAATTTACGAAAAATTAAAGGATTTGATAAAATGATCGAAGAATTAATAAAATATGGTACTGTTGAAGAACATGCTACCTTAAAAAATTTAAATACATATCATATTGGAGGAACAGCTAGATACTTAGTATCTCCTAATTCTATCCAAGATTTAATAAATATCTTAAAGCTATTAAAAAGTAATAATACTAAATATTTTATTCTTGGTAACGGCTCTAATATTGTTTTAAATGATCGTGAATATGATGGTGTTGTAATTCGTCTTAATAACTTAAATGGGTTTAAGATTGAAGCTGATAAACAAATGGCTTACGCTGAAGCCGGCGTTATGTTACCAACTCTAGCTAAAGAAAGTGTTGAACACTCTTTAACTGGCTTAGAATTCGCTGCTGGTATTCCTGGTACTATTGGTGGTGCTATATATGGTAATGCTGGCGCATATAACTCATGTCTTATGGACTATGTTACTTCAGTAACTGTTATTAATGAAGATTTAGAATTAGAAACGCTAGAAAACGAAAATATAACTTATGGTTATCGTACAACAATGTTTAAAGAAGATAAAAAGTATATTATTGTTGCTGCTAAGTTTTTCTTAAAAAAAGGTGATAAAGAAAGTTCGTTACAATTAATTGAAGAACGTCGTAAAAGAAGAGTCGAAACTCAACCCTTAGAATATGCCTCAGCTGGTTCTGTCTTCCGTAATCCTGAAGGTGACTTCGCTGGTCGTTTAATTGAATCATCAGGTTTAAAAGGCTATAAAATAGGGGGCGCTGAAGTCTCAGAAAAACATGCTAACTTTATCATTAATAAAGGTGAAGCAACCAGTACTGATGTCTACAAACTAATTAACTATGTCCACGATACTGTATTAGAAAAAACTAAAGTTGATTTACTAATTGAACAAGAATTTATAGATTGGGAGTAATAATAATGGATAAAAAGGTACAACAACCAAAACCACATAAAAGAAGACGACTTAGAGTTAAATTCTTATTAAAGTTGTCTGCTTTTGTTTGTCTTATTGTTGTATCTATTATCTATTTAAAAAACTATCACATTAAAAACATATACATAACTGGTAATGAAGTAATTCCCGATGTTAAAATAATTGAGACGCTTGAGATAAAAGATTATCCTTCAATGTCTAAGTTAAAAGTTAAAAAAGCTGAAAGTACTTTACTAGAACAAAATCCTATTATCGAAAAAGTCTCTATTAAAAGAGATTTACTAGGTAAAGTAAGAATTGATATTACAGAATCTAAAATCCTATTCTATTATAAATATAATAATAAATATATAACTACTAGTGGTAAATCTATTGATGATCTTAATAATGAATATTATGGTTATCCCGTTCTTATCAATTTTACCCCTGATACTGTCTTTGATTCTTTATTAAAAGGTTTAAATAAAGTTAATTACGATATTATAAAAATGATAAATGAACTTGAGTATAATCCTTATAAAGCTGCTGATGGTACAATAATTGATAATAATCGTTTTACTTTAAAAATGAATGATGGTAATACTGTTATTATCGATACAGTTAATATTAAAAATTTAAATAAATATAATGAAATATATGCTTCTCTAGGTATGGATAAAGAAAAAGGTATTTTATATTTAGATACTATAACTGAAGATAATATATATTATAAAAGTTATGATACGATAGCTAAAGAAGCTAAGGAAGCTGAAGAAAAAGCGGCTGAAGAAAATAAGGAAAAAGAAGAAAAAGATAAAGATAAGAAAGAAGAGCAGGAGTAAGATGAATTATCAAAAAGAAATGGAAAAGATAATCGCTCAAAATCAAAAAGATGGTCTTATTCCTCATATCTTATTACATAGTTGTTGTGCTCCATGTTCAACTCATGTTATTACAACTTTATCTCCTTATTTTGATATAACTATTTTCTATTATAATCCTAATATTGAACCTGAAGCCGAATATGAAAAAAGAAAACAAGAAGAAATTCGTTTTATTAAAGAATATCCTTCGCAAAATAAATTAGATTTTATTGATTGTGATTACGATAACAATCTATATCACGATGCTATTAAAGGCTTAGAACATTTAGGGGAGAGAAGTCCTCGTTGTCATAAATGTTATTATTTGCGTCTAGATAAGACTGCTAAAAAAGCCAAAGAATTAAACTATGATTATTTTGGTACAACTCTTACTGTAAGTCCTTATAAAGATAGTAAGATTCTAAATGAAATAGGTTCTTCATTAAGTGCTAAATATGGTATTAAATATCTTTATTCTGATTTTAAAAAACAAAATGGCTATTTGCACAGTATCCAATTAGCTAAACAATATAACTTATATCGTCAAGATTATTGTGGTTGTATTTATTCTAAAGAAGAACGTGAAAGAGAAAAACAAAGAAAAAATACTGAAAATTAATTCAGTATTTTATTTTGTATAAAAGTTTTTAATATATTCTTCGTAAGCTTTATATGCGTAATTATTAGTTTTTACTTTTTTATATTCTATATTCATATAATTACATATTTCTTTAACTAAGTAATCACAAAAATAAGGATTTCTTACAAGTAGGGGACCAATTAAATAAGTTCCATAAAAATTATTATAGTGAATACCTTCCACTTTTTCTTTAGGATTAAATCCTGTCCCATCAATTACTCTAAACATACTTTCATTAGCATTTTTAATTAAACTATTACGATTTTGAAAACCAATTATTTTCTGTGGTATTAAATCAGTTTCATAATATTGTGGTCCAACTATTCTAAATTCTTCTTCTAAAGCTTCATAGTTAAATGCTTCTAAACCTTTTAAAACTTTGCCTGAACCCTTAGTTAAAGTCATTCCAAACAAATCAATCGCATTACCTGTAACTAAGAAGAATTTATCTTTATTAATCGCTTCAATAACTTTATCTTTATATTTTATTAAATTATTTAAAACAATTTCTTGATTTTCTAAACTTCCCATTCCAATATAATAAAAATCATATTTATCAAAATCAATTTTATCTTCTAAACTTAAAAAGTATATTTCACTATCAATACCTTGTTCATCTAACTTCTTTTTTAAAAATCTAATATTACCATTTTCACCATATAAATTCATTAAATCATAGTACAAATGAGCAACTCTAAATTTTTTCATTTTCATCATCCTCAATTAATTTTAAAATATTAGCAGTCATATCAAAACAGACCATTGTATATATATCTCCAACACTATCTTTCTTTACTAATTTAATTAATTCATTTAAATCATCAACTAATATAACTTTATCTTTTGGTATACCAGCAAAAGAAAGTCTTGTTATAACATCATACCTAAATCTACCAATACAGAATATTTTATCAATGTTCTTACTATCTAATAATTCAAAATCAACATCCCAAAGCCAAGATACATCATTAAATTTATATCTTCTAGATACATTATCAAATCCTAAGATAATTGTCTTTTTACCTTTTTGATTATTAATAAATCTTATTGATTGATAATAACTTAAATTATTTTCATTCTTACTTTCAAGCATTGTTAAGCTTCGTCCATCTAGACTTAATACTTTAGCTCTTTTAGAAGCTATTTTATCATCATTAATTGACTTTATAATAACTTCATCACTAACTCCAATACTTCTACATATTGCATACGCCGCAACTGTATAATAAACCGCATATAATACATCTTTATTTAAATATATGTCATTACCATTAATTTTAATCCTATGTTTATTAAAATCGACATCAGTAGCTTCATAATCGACAATTCCACGTTTATAATCACATTTTTTGCAACGATAACTACCAATATGTCCATAATGATAATAATCATAAGTTAATTTACTTTTACATTTAGGACAATACGCATAATCAACTGCTTCAATATTATTCTTAGTATAACTATCATTTGTTCTTGATACTCCATAAGTAACTCGATCATTTTTATATAAATAACTCATTCTATTAACTAATGGATCATCAGCATTAATAATTAATTTAGTTTCTGGTGATACAACTTTTATAATATCATTAAATACTAAATCAGGTTCACCATTACGTGGTGGTTGATCTCTTGTAATATTAGTAATAGCTAAATGGGTAACTTTATTCTTTCTAAATATTCTTTTTAAATGTCTTTCATCACATTCTAAAAGTAAGACATCATGTTTAAATTCACCCTTTAAATTACAATTATTAAGTATTAAAGTCATTGCAGCTAAAATACCATTACTACCGTTTTTGTTATAACATACATCATAACCAGCATCAGTTAAGATATGATTAACTAACTCTGTAGTTGAACCCTTACCTGAAGAACCACTTATTGCAATAACATATTTTGGATACTTAACTTTTTCTAATATTTTCTGTTGTCTTAATATTTCATGAATAAACCATCCTGGATACACTGATCCATTACGACCAAATAACTTACAAATAAATGTAATTAAACGACAAATAATTATCATTAACGTTAAACGCATAAAAACCACCTAATCAAATTATATCAAAAAATAAACTATTTAAATGAGAAATAAACAACTTTTTACATATTTTGTCGAACTTCTAGTTTCTTACATTTTATTTTGTTATATTACTAATGGTGATTATATGGAAATGTTTTATACTAACAATACATTATATATTAATATCGAAGATCGTCTAAATCTTTCTTTAATAAATAATTTACAAAAAAAGTTATATCGTATTATTGATTCTTATCATATTATCAATATTGAAATAAATATTTTAAATGATACTCATTATGATAAAAGTTTAATAAATGACTTAATAAATGACTATAAAGTTAAATATAATGGCAAAATAATTGTTAAATAATTCTTTTTATTCTATTTATCTCTAAATTTATAGTATAATGGTAAATGAGGTATGTTTATGCAAAAATTTGTAAATTATTTATCATTTATTCCTTGGTTACTATATTGTATAGAGTTATCAAGAAATGCTATTAGAATAGTTAATACAACTAAAACAGATAAAGAATGGCTTAAGAAGAACTTCTTTAATATTTTTCGCTTTGATAGTTTAATCTTAATTGCAATCTTTATTTTCTTTACAACTAGCTATCATAAAGCTAATCAAATATGGTTAGTCGAAGTTTTATTATTCTCCGCCATTAACTTATATTTATATTTTAATTCCTATTATGATAAAAATAAGAGTGATTATCGTATTGATACAAAAGATTTAAGTACAATCCTTATAATTCTTATTATCTTTCTAATTCCACTTATCTATTTTATTTGTACTAATCAGATTTTAATTACATATTATATTTTATTCGGTTATAGTTTCCTTAACTTTGTCATCGTCTATATAGCTAAAAAAATAAATGATTTTATTATTAAATTAATTATTAAAAGAAAAAATGAAGACTAATAATTATAATATTGAAAAGATTGTCGATGCCTTTTATAATCACGGTTATACTAACTTCTTAACTAGAAAAGAATTAATGGCATTAAAAGGACGTTTACCAAAAAATGAATATCATATCTATGAATTATATCCCGAATGTAGTAAAGTAATTGTTTTTAAAGACGATATACCACCTATAAAGCTATATAAAATAAATAATTCTACTAATTTAACGCATCGTGATATTTTAGGAACTATCTACTCATTAGGTATTAAAGATGATACCTTCGGCGATATAATTAAGTATCAAAAAGACTACTATTTCTTCTTATTACCACATCTAGATACTTATTTTAAAAACAATTTAACTAGTATTAAAAATAATAAAATAACTTTAACAGAAGTCGATATTAATCTTAAAGAACAATTTAGTTTATCTTACGAACCTAAAGAATATATTGTCTCATCTTTACGAATCGATAATATTGTTAGTACTATAACTAATGAAAGCCGTAATAAAGTTTTATCTAAATTTACCAATAAAGAAGTTAATTTAAACTATAACGATAATCTAAAACCGACAAAAATAGTTGAATTAGGCGATATCTTTAGCATTAAAAAATATGGTAAGTATAAATATAATGGTATTAAAAAGATAACTAAAAAGGGTGGTTATATTATTGAAATATTAGTTTATAAATAATAGCTAAAATTGACGAAATCCTAAAGTTGGTGTACAATTCATCTTGTTATGAATTTGAACCGCTTTTTTTGTTTGACTAAGTATTCAAAAAAGTAACTTTAATTATGGGGGAAAGAAAAAAATGAGTAATAAACATCTTGCTACAGAAGATAAACACATTCCAAAAGAAGATAATATCGAAAAGAAAACTGGTGCTAAAAAATCTGGTAAAACCATTGCTGCTCTTGTCTTAATCGGTGGGTTAGTAATTGGTGGTATTACTGGAACAGTTAAATATATGAATAGCGAAACTGTGCGTGCTAAAAGCTTAGTAAGTGAATATACTGATACCGATACTGGCTTTTTATCACTACCACAAACTGTTACTGTTAATCAAGCATATGATTTAAGTTATTGTGATGGTGAAAAATTATATAACGCTATTACCAAAAACAATATTAAATATTGTGAAGTATTAGATGAGTATTATACTTCAGATGGTCGTGAAATCGCCGTTTTAAATGTTACTGGAACTTATACTGAAGGCATTAAAGCTGATTGCGTAGAAGTAAACGGTACCAAAATATATATGGCTCCTGAAGGTTATGAACTAGATGGTGAATGTGCATATCGTGTTATTAATACATCATTTACTAAAGTAGTTGAAAAACAAGACGACTATTCTAATATAACAATTCCAGGTTTAAATGATGTTCAAATAACTGTTGATGAAATTCAAACTAAACCATTTACTGATATTTTATCTTCTGTCTTAATCGTTGATGTTCCAGATGGAGCAGTTCTTAATAAAAATCATGAATGTAGTGCAACATTTAGATTAGCTCCAAAAGAATAAAAAAGATTAAAAAAGTACTTGTTATAAGTACTTTTTTTTGATACAATATTACCGGCTTTAAAAAGCAAATAAACATGTCTATGAATTTTATATTCTAGTGCTTTTATAAAAAAGTGAATATATTTAGAAATAGACAGAAGTAAAAACGAAGGAGGGAAATTTTTATGGCCGTAGTTTCTTTAAGTTATTTATTAGAAGCTGGAGTTCATTTTGGACACCAAACAAAAAGATGGAATCCAAAAATGAAAGAGTACATTTTTACAACTAGAGATGACATTTATATTATCGATTTGCAAAAAACATTAGCAAAAATCGAAGAAGCATATGCAGAAATTAATAAAATTGCTGCAAATGGCGGAACATTCCTATTCGTAGGAACAAAAAAACAAGCTAGCGAAGCTGCTAGAGAAAATGCCGAAAGGACAAATTCATATTATGTAACTGAAAGATGGTTAGGAGGTACATTAACTAACTTCCGTACTATCAGAAGTAGAGTAAAACGTCTAGAAGAAATCGAAAATATGGAAAAAGATGGTACTTTTGATGTTTTACCTAAAAAAGAAGTTATCAATCTTAAAAAAGAATATGAAAAATTAAACAGATTATTATGTGGTATTCGTGCAATGGATAAATTACCACAAGCCTTAATTATCGTTGATCCTAAAAAGGAAATCAATGCTATAAGAGAAGCAAGAAAATTAAATATACCTATTTTTGGTATTGTAGATACAAACTGTGATCCAGATGATGTAGATTATGTTATTCCAGGTAACGATGATGCTGTAAGAGCTGTTAAAGTCGTTTTAGGAGTATTAGGAAATGCTATTGCTGAAGCTAATGGCGGTGAAATTATCGACTACGTAACAGAAGACGATAAAAAAGCTAAAAAAGCTGAAAAAATGGAAGATGTAATGGCAGAAGTAGATAAAGAAGAAAAAGCTAAAGTCGAAGAACCTAAAGTTGAAGAATCAGTTCCAGTAGAAGAAACAACTGAAGAAGTAGAAGAAGCAGAAGAAGTTACTGAAACAGAAGAAAATGAAGACTTAAGTTCTAAAACTTTAACTGAATTAAAAGCAATGGCTAAAGCATCAGGTATCAAAGGATACTCAACAATGAAAAAAGATGAACTAATATCATCTTTAAGTGAATAATATAATAATTAAATAAGAAAGAAGGGTTACATATGATAAGCGCAAGCTTAGTAAAAGAATTACGTGAACAAACCGGAGCAGGTATGATGGATTGCAAAAAAGCATTATCAGAATGCGATGGTAATCTAGAAGCTGCTGTTGATTGGCTAAGAGAAAAAGGTATTGCTAAAGCTGGTAAGAAAGAATCTCGTATTGCTGCTGAAGGTTTAGCTGATATCTTTGTTAAAGGTAATAAAGCTGTTATGATTGAAATTAATGCTGAAACAGACTTCGTTACTAAAAATGATGAATTCAGAGAATTAATTAAAACTGTTGGTGAAACTATTTTAAATAGTGATGCTAAAACCCTAGAAGAAGCTAATGAACTTCCATGTGGTGAAGGTACAATCAAAGACTTAATGGTTGCTAAAACTGCTAAAATTGGTGAAAAACTAGATTTTAGAAGATTAGCAGTTATTGAAAAGAAAGATGATGAAAACTTTGGTACATATTTACATATGGGTGGTAAAATTGCTGTAGTTGCAGTAATTAAAGGTGCTAATGAAGAAGTTGCTAAAGATGTCGCAATGCAAGCAGCTGCTATGAAACCAAAATATGTTTTCAAAGAAGATGTTCCAGAAGCTGAAATAGCTCGTGAAAGAGAAGTTCTAAAAGAACAAGCTATGAATGAAGGAAAACCTGCTGATATAGCTGAAAAAATGGTTGATGGCAGATTAAATAAATTCTTTAAAGAAATATGTTTATCAATGCAAGCATTTATTAAAGATGGCGACATTGATGTAAATAAATACGTAACTAACAATGGAGGAGAATTAATTGCTAGTACAAGCTTTGTTGTAGGTGAAGGAATTGAAAAACGTCAAGATAACTTCGCTGAAGAAGTAATGGCTCAAATTAACAATTAATATAAATTAGACACTTTTTCGACAAGTGTCTTTTTTATTCCCTAATAAACCCTTTATTTTCGTGATATAATAACAAATAGGAAGTGAATAATAATGAATCCAAGAACCAAAAGTATCATAAGAAAAATAATTTATATTATCTTATTCCTACTAATGGCTGTTGCTTTTGTCTTTCTAAGTGAAAAATATGCTAGTAATAGTCAACCTAAAGTATATACAATTAAAGATTATTATCCTGATAATCAAAATACTTACTATGAGGTTGTTACTGGTACTAAAATGATATCTTTACTTCGTAATGGTCATAATCTTATCTTTATTGGTAGCTCTAGTTCCCAATATAGTCAAAAATATATTGAAGAAATCGATAAAATATTTAATGAACTAAAAATAGACAAAGTATATTACTATGACTTAAATAATGATAAATATCAAAAAAACTCTAATTACTACGAAATAAGAGAACTTCTAGAAGGATACCTTACAACAACTGATGATAATACTAATAATCTTTTAGCACCAAGTTTATATATCGTGAATAATGGTCAAGTAGAATATTATAATACTGAAACTTCAACGATGAAAAACACTTCTAGTGTTGAATCTTACTGGAGTTACGAACAAGAATTAATTTTCCAAGGTGAAATAACTAACGCTATAAATAAATATTATTTGAATAAATAATAAATATGCCTTATAATTTAATCATGAAGGAGAGAATAAAAAATGATAGATACTGAAGTTGAATTTAAAATGATGAGCGCTCTTGAAGTTATGGATAATCGCTTTACAACAATTAGAGCTGGTCGTGCTAATGCTGCTATGGTAAATGGCATTAACGTTGATTACTATGGAACACCAACCCCAATTCAAAGTCTTGCTAATATAACTGTTCCTGAAGCTAAAACATTAATGATTAAACCATTTGATAGATCTTGCCTAAAAGATATTGTCAAAGCTATTCAAGAAGCTAATCTTGGTATAAATCCAACTGATAATGGAGAATCAGTAATTCTAACAATGCCTGAACTTACAGAAGAAAGAAGAAAAGACTATGTTAAACAAGCTAAACAAATAGCTGAAGAAACAAAAGTTGCTTTAAGAAAAGTTCGTCAAGAAGCTAATGAAGACATCAAAAAAGATGAAACTATAACTGAAGATGACGAAAAAAGAATGCTTGATGAAGTTCAAAAACTTATTACTGAATACAACAAAAAAGTTGATGAAAAACTAAAAGAAAAAGAAGAAGAATTAATGGCAATATAAGCAAACATAAAGTTTGCTTTTTTTTCTTTACTAAAAATATTTACATAACCACCATAATTAATATATAATAAACAATTACAAGGTGATTTATATGGCAGAAAACGCAATGGATTATGGAATTATATATAGTAAAGCAACACTTGGACAAAATAAATACCTTTTATTTCCTTTAGATATCGTTGAAGGTTACCAAATGGGTAATGAGTTTTTAAGTGATCCAATTTATAAAACCGTAACAACTAAAGAAAATCTAGCTGAAAGTACTTACTTAGTAGATAGTATTTTTAGTTATAATGACTTAATAAGACATTATGAATACGACGATATAGATTTTGTTAAAGAATACTTTCTAACTGAAGCTAAAGATTACTTTTACTATGTTGAAGTAACCTCAAAGGAAATAATAAAAAGAAAACTAGAAATGCGTATTTTAACTTCCTTAAATCCCCCGTGAAACTTACGAATCACAAAATAAAGAACCATCAGTCGTTTTAAATAACGATGCTCTAAGTCTCTTACTTAGTATTAGTGATCTTAATACTTTAAGAAACGAATTACTAAGATATCAATCATTAATTACTAAATATAAAAATGAAGAAACTAAAAAGGGTACTACTAAAATTGTTGTAGAAAAAGGACATGTCGTTGAAATTCAGACTGATCGTCAAGTAAAAAATGCTCCGCAAGTAAATACTAGCTTAGATACTGAAAAGACTCTAGAAATCGATAAAAACGGTGTTAGTTTACCAGGCTTAGAACAATATATCAAAGAAAGAGTATTTGGCCATGACGAAGAAATAAAAATAATTGCTAAAACCATCTTAATGAACTATCGTGCTTCATCTAAATATGGTACAGAACCAATCCTTATCCTAGGTCCAACAGGTACTGGTAAAACTGAAACAGTTAAAGCGGCTTCAGCATACTTAAATATCCCTTTTATTGAAATAAATAGTGCTAACTTAGTACCAGAAGGTATTAAAGGCTCATCTATCGAAGATTATATATATTCCTTAATTGTTGCCTGTAATTACGACTTAGAACAAGCTGAACGTGCTATCGTCTTCTTTGATGAATTTGATAAAATAGGGGAGAGTGATTTAGATATTAAAAGTGCGGTTAAAGAAATAATGCTAAAATTCTTTGAAGGAACAACCTTCCTAATCGATAAACCAACTGATGACTATAATTTCAATACCGCTATGCTAAATAAAGTCTATGCTGGTGCTTTCCAAAATTTATTTGATGCTAAAAAAAGTATTGGTTTTAACCAAATTACATCTCAACCTACATTAAGTCGTACTCGTATATACGAAGACCATTACTTTGGTAAAGAACTAGTAACTAGAATTCCTCATATTATAACTTTTAATCCACTAGATCGTGAAACCCAAAAAAGAGTAATCTTAGAGTCAAAATTAAGTATATTATTACGTAAAAAACAAAGATATGAAGAAGAATTTAATACCAAATTAGTAGCCACTGACGAATATATCGAAGCTATATTAAATAAATTATCATCCCAAGAAAAAAGTATGCGTGATTTAAATAATATTATTATAGCTACATTAAATCAAGTAGAATATATGTTACTTCAAAATGAAGGTCATACAAGCGAAGTAACACTAACAGCTGAAACAGTAGATAACCCTTATAAATTTACTTTAAAATAAAAAGACATTTACATTAAAATAAATGTCTTTTTTCTAATCAATCACAAAAATTATAATTACTATTATGTGTTTTAATATGTATATCTAAAAATCATAAAAAAATTTCAAATATAAAGTAAAATATAGCCTGTGTTCGATTGTTTAATAATACTTATTATAGTATAATTTAGATAGGAATATTTGATGTGAGTGTCGTCCTCCAATCTTAAAAAAGAAAGGAGGGATAGAATGAAGAAAAGAACTTTTATTGTAAAAGTCCTTCGCCTTATTGCTATCATTTTATTACTCCTTACCTTGTTGGTAATAGCAATAAAAATATGACACTCAATCAGCATTGATCGAGTGTCAATACCCAAAATTTTTTAGAGGAGACATTCACTTGCTACTCAAATATTCCTCTTTTTTATTTTATGCAAGTTTCCTTGACATATTCATAATAACATAAAAGAGAACTTTTTTCAAGTTCTCTATTTAAAGTTCGATTTCTCGAACATAATCTCCGTGGTGTCCCCGAAGTGATTCGAACACTTGACCGATCGCTTAGAAGGCGATTGCTCTATCCAGCTGAGCTACGAGGACATTAACTCATGGAACATATTGATTATATAATAAAAAACATTAGTTTTCAAGTCTAAATTCATCAATTGTTTTCGAATCAACTTCAAAAATTACATCATCAATTCCTAAAGTATCGTGAAGAGAGTAGAAAATAGCATATTTTACTTCTTCCTTTAATTTGCCATCATAGACACTTTTAAGTAATATCTCATTAAAATTTAATGATATCGAGTTCTCATTCGCTTCATAATTCATTAATTCTACTTGATAATCTAAATGACTTAATAAATTACTACTATTTAATCTATTACTTTTTAAATTATTAATAATTATTTCTACTTTATCATCACTATTATTCGTAATATAACTAACTGGTATATAGTAATAATTATCATTTCTTGTTAAATGATATACTGTAACCATCTTACTATCATTAATCGTTGTTATATCATAGACCTTATTAATTCCATAACTTCTATCTAAATATAAATCTAATCTTTTCTTAGAATTAGGTAACTCTAACAATCTTTCTCCCTCAACAAAAATCATTACCTTTTTAATATCTTTAATAGACGTTAAAGAAAAAACAATTGCTTCAATCATCTTTTCTTCATTCTCTTTACTAACATTTAAAATATCTTTACTAAAATTAACTTTTAATAAATCTTTATCTAGACTATAACTAAGTATTTTCGTCTTTTCAGGTATAACTGCTTTAAATCCTTTAGGTAATTTATTTTTACTATTACTATTAATAATTAAAGCATTTAAAATATCTTCAATTTGCTCATTAATACTTTTACTACTCGAATTAATCTCTGTCATTCCAATAAAATCATTTTCATCAATCAAATAAATATTAATTACTTTTCCATCATTACTTTTCTTAACTTCTTCATTAATCTCTTCTGGATAATTATAAAGTAAAAAAGCTAATAATAGTAATAGAGTAGCAATAGCTATTTTATTAAAAGTTAATTTCTTTAACATCAAATCACCTAATTAATTATATTAATAAAACTCTATTTAAGAATAAAAACCCTCAAAAAAGGGTTTATAATTTTATCTCATTTAATTTTAATAATTCAATTAGTGCTTGACCACGACTATTAACGCCTAACTTTTGAATAACATTTGATATATGATTTCTTACTGTCTTTTCACTAATAATTAACTTTCTTGCAATCTCTTCTGTCGTATAATTAAGTATTAATAGATCAAACACTTCTTTTTCTCTTTTAGTTAATATATTCTTCATACATATCTCTCTTTCTTACTACTATATTTTATGAAGAACATAAAAGAGTGTTAATTAAACTTAACCGTAATATACATATTATCTTTAAATTCCTTATTAATTCTCCTAATAATATCATTAGCTAACTTATAATCATTCTTATCACTATCAATAACTATCGTGACATTATTACTATTTATTTTAATAAAAGATTCATACTTAAATTCATCTTTAATAATCTTTTCTAACTTTTCCTCGGTACTTTTATTATTAGATATAGTAAGTAACTCATCATACGCATTATTCTTACTTTCTAAATCACTAGTTTCACTAAGTAATACATCTTGTAAATTATTAATCGTTTCCATTATCTCTTCATCACTTTGAACTCTAAGTGCTACTAACTCTGTACTTTCATTTACTACTAAACTAGTTTCTTCTTCACTTTCTTGTGGCATAAAATCACTTAAACTATTTTCATTCATACTGACATAAAAAATACTTAAGATTAAAATAATACTAAACAAAAAGGTAAACCAAATACTTTGTTTATTAATCATATCTATTCCTCCAATACTAATATATCTTATTAATTGACATCAAAAATTATACTTTTATTTTACTATTTTAAAAAATTATATTATTATATTATTAGGTGAGTAATATGAAAAATCTATTAAAGAAATATCGTTATTTTATCGTTATAGTTCTTCTTTTATTAGTTATATATTTTGTTCCTAATATCGTATATGCTGCTACATCATCTAAAATAAATTTTTGTCAGTACCCAGGAACTAGAAGAACATTTAAAATAATAGGTCTTGCTATAAATATTGCTAAAGTAATAGCTCCATTAATTTTAATAATTACAGGTATTATCGCCTTAAGTAAAACAATTATATCTGGTAAAGATGAAGATTTACGTGCTAGTTTAACTTTACTTGTTAGAAAAGCAATCGCAGGTATTGCTATCTTCCTATTACCTGGTATTATCGATTTTGCTTTTGATTACTTAGTAGGTTATGATGATTCCTCATTTACCGCCTGTACTAAATGTATGCTATCACCTAATAGTTGTCAGATACCTGATGAAGATCCAGAAACATATACAGAATAAAATGATTCTTATACTAAGAATCATCAGACTGTTGACAAATAGGTAAATATTTTTACTTATTTGTCTTTTTTTATAAAAAAGTATAATCTAGAGTATTATT
>CANRNY010000015.1 GCA_947632085.1 uncultured Bacilli bacterium | reverse complement strand
TATTTCATTAGCTTCATCCATATTACTTGGATATACTTCAGCATCCATTTTAAATTTATTAAATATTTCTTCTGTTTCATCTATTAATTTATAACTTTCAGATTCACTCATATATTTCGTTAAATCACTTTTACCTAAACGAGGTATGAAATTTAATTTACCATCAGAAAATGTTCCTGCTCCACCATATCCTGAAAGAATAGCACACGGATTACAATTTTGACAAGGAATACCTAATTTATTCATTGGACAAACTCGATTAGCTACTTTAGATCCTTTATCTAGTACTGCTACTTTTAATTTTTTATTATTATTTATTAATTCGTAAGCACAAAATAATCCCGCAGGACCTGCTCCTACTATTATTACATCATATTTCATTTTTTAACCTCCAAAAACATTTTACCAAAAAAAAGACTATCGTACTAGTCTTTTTTATTTTCTATCTAGTTTTAAACTATGATCATTTAATTCTTTTCTTTTACTCTCTAAAGTATCTAATAATTTGAAGATATGATTTATTTCTCTACCACTCATAAATTCTCTTTCTCTTATTTCATATATTGCCATTAGTTCATTTCTTGTTGTTTTCTTAAGTTCATGATAATGTTTTTTTAATATTGCTATTACTTCTTCTCTTGTCGCTTTTTTAAATGAAAAAGCATCAGGATATATATCTTCGATTAAATCATTTATTATGTAGTAAGATAGTTTTTCTTTTGTTCCATTTATATTACGATTATCTGTTATTCTTTTAAAGTATCTTAAATAGTATACTTTATGGTAGTATGGCATTTCTTTATGTTTTTTCAAATAGTATGAATATACTTCTTCTAAAGAGAATGTTTGTTCTTTAGTAACTCCATCTTTTAATTTACAAACACTAAGCATTAACTCCCATACCACTCTATTAACTGTTGTTGTCTTTAAATCAAGATGTAATTCTTCTATTATAGTTGGCACACTTTTTCTTTCTTCGCCATTCATTCCAAATACTAAATTAAATATTTTAACAGCCATATCTAAATCACCATAAAATGGTAAATCAGGATTTTTAATAGCTTCTTGATAGTAATCAAAGTCAAAGACTTTAGTTTTATCTAAGTTATTTAATAGTTCATATACATTAACTTTTATTCTATTCATAATATCAACTATTTGACTAAATGTAGCTCCATATTTTTTAGCCATTTGTTCATACGATAAACCATTTTTATAGAAATCTTCTAGTTTATAACGATCACTTATACTAAAGTATCTAAGTAAAGGTATTATATCTAATTCATAATCTATCTGACCTTCTAATTCCCCATTTAAATATTTATATATACTAACTATTGCTCTTTGATATCTTCTTCTAATACTACCACTAGTATCATTATATATTTTAGCTATTTCATCTAATTCCTTATATGGGTATCCTTTAAGTTCAAATAAGTAACATATTATTTCTTTTTCTTTATCACTTATTGGTAAATGACAATCATCAAGTAACTTATTAAGTTCTTCGCGACTAATAAAAAGTAAATCCGGTTTTATAATTCCTTTTTTTAAACACTTTATCTTTCTTACAATTCCCATATATTTGTGCCAATATTTATGATTAGTTAATTCCATTTTAGCCATTAACTCAGTAAATTTTAAACTATGACCTTCAATATTGTATTCATTTTTTATTCCTAAGTAATAACTAGCAAATTGTTTCTCTTGATAACTTAAAATTGATTCACTTACATGTTTATTTATTTCTTTTATAATATCTTCATTAGTTACTTCAACATCTTTAATTAAGTAACTAGTATATAAATAGTTAAAATGCGTTAAAGCTCTTTTTACAATATTTATATCTATCTTTAATGTACTACTAATTTCTTCAGGCATCATATATTTTAAATATCTATATCTAATTACTATTAATTCATCTTGACTAATCTTATCTTTATAATATTTTAAAAATTCATTTATTTTATTTTCATCTATATCTATTACTTCTACTAATCCAAAGCGATAATTATCCATCTTTCTTTTAGCTTCAGTAATTATATTAGATATTCTTGTTTTAGAAAGTTTAGTTTTATTACTTATTTCATCATATGATAATTTTTGTAGTATATACATATCTAATATATCTCTAGTTAAAGGAATAAAATAGTATTTAGGATCTATTATATATTTACGATATATATCTGGATCAATATCTAAACGATATGTATCTAACCCACTATATAGTTTTATCGCATAATTTCTTGCATCACGACATAAATCATGTGTTTTTATATAATCTAATCCTATTATCGAAGCTATTTCTTTTAAACTATATATTCTTCCATCTACTCCATAATACATATCTAGAATCTTTATTTTTAAATCTGTAAATTTATAAGCATATTTCTTTTTAACTTCTAAGTACATTTCTTTAGTAAATGTATTTTCAAAGAATCTTAGTATATGATAATAACTTCTTTCTAATCGATCTATTAAGAAGTAATGACGATAATATAAAGATGATTCCGGATATTTATCTTGAAATACTTTTCTATCTTTTTTACCAAAGTAATATGTTTCTAAGAATAGTTGTTGTTCTTCATCAAATTCATATTTTATTTTTAAGTATTCTTCATATAATTTATTTTTTGGTACATGCATATCTTGATGTTTAAACCCAAATAATGTCGTATTAATATCTATTACTAACTCTTCTTCTTTAATTCCATTTCTTTCTTTTAAACCAAAGTATCTTGTTAAAAGTTTTATTTCATCATTCGTAAGTTCATATTTTATCTTTTTAAATAAATTTAATATTTCTTCTAAACTTAAATTACTATATTTATTACTTAATTCCCGATAGTTAATTTTTTTAACTTTAGTTGTTAAATCGATATTAAATATTTTAGTTCCATATGTCTTTATTGTTTCTTCTCTAAATTCACGATATTTTTCTATATCACTCATTTTTCTTTTTAATTTTAATTTAACTATATCTCTTGCTAATTGTATTTCTTTTACTGTAACCCCTAATTCATTCGCTAAATCATTTAAAGTAAAATAGTATTTACTAAATACTTCATAGTAAAATATTCTTTCTTCTAAGTATTCAAGTTCATCTCTAATATATAAGTATTGCATTATTTTATTTGGATTTATTGGTTCTTTTTTTATTCTATGGACGTTAGCTCCTTCTACTTTTACGATATTTCTATAAGTAGTAGCAATTTTCTTACTATTATGTTGCATATAAGGTTTTAATTTTTTTAATACTTTACTTTCTATCTGTCTTATTCTTTCTCTTGTTAAGTTAAAGTATGAAGCTACTTCTTCTAGTGTTAATGTCTCTCCATTTAACACTCTATAATATAGGATAAAATAATGTACTGGTGGTAATATTTCTTTTAAAGTAATTAATAAAGTATCATTAACAATATTATTTAAGACATCTTCATAATCATTATTTTCACTAACAATAAAGTTTTCTAATTCTGTATCACTATCATCATCTACTTTTTGATTAATACTTACAGGAACTTGTTTTATACTATCTCTTATCGAATCTAAAGTCCCTTGGGTTATATTAAGTGTTTCACATATTTCTTTATCACTAGGTGTTTTACCTTCGCTTTTATATTTTTCTAATAATTTTTTATATTTAGTTGCTGAATAAGTAATATGAACTGGTTTTCTAATCACGGCATCTTTATTAGCAATAGCTCTTGTAATAGCTTGTCTTATCCAATAAACTGCATATGTTGAAAAAGCACTTATTTCCGGATCATAATTATCTATTGCTTTCATTAGACCTAAATTACCTTCTTGAATAATATCTAAGATATTCATATTAGTAATTACACTACGATAATGATTAGCAACACTAACAACTAATCTTAAATTACTATTAATTAGTAGTTCTCTAGCTTTCATATCTCCTTTTTGATATTCATAAGTTAATCTTTTTTGTTCTTCTATATTTAATAAAGGATATTTAGATATATCTCTCATATATTGTTTAAAGGCGTTATCACTAAATGTATCTACTAATTCCTCGTCTGTTAATATTTCTATTTCTTCATCCATAACAAACACCTGTTTTTTATTATACAAAAGAAAAAAAGAATTTACAAAGCTTTATAAATTCTTTTTTAACTTATTTAATTCATCTTCAAATATTTGATGACTATCTATTCCATATATTCCTAAAGTATTTAATAACTGTATTGTTGTCATTTCATGATTTAATACTTTTTTAATTAAACTTATAATTAGTTTTTTATCATTTAAATACATATTATATAGAATTAATGCATAGTAGAAACTATTTAGGTATTCACCATTTTTTACGGCAATAATTTTATACATATCTCTCTCGCTACCATTATTTTTCATTAATTTTCTCGCTATATTATATTGATTTTGTAAATCACAAAGTAAATACATTCTTGAATTAAGCCATATATCATATATATCTTGATATTTTCCATTAGCCATTACTAATTCATAAAATAATGGAATAACATCAGCTAATCTTTGTGAGTTAACATATTCTTGGTAATTAGTTTCTTTTAAAGCATGTAAATGTTCATGTCCTAAAAACATTGGTGCAAGTTCAGTTATTTGTTGTGGTAGTTTATAGTGTTCAACTTTTCCTGAATTAGTTTGTACTTTTTTTGTCTCAGGATCAACCATAAAAGTTACATTACAAGCAAATGATAAATTACCAGGATAAGCTACCATATATTTTGCATGATTGAAAACTTCTAGTATTCTATTTAAATATTCATCACCAAATATTGTAATATCTTTAGCACTTGTACTTATTGCTTGTTGAAAACTAATTGTTCTCCTAGCTACATTAGCCTTTGTTTTAATTCCCATTAACTGGCAAGATACAAACCCAGTTACTTCAGTATCAATGCTTGAAAAGTATTTTAATCCTAAGGCATCAAATGACCTTTTTTCCCTTAGGACTTGCTCCTTAATCACACTATTCATAAAAATCCCCCTTAAAATCGTTCATATTATAGCATTGATACTAATAATTGTAAAAATTTGCTAAAAAAAATCTGTTTTATAAACAGATTAATTATTTTCAATATTCATTGAATAAGCGATATTTTTAACTTTAAAACCAAATTTTTCATAAAGATGGCGAGCACTATCATTTTCTTCATTAACTGTTAATCTTAAAGTTGTATAGTGATTAATCGTAGCATACTCTTTAACATAAGAAAGAAGTTTAAAACCAATTCCTTGATTACGATATTCTTCTAAAACTCCAAGAGCATCTATATCAATTTCTTTACGATATTTATACCCATTCTTCTTACTTTCTTTTTTAGTTAAAAGAATATAACCAACTATTTTCTTATCTATTTTAGCCACAAAGATATTCTCATCAGCGATAAGGTTTGCTAAATCTTCTTCACTAAAAATACTATCAGTATGTTCAAAGATATCAGGACGCCATTTAACATGACATTCATGAACTTGGATAGCTATTTTATCAATATCTTTTAAATCATTTATTTTAGGAACTTCAATTTGAAACATCTAAACACTTCCTTATTCTTTAAAAGTAAACATAAAATCTAAGATTTGGACATCATCGCCTCTTTTAGCTCCTAATCGTTCTAATTCATCATCAACACCCATACCTCTTAGTTTACGAGCAAATCTTTGAACTGATTCATCTTCTTGAAATTTAGTCATCTTAAGTAGTTTTTCTATTTCAGCTCCTTTAAGGATCCAAACTCCACTATCATCACGACTTATTGTATAAGGTTTTTCATTCTTAAATTTATAAATTACATGGCTTTCTAACTTTTCTTCATCATATACTGGTTCATCTTCTATTGTTTCTAATAAATCAGCCATTTTAATAATCATTTCATCTAAGCCTTCATTATTAATTGCACTTAAAGTAATTATTTCTTTATGAGGAAATTCTTTTTTAAATTTTTCTAAATTACTTTTAGCATCAGGTAAATCCATTTTATTAGCAATTATAATTTCTTTCTTTTTCGCTAATCTTTCATTATAATTTTCTATTTCTTTTCTAATTGTTTTATAATCTTCTACTGGATTTCTTCCTTCAAAAGATCCCATATCAATAACATGAGCTATTATTTTAGTACGCATTGCATGTTTTAAAAACTTTTCTCCTAAACCTGCTCCTTCACTAGCTCCTTCTATTAAACCTGGTAAATCAGCCATTACAAATACACGACCATCTTTTAATTTAACTACTCCTAAGTTAGGACTTAAAGTTGTAAAATGATATGAAGCTATTTTAGGATTAGCCCCACTTATTAAAGATAATATCGTACTTTTACCAACAGATGGCATTCCTACTAAGCCAACATCAGCTAAGACTTTAAGTTCACACTTAACAATACGTTCTTCACCTGGTTCTCCATATTCACTCATTTTAGGTGCTGGTTCTTCTTGGGTCGCAAAAGCTTTATTACCTCTGCCACCTCTTCCACCATGACAAACGACAAATGAATCTCCATCTTTAACTAAATCACATATAACTAAACCAGTTTCTTCATCAATTAATGTTGTTCCTTCAGGAACTTTAACAATAATATCTTCTGCATTAGCTCCATGTTTATTACTACCTTTACCATTAACTCCTTTATTACCTTTAATAATTTTAGCATACTTTAAATCAACTAATGTCTTTAACCCTTTTTCTACAACAAAAATAATATCTGAACCTTTACCCCCATTACCTCCATTAGGTCCTCCTAATGGAATAAACTTTTCACGTCTAAAAGAAGTACATCCATCTCCTCCTTTACCCGCAATAAGTTTAATAGTTACCTCATCAACAAACATATCTATCACCTTGCTTTACTTAAACATATTTTATCATAAATAAAGGACCTATATAAGGTCCTTTTATTAAGCTTCGTAAACACTAACTTTTTTCTTGTCTCTACCTAGTCTTTCATATTTAACTACGCCAGAAACTTTAGCAAATAAAGTGTGGTCTTTACCCATTCCAACATTTGCTCCAGGAAAAATCTTAGTTCCTCTTTGACGGTATAAAATACTTCCAGCTGATACAGTTTGACCATCAGCAGCTTTAGCACCTAATCTACGACCTCTAGAATCTCTACCGTTTTGTGTAGAACCTTGAGCTTTAACGTGAGCGAATAATTGGATATTTAATTTCATAAATTTCATATTCTAAACCTCATTTCTAATCTCAATATTTTTTGGATAATCATTCTGTAAATCTTCTAACATCATTACTAAGTTATTTAGTAGTTTTTCATTTACTTCTGTATCCTTAAGTACTCTAATTTTTAAATAACCAGAGTTTTCTTCGTAATCAATTGATTCATCTAAAGCAATAATATTATTAACTGTTGTAATAGCCGTTGTACTAACAGCTGCACAAACAATATCTTTACCTTTATTATTGTAATTAGCATGACCTTTTATTACAAGTTCATAAACCTTTTTATTACTTCTTTTTATTTTTATTTTTATCATAACTATTTACTAATCTTTTTAACAGTTAATTTAGTATATGGTTGTCTATGACCTTGTCTATTACGGAATTTTTTCTTAGGTCTGTATTTGAAAACAATAACCTTTTTTTGTTTTCCTTGTTTATCTACAGAACAAACAACTTTTGCACCGTCAACAACTGGATTACCAGCAACACCATCAACATATAATACTTCAGTAAAAGTAATATCACTACCTACTTCAGCATCTAATTTTTCAACATAAATAGTATCGCCTTCAGAAACATAATATTGTTTTCCACCAGTTACAAATATAGCTTTCATCTTCATACCTCCTTATAAATTTTTAAGACGCGCCCTTAAGGTGACTTATCGTTCTTATAACCTTTTTAGTGCGGTTTTGATGATTGCTTCAAAACAATTGAAATTATAACAAATTATTAATTATTAGTCAATCAAAACCTTATCAAAACATTATTTAAGCACCCTTTACTAATCTTTTTTGTGAGTTTTCAGTAATATCTTTACAACAAGATAATTCTTGTTCGTAGAATTTAATATTTTCTAATCTACCTTTAATATAGTAGTAAAAATTTACAACATCTCTTCTTCTCGCAAAAAACACATTTTTAGCACAGAAAGAAGACTCTAAGACATCGTCATCGACTAATTTCGCTGAAACAGCATTTCTTACTCCTACATAACTATCATATTTAAGTAATCTTTTACGATCAATTAATGTCGTATAACCAATAACATATCTTCGATCTTCTGAAGTATCTCCTATAATATGGGCAAACTTATCATCACCATCAAAGACTGCTACTTTTTCCCACGTTGGATCAATAATATACTTTCCAAAGCGATCTTTAACACAAACAACCGCATGATGAATAGAAGATGGCATTATTCTTGTTTTTATATTACTTACTAATGTCCCTTTAGCTCCACCTACTGATAAATATGAAGCAGTATACCCCATTTTCTCATATATATCTTTTAAATTAGTTGCAATATGACGGCAAACACCATAACCACTACTTATACGCGCTCCATACATCTCAGGACATATTCCTTGATCAGAACTATATTTATGATACGCAAATGTTCCATCAGCTGATAAAAAACCATTATAAAGTAATTCTTGATAAAACATTCCCACATCTAAACTATTTTTAAAACCTAAACTACGTATAAAATTAGCTGTATCAGTAACTACAGAATCATAAAGCTCTATACACTTACCATATTCATCTGTATCACGTATTAATTGTCTTTTATATTCTAAAGAAAAATCACGTGTATCCCTAATTGCTTTAACAACTGATGAAGTAAATGCATACCCTGTAGCTCCAGTTATAATCGGAAAAAGCATATTACTATCTCCCATTGCTGCTGTAAGTCCTATACTAGATAAAAAAGCAATTAACTTAGTAACATTCTTTTGATCAGTTAAAAAACTAGATAACTGATTATCATAAGCTATTGATACTTTACTATTTATTCTTTTTATTTGCCTAGTTGCCATAACTAGCCCTCTTTTCATCCGTATAAAATAGTACTAAAAAATATATATTTTGTCAAAATTATCCCCTATATTTAACCTTTCTAATATAGTCTTTCTCATTAATATATCTTTTATTATCTTTAAAAAAATAATACTTATCAATTCGTATCTTATCAATATTATCTATGTTACTAATAATTGCATTATAATAATTATCATATAGTAATCTCTCTAAATAAAACTTATTAATTACTTGTTTTTCTTCCTTAATAACTTCATATATCTTAACTACTAAATAAACATCTAAAACTAAATCATTAACTCTATATATAAAATTGCCTAATATATAACAAACAAGACTTATAATTCCCACTATAATCATTATATGATAACTCTTCTTATAAGCCATAAACTTACTTAATATCGCTAATAATAATTTACTTCCATCTAAAGGAATAATTGGTATTAAATTAAATATAATAATATTTATATTATATCTTACAAATAAACTATAAGTACTTAACACCACCACGTCCCACTCATATAAAAGATATACTATGAATAGTAAGATTATTTGCATTATAATTCCACCCATACTAATTAATATATCTTTATATATTCTTTCATGTATTTTTTTATTTATATAGCTAACTCCACCAAATGGATAGATAACTATTTTTTCTATTTTAATTTTATAAAGTCTAAAGAAAAATACATGACCTAACTCATGTATTAAAACGATTATTAATATAATACTTATATTTTTTATATATCCTGCTAGTAATGCCATTAAAATAATAATATAAGTACTATAATCAATTTTTATTTTAGGAAATATATTCTTCATATTCTAAAGTTTTATCATCTTTCTTAATTGTTACTAAGTAATTATCACTCATACTTACTCCTAATTTATCACCTTTAGATATATAATCATATAAACTATAATCAGTCATTAAGATATTACTATACCAAATATCTACTCCATTATTTCCTTGAACTATTACTGTATTACCTAAATCATCTTTATCACCAATAAAAACGATTATTCCCCCTTCTAACGTTGTTATTGGTTCTTCAGCTTCCATCGTAAATTTAACTGATTCCCCAACTTTTTCATATTCTTTACTACTATCTAAGTTAGCTACTAATACTTCTTCCTCTTCTTTCTTTCCTCTACCTATATACTTATTATAAAATTTATTAATATAACTAATATCAATATTCTTTTCTAATACTTCTTTAACATATTTATCTTTTAAACTACTACTAAAATTAGTTAATACTAAACTTCCTAAAACAAATATAACTGCTAATAATAATTTACTAAATAAAATAGATAATCGTTCATCATCTTTCCCTTGCTTCTTTAATTTCTTTTTATAATACTTACTATCTTTCATCATATCACCAATACATAATATGCTTAAATATCTATTTTAATAACCACTTACTATAATAAATATAACCTATTTGTAAAATAAAACTTCCTATAAACTCTTCTATATAATTAATCCCACCACCAAGAAAAAACATTATGTTAAAATAAACTATAAATAGTACTATATTTTGGTAATCTAAATATTTTTTCTTCGTTTTTATTTCTTTTAGAAAGATATAAATAGCTAACAGGATAAATAAGTTTAAGCATATTTTTTGATATAAGAAATCTAGTATTAAACCAATAACTACTACAGAAAACAAACTATTATTATCTAAATTATTAATCACAAAATAACTTTTATATGGCCAAAAAAATAAAAAGATATAATCAAGTATAAAACCTAAATAAATCATTTAATTGAACTAATTACTCCGACATAAATTAAATCACTATTATCTACTAATTCTACTTTTAATTCTTGACCTAAGTTATTTTCATCCATTTTAACTTCTTTTATCTTACCTACATATATTCCTTTAGGAATACTAGTAAGTCCTGACGTTGTAATAATATCTCCTTCTTTTAATGTACTGTATTTATCTAACAAGTCAACTTTATCACCATTTAAATTACCATATGTCTCATCAACTTGAACTGATAAACTAAAACCACTAGAAAGTAATTTAACAATAGCTGTCTCTTTATTAACTTTATCGACTAAACCAATCAAACCTTCTTCATTTACTACGACATCTCCGACATTTACTTTATCACATCCGACATTAATAACTATCTCTTTATAAAACTCATGTATATCTCTTAATACTACTCGTGCTATCACATAATCACTATTAATCTTTTTACTTTTATCTAAACTCTTTACTTCATTACGTAAGATATCTAATTCTTTTTCTAATGTCGCTATTTCCACAATATCTTTATTATTATATTTTAAATAGTTAAAGATATAATTACTTAATATAATAAAAGCTATAATTAAAAATAAAGAAAGAATTCTAAAAAAATACTTATTCTTCCTCTGCAAATAAATCACCATCACTTTCTCGGAAACTATAATAATTATTCTTCCCAATAATCAAGTGATCTATTACTTGAATTCCGAGTAATCTACCTAATCTAATAAATTCATTAGTTAATTTAACATCATCAAATGAAGGACTTATACTTCCTGCTGGATGATTATGAACAATAATCATCGCACAAGCATTACATCTTACTGCATCTCTAAAAACATCTCTTGCTGTTACATTACTATTATTAACTGTTCCAATAAAAATAATCTTCTTTTCTACAACATACTTTCTCGTATTTAAATAAATCGCTAAAAACTTTTCTTGTAATTCATTTTCTAATTCATCCTTTACTAAGTCATAAGCATCTTTACTACTTCTTATTTGGGTTACTAAATCTTCTTTAGTTAAAACTCTTCTTCCAAATTCAATGGCACTTAATAAAGTGATAGCTTTTACTTCCCCAATTCCTTTTATCTTTTTTAAACTATTATAATTAATATGATCTAAATCATGTAATTTAATTTCTTTTAAAATATCTGTACTTACATCTTTAACTGATTTATTAACTGTTCCTGTTCTAAGTAAAATACTTAATAATTCTTCATTACTTAAAGCTTTTACTCCGTATTTTTTAAATCTTTCTCTTGGTCTTTCTTCATCTGGTAATTCTTTGATTAAATAACTCATAACATCTCCTTATACTTATTTAAAACATCTAAATTAATCGTACTATAAGTATCACTACTACTCCTCTTAATTAATTCTTCATCATCTTTAATCTCCTTAATAAATTCTTTCTTAACATTTATCTCTTTTAAATAATAATTAAGACCTATCTTCTCATAATAACTACTAACTTTTTTAATTGCTTCTTTATCAGATAATATCGCTACATACACACGATATAAATCATCATCCATAATCACTACTCCATTATTACGATCAGCTACCTTTAACGCATTATCATAATTACTAAAAACTCCTATTTGAAAGGCATTAACTACTTTCGTATTAACAGTATCTTCTTCTTTAAAAACAATTTTATTAAATACTATATATGCTAATCCCCCACCAATTAATATCGCCCCTAATATAATAATTAAAACCTTTTTCATCTTTATCACCACCATTACTATATCTTAATTATTTATAAGATAATGTCGACTCATGTCATAAAACTGATATTTACCTCTCTACTTTATATATACTAGTTAATTTATCTTTTTCCTTTATTTTTCCCACAAAAAAAGTCCTTAACGGACCTTTTTTTGTGCAAATGAATCAGTATCAGGATTTTTATTATCAGTACTATCACTACTATTCATTTTATTTTTTAGTTCTAAGTATACTTCAATTGCTTCATCTAAAGATGATGATGAATCCCATACTTTTTTCTGTACCATTGTTTCTAACGCAATCTTTTTATAAACTTCTTTTCTATCTTTTTCTGATAAATTTTTTATATTATATTCTTTCATCATAACACCTCTAAATTTTAGCTATTCCTCTATATTCATTATTAGCAATTTTATCTTGAACCATTTGATACGATAAACCATTTCTTAAATCAGTTATAATCGCTTTTTTCACTTCTTCACTAGCCATACTATAATACTTTAATACTTCTTTTACAACATTACTATTTTCTAATGTAGTTTTATATAAAGTATTTAAGCCATCATATAAATTAGATATTTTTGTTTTGTTTTCATCTTTTATTAATTCTTCATTATTACTATAGTTATATAGTTCAGTAATTAATGAAGCCTTAATTTCTTCTGGTTGTCTTATAATTATTTCAATTATTTTATCTAATACAGTTGTTAAAACTCCTTCATTAAAGTATTTATGATATTCCATATCTGGTTGCGAATCATACTTCGCACAACCAACCATATTATTACATATTATTAGTAATATATCGACTAAATCTTCTGGTTTTGGTTCATTTTCAAACTTTGTTAGTAATTCTTCATATTTCTTTTTTTCACTTTTAGCATATTTTAAACGATCAACAATAACAATTGGTATACCATTATCAACTGCTGCTTGAACTGTCTCACTAAATAAAGCATTTTTTTGCATATCAAAGTTTTCACTATTATTAATATCATCGACAAAATAAACTACATAATCAGGCATTCTCTTAAATGAATCTCTTCCTTTTCCATTACGTCTTTCTAATACAAATTCATTATGTGTATGTCTTGTCTTATCAATCATTTCTTTAGGTGGTAAAAACATACAAGGTTGATAAATAGAAGAAGCAAACTGATTGATTAAACGATCAGAAAATATATCACTATTTTGAATACTTATTAAAGCTTCAGCTTCATATCCACTAAATCCGTAAGCTGGATGACTCTGTCTAGCATTAGCAATCTGATTATTACCAATATAACTAGTACATATTCCATGATAAGCTATTTTAGGTCTTTCCCAGTCTTCTTTAAAATTACTTGGTCTATCCCAAAGACGATAAGCACCTAATACATGTATTTGTAAATTAAAGTCTCCATCTAAAACATAAAATTGTGGTTTTTGATTATTATACGATACTTCACTAACTACATCATATAAGCTAGGATCTTCAAAATCAGCTTGTTTCATCAAATGTTCTTCTTTAACTTTATATAAAGATTTACTATAACTTTCAGCATATTCACGCCTTATCTGGGCTTCTAAATCAATAAATGAATAATAATTATCTAGTAATCTTGTTGAAGTTAAATAGACAAAAGAGAGTTCCTCAATATTATCAATTGCTAATATATAATCAATACTCTGTAATAATAATTTAGTTCGACTACTAAGTGTCTTACTATTATTTATAACATCCATATAAGAGCAATAACGTTTTCTAATAAATGTCGCTACATCTATATCGATACTAAATTTCTTTTCTAAAACTGCTCTTCTTAACTCTTCAATATCTATTTGACCATTTAATACTTTATCATCAATCTCTCTAAAGACATTATCTGTTAGTTTAGCAAAATTACTTGGTTCTAAATCTTCTTTGGTCTTAATATTGTAAAAATCATTTTTTCTTTGTAACACAAAAATCAAATTAGCTAACTCTTCTTGCTTTAAATTATTAACATCAATCGTCGTGATTAAATCCTTATGTGAATTCCAATTATTAATTATATAATAGATAATTGTTGTAATATCAAATGATTCTGTTAAATCATTATCTAAATAATTTAATATCTTATTTAAAACCATTAATTCTTTTTGTGAAAGATTACTAAGTTTAATTTGAATATCTGGATATATTGATAATTTTTCAATATTTTTAAATGATAAACAATTCATCTTCGGACTCAACATAAAAGGACATAAGGTATTTAATACTTCATCATTTATTTTTAATAAATCACCTATTTTATTTAATAGTTCTTTTTCTGTAATTCCTAGTAATTCACTATAAGTTTTTATCATATTAGGTTTATTTAATATATTTTCTACAAATGGTATACAACCTATTGTTTCTTTATCATTATTTTCTAATGCTACTAATTTAAAGAATTCTTGATAACTAAAGAATAGCATAACGTTACTATCTTGTTTTAATAATGTCGAAAAATAATTATAATTTTTTCTAATTACTTCCATTGTAAATAATTGTTCGTCCATCTGCGTTAATAAATCAGTTCTTTTTCTATCTACTATAACTTGTAAAAATACAGATGATAAAGTAAGAACATATGGCACTTTATCGTTAATACTATTAAAGATATCATCTAAATTATTAGTAATAAATTCATCAGTAAAAAATATCTTCAAAAACTGAAATAATAAATTAAACTTACCTTCCTTTAAATATTCATCGAATAATATTTGTGATCTCATAAAAATCCTAGGTAATGAATCAGTTATATAATTCTTTATTTTCTCTAAATTTTCTTTAATAAAATCTTCCGTAAAAAACGAATCATTAAATTGTAATAGCATTGGAAAATTATCATCTTTTAAATACTCATTAAATAAAATTATAGAATTACAAAAAGCACGTGGTAATTTATCTGCTATATTATTTTTTATTATTTCTAGTTTTTCTTTAATAAATTCCTCGGTAAAAAATGAAGAATCAAATTGAAATAATATCTTAAAATTACCTTGTTTTAAATATTCGTTAAATAATAAACTCGATTTACTTAATCCATAAGGTAAAGAATCACTTATATTTTTCTTTATTTCTTCTAAATGATCACTAATAAATTTTTCGGTAAAAAATAAAACGTCAAATTGAAATAAAATAGGAAAGTTATTTTGTCTTAAATATTCATTAAATAAGACATGTGATTTTTTAAATGGCTTAGGTAACGAATCTTTGATATTACTTTTTATTATTTCTAAATTGGTTTTAATAAAATCTTCAGTGAAAAATGTATCATTAAATTGTATTAATATTGGGAAATTATTGTCCTTTAAATATTCATTAAATAAAACTTTAGAATCTTTCAAAGCATAAGGTAAAAATGTTTTAATATTATTTTTTATTGCTTCTAGATTTGCTTTGATAAAATCTTCACTAAAAAATGAAGGATCAAACTCAAATAACAACTTAGAATTATTATCTTTTAAATATTCATTAAATAATATTTGTGATTTTTTTAATACATAAGGTATTGAAGTTGTTAAATAATTTTTTATCTTTTCTAAATTATCTTTAATAAATTCTTCCGTAAAAAACGATGAATCAAATTGAAATAATATCTTAAAATTACCTTGTTTTAAATATGCATCAAATAATATTTCTAACTTGCTAAATTCAAGAGGTAGATAGCTTGTTATATTATTCATAATATTTTCTAAATTATCTCTTACAACTTCATCCGTAAATAATGACGAATCAAACCATAACAACATTTTAAAATTACCTTGTTTTAAATATTCATTAAACAAACTTTGGGAAGTATTAAAAAAATATGGCATTCGATCTGTAATACTATCCATTATTTCTTTTGTATGTTCTTTAACAAAGTCTTCAGAAAGAAATGCTGGTGAAAATTGCGATAATATAGAAAAATTACCCTGTTTTACATATTCATCAAATAAGACTTGTGACAAAGAAAGAACAGGTGGTAAAGAATCAAATATATTTTCCATTATTTTTTCTTTATTATCTCTTATAAATTCTTCTGTAAAAAACGATAAATTAAATTTAAATAAAATATTAAATTTTCCTTGTTTTAAATATTCATCAAATAAGATTTTTGATTTATCAAATGCTCCTGGTAATCTATCAGTTATCGCATTCATTATAAGGGTTAAGTTTTCTTTAACAAATTCTTCACTAACCGGAGCATAAAAACTTTTTAAAAGCCATTTATCGCCTTCTTCTAATACTTTTTTTAAAACTATTTCAGATGTCAAAAAAGCATCTGAACAATTAAAAATTTTATAAAATTTACCCTTACATTGTCTTAATATTTCCATTATATAGGAAAGATTATCTCTAATAATATCATCATCTACTGCCGACTTATGAAAACTCAAAATAATATCTTTACTACATTTTCTTTTTAAACATTCATTCAATAGATAATGTGAACTACTAAAGATATTATTTTTTTCTATTACTTCTAATATTTTATCAATATTCTCTTTTAAAAAATCATCTGTATAAACTTCAGTTGAAAAATCAGCTAATATAGGATTATATGGATTCTCCTTAAACATTCTAAAAAACATATATGAACTATGACTATAACTAAAAGTTTTACAATACTTTATTATTATATCGTAATACTTTTCACATACATCATCAGTAAATAAATATCTATCAAAATCATTTAAATAATCATAATAACCATTTTCCAAAGCGCATATTAAAAAACTTTTATTACCACTATATTTTTTTAAATCCATTTTTTCCGTATCTGCGAAAACCGTTTTAGCATACTTTCTTAATACTTCTTGATCATACTCATAAGATTGTTCAATTAAATCATAACGTTTAGTTATAAAAATTGCTTCTTCAACTTTTTTACTTTTTATATAATTTAAAAATACTGTATCACTTTTAACTATTGCTAAAGCGTTTGCATCAATAAAATCTTGTCCTAATAAAGATGGATGAAATTTACATAATGTTTCTATATCATTTAAACTTTTAACATAATTAAAAAGTGTTGGTGATAATAAAAGATAATAACTTATATAAGAAAGACGTGCTTTATTATTTTTAACAAATTCATATAATTTTTCTTTATAATCAAAGATAATTCTTTCAAAATCAGGAGTAATCTCCATCCCATAGGCAATTAAGTTATTTAATAACTGAAGATTATTACTTTTAAGCATTTCTTCAAAAATAAAATCATTGTAAAATATTTGTTTAACATTTCCATCTATCATTCTCGTTAAAACTAGAGGAGCAACTTTTTTAAATTCAAGAGCATACCTATGACAATCTTCTTCATTTAAGTAACATTGAAGCGCCATATCAAAACGACCTTGGTTAAGTAGATAACTAATTATTTCATAATCAGTTGCATAACCATTTGGAACTAATGTTAAATGATCAATTAAATTTCTTTTATCTATTAAGTTATTTTCGTCTAAACGAGCTATTGAAGCTAATAAATCATATCTCTTTAATTTTGTTGCTATTTGAACAAATTCAAGAAAAGGAATACCATATACTACAGATCTATTAGTTTCTGGTATTGAATAATCATAAGTTTGTGTTTGATTTCGACGTCTACGTCCAAAAGAAGAACGTAAGTTATTACGTGATTTTCTTAAATCTTCAACCGTTAGATTAAGAATTGTTTTTTCATACTCTTGTTCCATATTATCACCATATTATCTCTTTTATTTTATCATATTAATCGCCCATTCTCCAAAAAAAAGATCCCTTTAAGGATCTAATTTTCTAATTTTACACTAACTATTTTTGAAACACCTGATTCTTGCATTGTTACCCCATATAAGGCATCAGCAAATTCCATTGTTTTCTTTTTATGTGTAATTATTATAAATTGACTTTTCTCTTTACAAGATAATAGATAATTACCAAAAGCTTCAACGTTAACTTCATCTAACGCCGCCTCTACTTCATCTAATATCACAAAAGGAACTGGTTTAACATTTAAAATTGAGAAAAGTAATGCAATAGCAGTTAGTGTCTTTTCTCCACCTGATAAAAGTCCTATTGAATTTAATTTTTTTCCTGGTGGAACTGCTGATATTTCAATTCCAGTATTTAATATGTCATTAGGATTAGTTAATTCCAAGATACCTTCTCCACCCTTAAATAACTTTTTAAAAACAAGTTTAAATTCATTTTTTATCGCTTCAAAAGTTTCGGCAAATTTACTTATCATTATTTCATCCATTTCTTCAATAACTTTAAGTAAACTACTTACTGATTCTTCTAAATCATTACGTTGATTAGTTAAGAAAGTATAACGTTCATTAATTCTTTCGTATTCGGCAATACTACCAGTATTAATCTCACCTAAAGACTTAATCTTCGCTTTTAAATTACTAACTGTAATCTTAGCTGTATCATAATCAACATCTAACGTATATTTTTCATGAGCTTTTTCATAAGTTAAATTATAATTTTCATTTAAACTTAGTAATAAACTATCTAATTTAACATCCATCTTACCCATTTTAATTTCTTCAATTTTTAATTCATTTTGTTTTTGTGTAATTTTACTATTCATCTCACGATAAGTCTTTTCTAAGACATTAATCTCTTCATTTAATGAAGCTTTATCACTCTTTAACTTATTAACTTCTTTTACTAGATTATCTTTATCACCCACAGCTTGATAATATCTATTAACAATATTTTCTAATTCTTTATCTAAAGTATTATTACTTTTATTAACTGAACCATTAAGTTCATTATTCTTATTATCATAGCTATTTTTTAGTTCATTTAAATGATTATCCTTTAAATTATATTCTTCTTTTAATCTTATTAATTCTCTTTGACTTTCTTCGAGAAGTAAAGCATTATTATTTATTTCTTCATTAATTTCTTTTACTTGTTCTTCTAATTTCTTTAAATTATCATTCTTCTTACTTAATTCTTTCTTTAAATTATCAAGTTCATATTTTTGATTTAATAAACCATTACTTGTTTTAATATTACCACCAGTAATAGCTCCACCACTATATTGAATCTCACCTTCTAAAGAAACAATTTTATACTTATAATTTAATATTCTACCTACTTTATTTAAAGTATCTATATTATCTACGACAATTACATTACCTAATTGATTTAAAACAATACTACGATACTTTTCATCATATCTTACTAAAGATTCACCAGTACCAATATAACCATCAATATCTTTAATCTTTTCAATATCTTCAAACATTATATTACGTGCTTTAATTATTGATATTGGAAAAAAAGTAGCTCGACCTAAACGATTTTCTTTTAAATAATTAATCGCTTCTTTTGCACATTCTTCATCATCAACAACAATTACATTACTATTAGCTCCTAATGAAGTTTCTATTGCCGTAACATATTTTTCTGGTACCTCAAGTAATTTGCCTAATACTCCATGAATTCCTCTAAGTCTTATATTATTAATAACATTTTTAACACTATAAGGTAATTTAGTATCATTACTAATATTATCTTGTAATATCTCTATTTTATTATTTAAATCCATTATTTCACGTGTTTTATTATTAATATCATTACTTAAACTAATTCTTTTACTTTTAGCTTCTTCTCTCTTTTTCGCTAATTCCATATTCTTAAGTTGTTTAACTTCTAAATCTTTCTTTAGATTATCTAAATCACTAGTTAAAGAAGTTATTGTATTATTTAAATTTAAAACTTCTTCTTTCAAAGTTAAGATATTTTCTTGTAATTTATCATGATCAACTTCGTATTTCTGACGTTCTAAAGTAATTTGTTTTTCACTTTGTAAGCGAGCAATCTCACTAGCTAATTCATTTATTTTATTCGTTTTATTTTCTATCTCACTATCTAACTTTAAAGATTGTAATTTTAATTCTTCAACTTTCGAAGAATCAGTATTATTAGAAGAATCTAAATCACCAACTTCTTCATTTAATCTTTTTACTCTTTCTTTAACAGTTAAATATTCTTCATTAATCTTTTCAATATCTTTAGCTATTAATGCAACTTCTATATTCTCTAAATCATCTTTATATTCTAAGTATTTTCTTGCTTTCTCAGATTGTTCTTTTAAAGGTTCTAACGTAATTAAAAGTTCATCTATTAGTAAATTAACTCTCTCTAAATTCTCATTAGTACGATCTAATTTACGAAAAGATTCTTCTTTACGTTTTTTATATTTTAAAACTCCAGCTGCTTCTTCAAATATTACTCTTCTATCTTCTGGTTTATTATTGATAATATCAGCAACAGAACCTTGAGAAATAATATTAAATGATTCTTTACCAGCACCACTATCTAAAAATAAATCCGTAATATCTTTAAGTCTTACTTTTGTATTATTTATATAGTATTCATTTTCCCCAGTCTTATAAACAACTCTTTTAATTTCTATTTCATTAAATTCACTATTTAAATAGTGATCACTATTATCAAATATTAAGCTAACACTAGCTCTTGTCTGTCCACTACGTGTTTTAGAACCTGCAAATATAACATCAATCATTGATGTATCACCACGTAAAGCTTTAACAGATTGTTCTCCTAATACCCATCTAACAGCATCTACTATATTACTTTTTCCAGAACCATTAGGTCCTACTACTCCAGTAATACCTTTATTTATATCTAATTCTATTTTATCAGCAAACGACTTAAACCCATTTGCTCTAATACACTTCAAATACATCTAAATCACCCAATTTTAGCTTGTTTATTATAGGCATCCATCGCCGCCCTTTGCTCAGCTTCTTTCTTTGATTTTCCACTACCTTTACCATAAATAATATCGTCAATTACTACTTCGACATAGAATACTTTATCATGTGCAGGTCCTTCTTCCCCTACTAAACGATATTCTAGCGATTTCTTAGTTGTTTGAACTAGTTCTTGTAATTTACTCTTATAATCACCTAAAAAAATACTATGATTAGTTATACAAGGAACAATAACTTGATTAAATAAACTTCTAGCTGCTTCTAATCCTTGATCAAGATATATACATCCCATAACACTTTCAAACATATCAGCAATAATTGTTTCATTTATATTATTTAATTGACCATGTCCAACTCTAATAAAAGGTTTAAAATCTAGATATTCAGCATATTTAGCACATGCACTCTCACAAACATATGAAGCTCTTGTCTTACTCATATCCCCTTCAGAAAGTTCCATATTATTATATAAATAATCACTAGTTAATATTTGTAAAACTGCATCTCCTAAAAATTCTAACCTTTCATAATTATCACAATCATGTTCATTAGAATAAGATGAATGTGTTAAAGCTCTAAGTAATAATTCTTTATTATTGATATAAATTCCATATTTTTCTAAAAAATTCATATTATCACCTTTTCCATTATACCAAATCTTCTTCCTATTTACTAGTTTCTAATTAAATAAAGGTCAAAAAGTAAATTTACAAAAGAATTAAAATATAGTAAAATTAAGTTGTTAAATAAATTATATACGGAGGATTAAATGAAAAAGAAAATTATATATATGTTATTAATCTGTTTAATAACCCTAACCTGTACTACTGGTTGTTTTAATAGTGATGAACTAGAAGGATCGCATATAACTACTACTGTCTATCCTATAGAATATATTGTAAGTAGATTATATCCAAGTGCTGAAGTTACTTCAATCTATCCTAATGATACTGATGTTAAAACTTATAAATTAACTGATAAACAATTAAATGATATATCTAAATCAACTACTTTATTTATTTACAATGGTGTTGATGAAAAAGAAATAGCTCGTTCTTTAGTCGATAAGAATAATAACTTACAAATAATTGATCCATCATTTGCTTATACTTATGGTGTTGAAGAGTTATGGTTAAGTCCAAATAAATTATTAACTATGGCTGATACCATTAAAATTAAGTTAGAAGAATTAAGTACTTCTAAGTATGCTGCTGAAGAAATTGAAAAAAATTATGAAATATTAGAAGAAGATATTTCAACGCTTGATGCTAATCTACGAAATATTGCTAAAAGTGCTCAAAGCAATAATAAAGAAACAATTGTTATCGCTTATGATGCTTTTGGTTTCCTAGAAAACTATGGTTTTAAAGTTATTAATATTTCTAATGAAAGTAATATAACTTCAAGTATTAAAACTAAATTCAAGAATAAAACTTATAAACAAATCTTTGTTGCTGATAAGAATAATGTTTCTGATAGTGTTAAAGACTTAGTTGATAATTATAATGCTGAATTAATTGAAATTAATACCATGAGTACTCTAACTGATGAAGAAAGAACTAATAATGATAATTATTTAACTATTATGAATGACTTCCTTACAGATTTATCTAATATTGTTCTAAGTTAAAAAAGACCTCACATTGTGAGGTTTTATTATGCTCTATTTTTAAACTTTCTAGCTAATTTATTAATAATATTATCTTTCTTTTCTTTCTTTTTTTCTTTATTTGTTAAACATATAACAATATATGAACCCTTATTTATTAAATTATAATTATCATCTAAAGAACACCCAATTAAACTAAGTCCACGTCTTAACGCTTCCCTATAATCACGTTCTCCTATCTCTTCACCACTAGTCGTTTCTATTAAGTAATAATCTTTAAATATTGTACTTTTAAAACTTAACCCAAGATCATCATATTTTATATCAATCTTTTCATCAGGAATTAATGGTATTGCATAACCAAGTTCTCTTCTTTTATAACTAATAATTTCTCTTAAGTCATCTAATTTATGTTCTATTATGTCACTACCAGTTCTTGAAGATAAAGAGATAAGTAAATTACTCAAATGTAAATCACTATAATCTTGATAATCTCTAAAATCAATTAATGCATCTGTATCTAATATTCTATTTAATAAAGAATTAGTAGATCTAACAAAATCATTATCTATATACCCATTATTTATTAAAAATAAATAATATTTCATTAATATTTCACTATTATATAATTTAGCTAAAAACAAAATATCTCTTACTTGAACATATTTTTTCTCATTAATAATTATTTTCATCTTTTTCCCCTCCTTAACCACACAAAAAAACATATATTATACTAAATATAATATTTTAAAATTAATTAAATATTTTTAATATTAAAGACACCCAAGAGGAATATCTTTACTATTATTCGAGTTATACTCGTCATTATCTATCATAAATATTCCTCCCTTCAAACACTTTTACCCTAACATAATCTTCCCTATTATTCAACCCTTTTAAACAAATTAATGTCAAACAAAAGGAAGATTATTTATTATAATCTTCCATAAATTCTTGATATAAACGATCACAAACATCTTTATCTAATTCTTCTTTATCTTTATATGGATTAATAATATTTAACTTATCATATTTCTCACTACCTAACTTATGATAAGGTAAAAAATCTATTCTTTTAACATTATTTATGTTACTTTTAATAAATTCCTTCAAACTCTTTAAGTAATCTTTATTATCATGTACTCCTGGTACTATTACTTGCCTAATCCATACTTCAACATTACTATTATTTAATTCTTTTAAAAATTCTTTATATTTATCTAAATAATCACGACAAGTAATATCTAAGAATCCTTCTTTTGTAATATGTTTAATATCAAGTAATACTAAATCAATATATTTAAGTAATTCTCTATAATCACCTAAACCAATTCCTGCTGTATCTAAAGCAATATGAATCTTTTCTTTTTTTAACTTTTTGCATGTTTCAAGTAAGAAGTCATATTGTAGTAATGGTTCTCCTCCCGAAAAAGTAACACCACCCTTATCTTTAAAATAAGGTTTACTTCGTAAAACTTTTTTTACAATTTCATCACTTGTATAGTTTTCTTCGCCCATTTTCCACATTTCTGGATTATGACAAAACTTACATCTTAAATTACAACCATTTAAGAAAACTACTGTCCTAATTCCTGGTCCATCAACTAAACCAAATGTTTCAATCGCTGCTATACTACCTTTTTTCATTACATTTTCTCATGGAATGTTCTAGCAATAACTTCTTCTTGTTGTTTTCTTGTTAATCTATTAAATCTAACTGAATAACCAGATACTCTTATCGTTAATAATGGATACTTACTAGGATTTTCCATAGCATCAATTAATGTTTCTCTATTTAAAACATTAACATTTAAATGATGTGCTCCTTGGACAAAATATCCATCCATTAATGTAACTAAATTATCAACTCTTTCTTCATCTTTTTGTCCTAAAGCACTAGGAATAATAGAGAAAGTATTAGATATTCCATCACGACAACATTCTTCCCATTTTAATTTAGCTACTGAATTTAATGAAGCAATTGCTCCACTTTCATCTCTACCATGCATTGGATTAGCTCCTGGAGCAAATGGAACACCTGCTTTTCTACCATCTGGTGTTGCTCCTGTTTTACCACCATATACGACATTAGAAGTAATAGTTAAAACAGACATTGTTGGTTTAGCATTACGATAACAAGGATGTTTAGATAACTCACTATATATCTTATTTAATATTTCACGTGCAATATCATCAACACGATCATCATCATTTCCATATTTAGGGAAATCACCTGTTATTTCAAAATCAACCGTAATACCATTTTCATCCCTAATAGGTTTAACTTTAGCATATTTAATTGCTGATAATGAATCTGCTGCAACAGATAAACCTGCTACTCCATAAGCCATTAAACGATTAACATCTGTATCATGTAAAGCCATTTGCCCTGCTTCATAAGCATATTTATCATGCATATAATGAATTATATTCATTGCATCACTATATATCTTAGCAACACGCTCTAACATCTTAAAATAAGCATCTTTAACTTTATTATAATCTAAATACTCATCTTCCATTTTAGCTACATCAGGTATAACTAATTCATGCTTCATTTCATCTACGCCACCATTAATAGCATAAAGTAGGGCTTTAACTAAATTACAACGCGCTCCAAAAAACTGCATATCTTTACCAATACGCATTGATGATACACAACAAGCTATTGCATAATCATCACCCATTGAAGGACGCATTACATCATCATTTTCATATTGAATAGCATCTGTTGCAATACTCATCTTTGCACAATACTTTTTAAAATTATCTGGTAATCCTTGAGCCCATAAAACCGTCATATTAGGTTCTGGGGCTGGATCTAAATTAGTTAAAGTATGTAAAATACGGAATGATGTTTTATTAACCATACTCTTGCCTTCCGTAGTCATCCCACCAATTGAACAAGTTACCCAAGTTGGATCTCCTGAAAATAACTCATCATATTCTGGAGTTCTTAAATGTCTAACTAATCTTAATTTAATAACAAATTGATCAATTAACTCTTGAACTTCTTCTTCTGTAATTACTTTATTTTCTAAATCACGATTAATATATATATCAAAGAAGGCATCTACTCTTCCTAAAGACATAGCCGCCCCATTATTCTCCTTAATACTAGCTAAATAACCAAAATAAGTCCATTGAATAGCTTCTTTAGCATTACTAGCTGGTTTCGAAATATCATACCCATAACTTAAAGCCATCTTCTTAATATCATCTAAAGCACGATATTGCATTGATAATTCTTCACGAATACGAATAATATCTTCATTCATTACTGATATCTCCATATTATCCCATTCATTTTTCTTTTCTTCCATTAAATAATCAATACCATATAAAGCAATACGACGATAATCACCAATAATTCTTCCACGACCATAAGCATCAGGTAAACCTGTAAGTAATCCTACATGTCTAGCTTTTCTTATTTCCGGTGTATAAGCATCAAAAACTCCTTGATTATGTGTCTTTCTAAATTCATTAAAATATTTATCTACTTGAGGATTTAACTTATAACCATAAGCTTCTAACTCTTGATAAACCATTCTCATTCCACCATAAGGATTAACAATTCTTTTAAGAGGTTTATCAGTTTGTAATCCTACAATAACTTCATTATTTTTATCTATATAACCAGGTTCGAAAGCATTAATCCCTGACATATGATCAACATCTATATCAAGTACATGCTTTTCTAACTCTTCTTTTAATAATTCTTCACATTTATCCCATACGAGTTTAGTCTTTTTAGATTTCGGTGCTAAAAAAGATTCATCTCCTTCATATACTTTGTAATTACTCTTAATAAAATCACTTACATTAATTTCATTACACCAAGCTCCTTCTCTAAAACCTTTCCATTCTTCTTTCATTTTTTATACCTCCCAACATTAAGATTTTACCATATATAACTATTCCTAATATCGCCAAATTGCTATCTTTGACAGAACTTTTTTTCTTTCTGTAAAGTCCTATAACTAATACTTATATAGTAATTAATTTATAGTTATTAGTAACATAACAAAAGCCCAAATTATGGGCTGTAAAATTAATAGTTAACTAAGATAATATCTGTAAAGTAAGTGTTACCTATTCGTTCTTTACAATCACTATCTTCAATAACTCTTCCGGTAATTAAACTAATAGTTGTTAAATTACTCCCTCCACCAGTATAAGATACATGAGCTACTTTAATAATTTCTTTATCATATAAAACATCACATACTATTCCTATATGTCCTTCCATATAAGCTAAATCCCCCATTTTAATATTATTTATAATATCTTCATCACTTATCTTACTAACTTTCCCTAATTTTAAAAAATCTTTACTACATAACGAATAATCAATATCAGGCTTATCAATATAACTATCTAAATTATAATTAGTATTAACTAAACACCAAGTAACAAATCCTGAACAATCAAAAGATCTTGGATAATAATCCCCCACTTTATAATTATTATTTCCAAAATCTTTAATTGGTTCTAAAATCCCCCATTTTCGATCTAACCCTTTTAATTCATTCTTCGTTAAATTATGTCCTCCACCCCAAAAGTAAGGTAATTTAGGAAACTTACTTACCATATAATAAGCTAAATTGCCTACTTTTATATTAATTGGTTTATCACTATTAATAATCTTTTTAAACTCATCTTCATACTCCATATAATCATAATATTCAGTTATATATTCTCTTTTCATTATTCACCAATATAAATATATAATTAATATTAAATAAATATGTCCAAAAAAAATCTTAACTTATTAAAGTTAAGATTAATATATATAATGGCGGAGCAGGAGAGATTTGAACTCTCGCGCCAGTTACCCGACCTACACCCTTAGCAGGGGCGCCTCTTCAGCCTCTTGAGTACTGCTCCATAACCAAGGTAACAAATAAATTATAACTAATTATTTTTTCTTAGTCAACTTATTTTTTACTTTTTTATAACCTAGTTTAATAAATTTATTATATTCTTTAAGACGAATACTTCTTTGTGCTAAAATAAATATTACTCCACATATTACTGAAACAGCAATTAAACCTATTAACCATAATGAATAATCAAAAAAGATAATAGCTCCTGTCATTATTATTGCCATAATAAAACAAACAATACCTTCAATAACTAATCTATTTAATATTGGTATAATATTATCTCCTTTATTCGTCTTTTTAAAAGTCATACGAACATCTTTTTTTTCTTCTTTTGATAATTTTTGATACATAATTATCACTCCATAATCTAATTTTATCATAATTATTTAAATATACCTAATAAAACATTTTTAAAAGAATATTTTAGACTAGTATTTTTTTTTAATCTGTTGTATAATTAACGAGTAACCAAGAAATGTCTCCTTAGCTCAGTTGGTAGAGCAACTGACTCTTAATCAGTGGGTCTGGGGTTCGAGCCCCCAAGGGGACACCATTAAATAAATAAAACTTCTAGTTTAATCTAGAAGTTTTTTTATTCTTTAATTTTAATAACTAACACGCCAAGCTGTTGGAGTAGATGCTTTTCCACCTATTTTAACACCTTTAATAACTACTTCTCTTTTACTTTCCCATCCTCCATGAACAGCTTGATTATTACCAATATAAACCGCTATATGATTAGAACCTTTTCCTCCATCATTATAGAATAAGAAATCACCAGGTTGAATACTACTTAATGGTACTTCCTTAGCAATTAATTTAATATTAGCTGGTTTTATATATGATTTATCGTCACAATAATAATATTGTTTGCCAAGTAAATATGTATTATTTTCTTCTGCATCAACACATTTACCATCAGTACAAGTAGTTACTACAACCTTATAAATAAATTGATTTTTAACATATATTTTTCTACTTTTTGATACTTCATGATTATTCTCTCTTTTATAATCAAACTCACCTAAATCAATTACTGTATCTTTGTATGTTTTATTACAAACAGCTTCGCCAGAACCTACATAATCTGATTTGCCATTATTTATATCTAGTAAAATTTTAACATCACCAATATTTTTAACCCATAAAGTTTTATTAACTGTTTTAAGTGCTTGTTCTACGACATCAGTATCAGCTACATTAGTCTTACCTACCATACTTTTAGCAGCTTTAACAAAAGGATGAGAACTATTAACTACTCCACTATTACTACTTGATCCTTTTCCACTTGAACTACTATTAGATTTATTAGAACTACTAGAATTACCTGTCGTTTGTGAAGTATTTTCTTTTGAACTAGAATTTCCACTATTAACCACTAATTTAGCTTCTTTAACTTCACTTCTATTTTTAGATTTATCCATAGCTACAATCTTAATAACTCTTTCACCAACAGACATATCAATAGTATCTAATATTTCATTATTATCATTAATATAATTTATTTCACAAGATTGATAAGAATTATCGTTACAACTAACTATAAATGAATTAATAGTAATAATATCTCCTTCATTTACTGTAACATCCTTTACTTCTAAAACAGGTGCTACACTATCCTTTATATCAATTATCATTTCATATTTTTCATTACTATCAAAATCAGTTATATTTACTTTATATTTACCAATTCCTACATAATATTCTTTACATGTATATCCATCTTTTAAAGTTTCTAGTCCAATACCTACTTCTACTGCTTCATCAAAACTAACTTCTTTTCCTTCACTATTATAATAAAATTTTACAGAAGTTAATTGTTGACCTTCATTTTCATCATCAATTCCTTTATAATCAATTAATAAATTATCTCCTACATTAAATTTATTCTTTATTTCATTTACTACATCTTCTCTAGAAAAACCAACTTCTAAAGTAAGCTCATTATTACTACTTTCTTCTGATGTTAAAGAACTATTATCTGAATCTTTCTGTTCAGTATTTCTATTCTTATTAATACATATCATCGCAATAATAAGTCCAACTATTACTACTAATACTAATATTCCTATAACTATATATTTTATTTTCTTTGCTTTATTATTCTTCTTATTAGTTTCAGTATTATCTACTGGAATATTATTTGCCACCTCTTTAGTGATTGGCATATCATTCATATCAAGATTATTATTTGCATTATGATCTACATTTTGCTGATTATTAAAAAGTTGTTCATTATTATTCTCATTCATATAAACTACCTCATATTCTTCTATTATAAATATTATATCACATACAATAAAACATAGTATATTAATAAAAATAACCTTTATAATTTATCAGTAAAGTAAAAAAGTAAGTTTTACAACTTACTTAAATAGTTATTTGATACAAATCCCATTTTTTCATAATGATATACATAACCCCAATTATTCTTATTATAAAATTTTAAAACAATATCATTATTTTTTAATGTTGTAACTATATCATCTTTTGTACTAGGTCCTTTACGCATATTAAGTCCTGTTTTACTATTAACTTTATATTTTATATCTTTTTCTTTAATAAAGTTATACTTATTCTTTTTATAAGTATTATTCTTAATAATCGCATCATCTAATGCAAATAAATAATCTTGTGGCTTGACTGCATTTAATATAACATATTCACTATAATTACCACTAACTTTTCTTTGCCGTCCTGCTTTTTTACCTTTAGCTACCTCTAAATGAATATGATTGCCGGTCGCTCTTCCCGTCTTACCTTCATAACAAATTAAATCCCCCTGTTTATACTTTGTTCCTAATTTCATTTTTAAAATTTCTTCAGGATGAGTAATACTAACTGTTAAATATCCATAATAGCCATTAGGACTTAATACTTTTTTAGTTGATGTTAACCAAACTGTTGTCGCCTGTTTCTTCGTATCTTTTGGTTGATATAATTTTGTAATAACAGCATCAAATGGCGCATAAACACCATCTTTACCTGCATCCTTACCACCTAAATCTAAAGCATAAGATAATTTATGTGAACTAGAACTATTACCATATCCTTGTGTCACATTAATTACCTTCATTGGTAAATATGCTCTTTGATATGCGATATAAAACACCCCCTAATATATTATATTAAGCAATTAATATATTAAGTAGTTACCTTATCTCTATCTAATAAATATTCTTCTAATGTTAAATCATTTATCTTTAAAGCATCATCTTCCCCAATATATCTTAAATGCCAAGGACGATAAGTAAAACCAGTAATCTCTTCTTTACCTTTAGGATATCTTACAATAAACCCAAAATACTTTAAAGCTTGATGAATTTTCTTAAATACCTCTTCTTCTTTAAGTAACTTTTCTTTTTCTTCTATAAACGAACCATCATTCATAATTACAATATCAATTGCTTGACCTGTATGATGATCACTTGTTCCGGGCATTGCTACTAATTCATCCGCTTCATCTATTCCATATCTTTTCATATAATCTAAAAAAATACTTTCTTGTTTTTCTAAAGATCTATACGCACTACTAATATCGATAATAATTCCATCTACTTTTAAATGAGCTTTTAACATTTCAAAATGTCTAAAAGCTTCTCTTTCAATGTATAAAGTATCTTCTTTATAATTCTCATACTCTACCATTTCTAAATTTTTTATATCATCTTCATTAAAAAGATTATCACGATTAATCAATAATATCATAATCCACCTCCTATTTAATATAACATATTCCTAAAATATTTACTCTTTTTTTAAATTTTTTGTTGCATTTTTCGATTAGTCTTGATATACTTAACTAGTCAGCAAGAAAAAATGCAAGATATAGCTTGCATAATCAGTCTTAATACGATACAATAAACACGGTTTAAAACAAATGGGCTTGTAGCTCAGCTGGTTAGAGCGCACGCCTGATAAGCGTGAGGTCGGAGGTTCAAGTCCCCCCAGGCCCACCATTTATTTTGGCCCGTTGGTGAAGCGGTTAACACATATGCCTTTCACGCATACATTCATGGGTTCAAATCCCGTACGGGTCACCAATTTATAAATTAATCTCTTATTAAAGAGATTTTTTTATTGCTTAAAAAAATCGATATAATAAATATCGATTTATGTAAATAACGTTGGTAATGAAATAAGATTTAAATTATATAAACCAACTACAATTAAAACCATTATAAATAATATAATTGATAAATTAAATACATTATAATATATTTTAGCATTATAATTATCAAACTTTAAAATATAATCTATTCCAATTATAAAGGAAATCAAAGTATAAATAAATGGTACTATAATACCGATAATTCCTAGATAATCAGATAATATAGATAATACAGGATTTAAAATTACTACCCCAATAATCATTGGTAACATAGTTACATTACTAACTGCTAAATATGAACCAAATTTAACACCCTTACTATTGAAAAATGATGAAGCATAGTATATTAAGGTTGCTACTAATATAGCTATTAAAGATACTACTATCGCAATTATTAAATAAGGTAAATAATTTTGTAAAGATATTACATTATTTAAGTTAAAATTTATTGAATAAGCCCCAGTAATACTATTATAACTACGATAAAATGCTCCTGTTAATATTCTAACAACTAAAGTTAATAAAACAGTTACTATAGTAATCCATAATGTAATCTTTACCCCTTTATAAATATCTTTATATTTTTTAATACTATCAATAATTGTTGTTCCAGGTTTAAATATCATTCCTAAAAACATTCCAATAACCGCCCAAATATTTGCTTTAGCACTCAATTCTTCTTCCGTTAATTCCTCTTTTTCTTCCACTTCCGCTACTGGATTAACTGGTATTGGATTATTAGCATTATTTAAAGGATCTAACTTTGTAACTTCCTGCTCTACTGGTAATTCTTCTAAAGCCTCATTTAAAACATCATTTGTTTCTAACACATCTAATGTTTCATTAGGTTGATTATTCGTCTGTGGCTTTATTACATTAGGATTATTATTACTATTATTACCTTTAGGTTTAATCACCCCTATATTATTATTTTGGTAATTAGCATTATTAGGAGCCATTTGATTATTATTATTTGGATATTGATTATATTGTTGATTAGGCATTTGATTATTAAAACCTTGTTGATTATAATTCATATTATTTGGGTAATTCATTTGACCTTGATTATTCATCATTTGATTATTACTAATTTGATTGTTACCCATTTGGTTATTCATCATTTGATTATTAGGATAAGAATTATAAACAAAAGTTTCGCTATTACCATTATAACTATCTACTGATTTAATAAATTGATTATTTTTCTTCGTTTTCTTTTTAATATTAAGAAATGCCACTATAACCAACTCCTATTCTATAATATTATATCATAATAAAAATTTAATATCATTAAATATTTATTTATATGATACAATAAAATTAGAAAGGAGTATTATATGGATTTTATTATTTTTCTTTTAATAATTATTGTTATTATCATTCTTTGTTCTATTAAACAAATTAATGAATATGAAAGAGGTATTTTATTCAATTGTGGTAAATTCAGTAAATTATTAAATCCTGGTTGGCATGTTATTTTACCAATCTTTCAAAGTTATAAGAAAGTTGATATAAGAACAAAAGTAATTGATGTTCCAGAACAAGAAGTTATTACTAAAGATAATGTTTCAGTTAAGATTAATGCCGTTATTTATTTTAGTGTCTTTGACGCTGGTAAATCTGTTTTAGCCGTTGAAAACTTCATTTATGCGGTTTCTCAATTAGCTCAAACAACAATGCGTAATGCCGTTGGTGCTGTTTCATTAGATGAGTTATTAGGAGCCCGTGAAAAGATAAGTAATGAAATATGTGGTATTATTGATAAAGCTACTGATCCATGGGGTGTTAAAGTTGAGAATGTCGAATTAAAAGATGTTTCCCTACCTGAAGAAATGAAAAGAGTTATTGCTAAAGTTGCTGAAGCTGAAAGAGAAAAACAAGCTGTTATTACTAAAGCAGCTGGTGAAGTTGAAGCATCAGAGAACTTAGCTAAAGCAGCTGGAATTATGGCTACTACTCCAGGAGCTCTTCACTTAAGAACTTTATCAACCATTAATGATGTATCATCAGATCAATCTAACACAATTATCTTTGCTGTTCCTCTTGAAGTTTTAGAAGCTTTTAAAGGCAGTAATCTTAATCTAAGTAAAATAATTGAAAAGAAGTAAAAAAATATCGTGATAAACGATATTTTTTATTGATTCTTTATATCTTTTTTTCTAAAGACAATAAATGATCCAACTAAGAATATAATAAATACTAACGCTGAAACAAATATGGCAATTCCTAAATTAGAATACTTAAACGTTGGTAAACCACCAAATAAATATGCATTAAAATTCCAACACATTGATGGTATAAAAGCAATTAATTTAGAATCTACTATAACTGCCATTTGATTTATAATATTTCCAAAGAAGAATACTAAGAAACCAACAGCTATTGAAACTGCTCCATTAGTTGATACAATACCAATAAAGAATGTTATTGTTAAAATAATTAAATAAGCTGGTAAGATACTTAATAAATTAATTAATATATTACCTATTAAACTCATTTGGAAAGCTTCATGCGTTGTAAAATTATATAAAACCACCGGTATTTTATAACTATCAAATCCAAGTATTACTCCATAAATACAATATGTCATTATTTCATAAAATAATAGGAATAATAAGAATACAATAATTGATGTTATATATTTACTTAATAATATTTTCCATCTTTTAAAAGGTCTTAATAATAATTGTTTTATTGTTCCTTTATTAAATTCATCAGATATAATTGTTCCCGCAATCATTACTACTGCTACAATAACAAATAAAACTGGTGCTATTGAATCTGCTAAAAGTAATTCTGATGCTGAAAACATATCCCCTGATTTAATATCATTATCTAATTTGTATTTAGCTTCATAATAATTCTTTTCAACTTCACGTTTACTTGTTAATTCATCATAATCATTAATTTGATATTCATCTTTATTCAAACCTTCATATTGAATTGCTGATGATACATATTGATCAACTAATAATGAGTCATCACTATTATCAACTGGTATATCAAGTTTTAAACGATAATTATAACCATCAATTGTATATTCAAAATTCTTTAAAGAATTATTTAATTCTAGTTTTTCTTTATCAGATAACTTATCATTTTTTAATTGTTCTTCTACTATATTTTTTTGTGCTTCCGCTTCTGCTAAATCTTTTTTAACAAAATATTGCCAATCATTGTTATCTATTTCTTTAACAAATTCATCATATACTTTTTGCGCTTCTTCTAAAGCCTTATTATCTTTAGAAACATATTTAGCTTCATTTATTGTATGAAGATAATCATATCCCATTGTACTCATTCGATAAGCTTGCCAAGAATCTGAATCATATTTTTTCATTTCTTTTGCTATATCTAATTCTGTCTTATCATCAACATACCAATTTAACTCCTCAGGATTATTTAAATCATAAGATTTAAGTCCTTCTTCTAAAATTTCCATATAAGTATCACTAGTTAATAAATTATCAATATTCGCAGCCAGTTTTATAATATATCCTGATAAAATTGTAAATAAAATAGTTACTATCGCTAAGATATAAATTGCTTTTTTATGAATTATTTTAGATAATTCATTTTTAATTAACTTAATCAATTATATTACCTCCTGCCTCTTTTAAGAATGCTTCTTCTAATGTCATTTCTATTAATTTAACTTCATATATTTTATATTTATTTTGTACTAATTTTGTAATAAGTTCTGCTAATGCTTCTTTTTCTCTTAATACTCTAATCTCTGTATCCGAAATAATTTCATCATCTTTATTAATAATTTTATTAAGACCAGTTGTTTTATCAAGTTCAATCATATAATAAGATTTATCTGTTTTCTTAAAGTTTTTAATTGAAGTCGAAGTAATTACTTCTCCATTTTTTATAATACAAACATCACTACAGAAGCTTTCTAACTCTGCTAAATTATGACTAGATATTAAAATACCCATATGTTCTTCTTTAGCTAGTTTTTTTAATAAATCTCTTAGTTCTTTAATTCCTTCTGGATCTAATCCATTAGTTGGTTCATCTAAAATTAATATATTAGGTTTATTAATTATTGACGCTGCAATTCCTAATCTTTGACGCATACCTAAACTATACTTACTTACTTTATCATCAATTCGATTACCTAATCCTGATATTTCTATTACTTCTTCGATTCTTTCTTTCGTAATTCCTTTATACATATTAGCAATTAGTTCTAAGTTTTTTCTTCCTGATAAATACATATATAAATCAGGACTTTCTACAATCGCCCCAACAGTAGCAATCGCTTTTTCAAAATCTTTAACTATATTATATCCATTAATTAATACTTCTCCACTACTTATAGATTGTAAACCTAATATTAATTTAATAGTTGTTGTTTTACCAGCTCCATTCGGACCTATAAACCCTAATATTTCTCCTTTTCTTACTTCAAAAGAGACATCTTTTAATACTTGTTTTTTCCCAAAATATTTATTTAATTTTTTTACTTCTAATATTTTACTTTTTTCCATATTACTCCTCCTATCTATATTATTATCTTTATTTATCTAATTTCCTTTATTTTAATCAAAATTTAATTTTACTTCTTTCTATTTTATATTCCATATTACACCTCTAATCCATTATACCACAAAAAAAGGATGAATATCTCATCCTTATATAACATTAGATATTTTCGTATTTTGATTATTATTAACGACTTGTCCATTCTCCTTAGTTAAATCATCAATTAATTTTAAAACACCCATTTCATCGAGTTTCTTCGTAACTTTTTCAGTTCTATCTTGTAACTCTTTGTCACTAGCATCAACATAATCTTCTTTATTTATTTTAGGAATATCACAATTATATTTTTCTTTTAAATCTATAATCATTTCAAAATAATAATCACTAAAATTCATTTTAATATCAAAATTAATATTTTCATCTTTTTCTTCAATTTTAACAAATCCATCAAAATTAACATTTTGGAAATTAATTTCATAATCAAAATCAATTTTATCATCTTTAAATTCTCTAACATTTAATGTTGCAATTTTCTTATTATTATATTTAATAACTACTTCTGTTATTTTATCTTTAGTTTCGCCATTTATTTGGAAAACCATTTTATCATCAACATTACAATCCATACCTTCTTTACATACTTCATCATCAGTTAAGTTAAGGTATAAATCAAATTCATAATCATTTCTATAGTAATAAGCTACTCTAAAGCCATTTTCTTCATAATCAATTCCCGCAAACTCGTTGCCTTTAGTTGTATAAATATTAATCGCTGCATCATATTTTTCATCATATGTTTCTTCATAATCAATGTGATCAATATAATCTTCAGCTTCGGAAATTGTATAATCATTTAAAGTTGCATATATTTCTAGCAGTTTTTTATCATCTTTTAATTTTTCGTAGAATTTCTTTTCTATTTCTATCGCTGTTTCTTGATCGAGTTTTAAGCTATTTCTTGTTACTTTAACACTTTTACCATCAATAGTTATTTCATCTTTATCTTTGCTTAAATATTTTTCATCTAATAAAGATTTCATAATTTTTAATTCGCCAGTAATATAGTATTTTATATCACTAGTAGATAATTGATTAAAGCTATTAAAGATATCTCCCATTTCCCATGATTTAATATCTTCCCCATCTTCATCAATTAACATATAATTATCATCTGTAGAAAATTTTACAAAAGATTTTTTATCCTTAAAATATGTTTGAATTCCAACTTTGTCATTGCCTTTTGACATTGAAGCATCAACAAGTAAAGTATTCTGTTTAAAATCAGAACCTATATCAAGTTGATAATCATAATCATTTAAGAATTCTGCTCCTTCTAAGTTAGTTTTAAAATCTAAGTTATAATTGTATAAGAATGATTCTATTTCTTTATTATCTTTATCTTCTGTTGGAATTGTCTTATTAACTAAATCAACAACATAATCTATTGAATTTTCAAAAATTCTTTTTGGACTATTAAAGACATATTTTTGTAATAATGGATAAACACCAAAATAACCAACACCAATAAAAATAGCTAAAACTAAAACTGTAGTAATTATTTTCTTTAATAACTTACTTACTCTAAATCTTTTTCTTAAAGGTTTAAAAGAAGTTGTTAAATAAATATCATCTAAGTCTGACTTCCCACTAACTTGTTCTATCTTAACTTTATCATCCTCTTTTTTAGGTTCGTCTTTCTTATCATCTTCATCTTTTTTATCTTCTAAAGCCATTTTTTCTAAAGCTTGTAAATGATCTGTTTTTTCTAAAATATCTTCAACTTCTGCAATATCTTCTTTTATTTGTTCTAATTTAGATGTCGTCTCATCTACATCAACTTCTTTAGAATCTGTATTATTATCATTATCAATAACATCTTGTAATTCTTTATATTTTATTTCTCTTGTCATTGAAACATCTTCATCTAAAGAAGTATCTTCACTAACTACTTCTTTCTGCGCTTGTTCTTGTTCCTTTAATTTTTTTTCGTATTCTTCTAAAACACGAGCATATTTTTGTTCACGCATATCTATCACTCTACTTTATAAAACAATTTTATCATAAATAATAAAAAATAGATATAACTATCTATTTTTTACTTAACAATTTATCATACTCTTTAAATAAATCATCAATTACATATATTTTATTATTAACTTTAATTACGGCATCATAATCAGGATTATCTTTTCTTATCTCTGTAACTAATTCACGATAAGAATCAATTGCTTCAACTGCATAATCTAAACGACCATGTTTCGTAAAATATATTTCACTATTCTTTAAAATAGAATATATCGTAAATAAATATAATTGATTTATATCAAAACAACTAATAAATTTATCTAAATCTATTGATTTATCAAATAAATCTAATACGGCATTATACCCATTAAGTAATCTCGTAAATTTTTTCTTACATAAGATTACATAATCTCTAAAATCAATATCTAAATTACAATTTTTATATTCTTCTTCTATTTCTTCATAATAAGTTGATTCTTTATCTAATTTATAAACATCACGATAGATATCTTTACGTGCTCTAATCGCTTGTTTTAATTTTTTAAAGATGTCTTCATCTCCTGAATCAACTACATCATCAACATTAGAAATAATATTACGTAAAAAAGCTCTTTTTGAAAATCTTAATGTTCTTCCCCCTACTCCTAAAGTAGAACATATTTCATATTTAAAACTTCTTGTTAAATCATCTTCTTTAAATATTACTCCTAATGGTAAATAGTAATATCTTTCAATAAATTCATCATATAAGTTCTTATCCTTTTTTATTAGTGCTATATCCCTTAAACCATCAGCAAATTCCCATTCTCCACTATACATTACTAAAGGTTTAAATACTAATTTAAGACTAGGTAAAATTTTATCATTCATCACACTAACCACCTTATCTTAAATAATTATACTATAATTTTTTAAATATTGAAATAATTTTAATTACTTTTCTTTTAAAACTAGTTCTTTAAAACGATCACCTTTCTCTTGGTAATTTTTAAAGTATTCATAACTAGCTGCTGCTGGACTTAAAACACAACTCATCCCTTTTTTCGTAATTTGTTTGGCCACCATCACCGCTTCATCGATTGTTTCCGTATAATAAACTTTTTTATTTATTAACTTTTTCCCAATATCATAACCAGTTTTCGGCATACAAATAAAGTTATTAACTTGTGAGTTTTGTAAGAAAGTAACAAACTCCTGATAAGATATACCTCTATCCATTCCCCCAAAGATTAAAGTATCAGTGTCTTTAATCGCCATAATTGCTTCTTCTGTCGCTTCAGGAATCGTCGCTAAAGTATCAACATAGTATTTAACTTCATCAATCTTTCCTACTAATTCCATACGATATGGTAAAGCTTTAAAGTTTTCAATCGTCTTTAAGATAACTTCATTATCTACCTCAAATAATTTACCTACCACAAAAGCTACCATAATATTTTCTAAGTTACATCTTCCATAAATATTTCTTTTAATATCATCAGTAAATACTAATTCATTCTGATAATATATCTTATTATCAACCATCTTAATAATCGCCTTTTCATCATTACCATTAATATCTACTACTAATAACTTACCTTTTAAATCTTTTTCTTTTACTAATCTCCTTAAATTATCATTACTACTACAATAAATACTGTAATCACTATTGTCTTGTTTAGTAAACATATGCATTTTTATCTCATGATAATGTTCTATCGTTCCTGCATGATCTAAATGGTCTTGAAAAAGATTTAAAATAATTCCTATATGTGGCGCAATATCTAAATATTCTAATTGATGAGAAGACATTTCAAGAACAAAATAATCTATCTTTTCATCTAAATCTAAATCAAAGATTGGTTTACCAATATTACCCGCTAAAACAACCTTATATTTATTTTTTAATATTTCATAGATTAAAGATGAAGTTGTACTTTTCCCTTTTGTTCCAGTAACTCCTATTACTTTCTCTTTAGATACACTAAGTAATAATTCCATCTGTGAACTAATCTTATCATTAAATAAAGTTGTATCTATCTTATTTAATGATATCCCCGGACTTTTAATAATAATATCGTACTTCGCTAAATCATTTAAATAATCTTCCCCACTAACAAAGAAAACATTTTTATCATCTAAAAACATTTCTTTATTATCTTTTTTTATATCGACTTTATCAATAATTGTTATCTTTTCATTTATAAGATATTTTCTAATAAAACGATAAGTAGATTTGCCTTCACGACCAAATCCTAATATCGCTATATTTTTATCTTTTAAAATATTAATTATTTTCTCTATCATTAATAGCATCCCTAACTAATTTTATATCTTCTTCATCTAAATTATGTTCTTTATTCCATCGATGTTCTAAATCTAAATAACTTAAATCTTTATAGTAATGTTCTTTATAATATTTAAGTAAAACAGGTAAATTATCTTGTTCTAATTTATTTATTGTTTTATATATAGCATAGTTAATCTCTTCAAAAGTACCTACACAATCAAATGGTTTTACATTCTCATATCCTAATAATTCTTTAAACATTGGTAATAATTCTTCATCAGCGAATAAATCTTTATTAAAAATACTAACTAATTCTTCTTTATATAGATAAGGACTTAATAAAGCAAAGACAAATAAACATTTAGCGCATTTACCACACCATTGCCATGGTTCACTTTTACTGCCTACATTACAACTTTTAAAAACATGATGATATTTCTTATACTTAGCAAATAACATTCCTATTTGATACTCCGTTAATGGTCTAAGTAATGAATAATATTTTATTATATTACCTAAATATTCTTTTTGATAATTAGTAAAGTCCTGTTCAAATTCAAAAGACTTAGAATATTGATGATTTATTTTAGTTCCTGATACATTAGCTTCATTAGCACTACTTTCATTTGCTAAAATAATTTTATTCTTATTATTTAAATAAGCTGTTAAATAAGATACAAAAGCTACCATTGCCGAAAATGGTGTATGTCCATTTAAAAATCCTTGTTTATTTAAATCTAATAAATTCTTATCAATTGTTCTTTTTATTTTAATAACTTCATCTAAAGAATAACCAGCCACCGAAGCACATTCTAACATTACTTTTTTAGGATTTATCATAAAAGGTACTCCATCACTTACTAAATTTAAAGTAACACAAGAATCCTTACCGCCACCAACAGCAATCATCTTTCCTTCACCATCATAATTAATATTAACTTGATACTTACTACCTTTACTAATAAAATTTATAAATTTATCATAACTTACATCTATCTTATTAACATAGCGAAACTCCCCTAAACCATAATAGAATATCTTTCTAAAAAACTCTTCTTGTCTCTCATCTAAGTATCCACATTCAATAATAAAATTATAAGGACAAACACATTTCCAATAACTAATCGCTTCTATCATTCCAATATTAAAAACTAAATAATTAACATAATCTTTATCTATTTTTTTATTACTAACTGGTATTTCTAAAGTTGGTTCGAATGTTACTAAATTATCTATTGCAAAATAAAAAACTATTTTTATTAAATTATCTTCATATTTAATATCGTATTTTTTATATCTAAAAGTATCATATTTTTTTAATTCATCTAATGTTTTCATTTATATCCCTCTTTCAAATTATAACACTTTAAACACCATTTATAAATTACCTTTACTATAAGTATACTTTTAGTCAATTAAAAACTGACCATAAGTCAGTTTTACTATTTAGGATATATAGAATTATATATATCATTATAAAATCCTTCGCATACTTTATTTTCATCTTCAGCTTCCATCTTATACATAAACAATAGTAATTTATCGCCACGTTTAGTTACTTTAAAATATATCTTTTCATCAGATTTACTTGATTCAAAAGTATGCCATTCTATCCCATTATTTGGTTGCTCAGAAACTCCTTCATCTTCACTTTGCGTATAATAATAAGCTATTGATTTAATTAAATCTTCTTCATTTTTATATCCTTTTACTGCATTAAATGATAAAGTACACTTATTCTTACTATACTCTACTTTAGGTTTTTTCTCTTCCTCTGTCTGTTCATCTACGACATTATCTTGATCTTGTTCTGTTTCATCGCTATTATTGTTTTCTTCTTCAGTAACTGGTAATGGAACTCTATATATATAATTAAAATAATTACCATCTTTTACAAAACCTTTAGGTATACTAATACTAAAATTATCTTCTATATTATATTCTTCATATGATAAATCGCCATTATAACCAGTAACACCTTTACTATCTTCATTTATAACTGGTTCATCATCTTTAGGCAACAAACTTAGTAATGATTTAAAATTAAAGGTAAATCCAATAATAATTATAAAAGCAATATATAAAATAGCAGCTATAAGGGCCATTAAAGAACTCGTCCCACCCTTTTTCTTTGCTAAAACTGATAATTCATATTGATTCTTTTTTGGATTATGTTTTCTTAAAAATCTAACTTTAATTTTAACTGTTTTTAAATAGATTTGATTAACTACTAAAGCTACAACAATACGAAAAATAAATACTCCAATAAATGATATAGGCATTGATAAAATAGTTAATATTGCAAATTCAATAAGTAAAGCAATTAAACCTACTATATAAAGTTTACGATATATACAATATATGCCACCTAACAAAAATCCAGGAAAAGAAAATGGTGCCATTGTAATTTTAGTAAATGCTTCACCTGCATATTCTTTACAAACTTTTACTTCATCTATTTCTGGTAATGGTTCTTTAAAACCATTATATATACTTGGACGATCATTAACTGGTTTATCTTTAACTATTTCTATCTTATTATTCCCTTTTAATTCAAAATTACGTGGTGGAATATATTTATTATTCTCTACAACCTCTTTAGGTGCATCATCACCAACTAAAGTATTAACTCCAAGTCCTCCCATACTTAATGGTTGTTTTTCCATCCATGCTTGATTATTTGAATCTACTCCTTGATTAACTACTGAAGTGGGCATTGATTGATTTATCGGTTGATTTACTGGTTGATTATAATTATTTTGGTTATTTACGACAGTTTGGTTAACAGTTTGGTTATTAGATCCTGCATTATAAGTTGTTCCATTAACTTCGTCCATTAATGTTTCTACTTCTCCATCAAATAAATCTAACACTTCAGTTTGTTCCGGTTCACTTACATTTTCCGTCTTAGATTTTGCTTTATCTCCAACACCCCATGTTTTACGACTAATAAATTGACTATTAGCACCATTTGTTGTTGAAGAATTAACATCTTTAATATTCCCGCCCAACAAACCTGAAGGGAAAAACTTATTAGTTACAGGTTGTGTAGAATTATTATTTGCTTGGTTATTACTATTTAATTCTGAATTAAAATTATTCCCTTCAGTCATAAGCCTACACCTCTATCATAATGATATCATCATTTCAACCTAATGTAAATTTCAAAATTTTATCATATTTAATATTTCACTACTTAAGGTGTAAAGTCCTTATATTTTTTTATTTTATACTTCATCTTTATTTTTTAATTCTTTAATCTGTTTTTCAATATCTTTTTGTTTTTTTAATATTTCATCTATTTTATCATGTAATTCTTCAATTATTAATTCTGTCTTTAAATCTGTTTTATAATCATTTTTATTTCTTAAACTATCTTTCTTAGCTTGTCTATTTTGACTCATCATTATAACAGGAGCTTGTAATGCTGCAATACAAGATAATAATAAATTAAGTAAGATAAAAGGAAAAGGATCAAGAGCTTTAACTAAAATACACCCATTTAAAACAATCCAAAAAATTAAAAATAAAGAAAAACCAATAATAAAACTCCAACTACCAGCAATTGCTGTTAATTTATCAGCAATCTTATCCCCAATTGTCATATTTTCTTCATCCATTTTATCAACATCAACACTAATAGGACTATCAACTAACATATCTAATAATTCATCTTCACTTTGTTTATCTATATCTTGATTTAATAACATTCTAACAATTTCTTTTTTATTTACATTTTTCATCTTCATCACCTATACTTATTATTATACTACTTTCCTAAAAGTATAGCTAAAAAAGCATTTTAAAAGTGTATGTTGAAAATCTACATACACTTAAATTATAAATAGTAAAATTAACCAATAAAAAATCTTCCAGCTCTATTATATATATATGCTATATCATTATTACTAAAGAAAGCTTTATATTCTCCTTGCATTTGATTCCATATTTGATTGAAATTACTAACTATTCTATTTGCGTCATTTTGCGTAATTATTCCATTTTTTAAATAATATGCCATCTTTCTATTTAAGAAATCAGGTAAAACATTCATAATTGCTTTTACAGCATCACTAGGTATTTTCTGTCCTTGTATACTACTATCAAATAATTGATCTAAATATTCACAAAATACTCTATAAGCTCCATTTCCCATAAATTTATCAAATTCTTCTTCAATATGTAACGGATCAAATAAAATACCATATAAAAAATCATTTGTTCTATATAATTCACCATTATCCATTCTAGTACGAATTTCAAAAATTCCTTCACCATGATTAATTATATTTTGATAATTAACAGCACCATTATTAGAAAAAGCTGCAATAGCTAATCTTGTTATAGATGTAAAAATTGAATATCCCGTACTAGCTCCATTCCATAAATCATATTTTGTACATAAAATATCATCTACAGTTGGTGCATTAGGTGTATCAAATGTATTTATCGCCATCATCGTAATTATATCCATCATTGTTTCATTAAACATTTTACCATATAATCCAAGACCAACTAATTCACCTGTAGTAAGATTTGTTTCTTTTATCTTTCCAATTAAGTTTTCACAAAAGATACCATTTTTTATAATTCCATTTGGATAGTCAGAAAAAATTCTTGGTAATATTCCGGCGATACTATGACAAAATTCATGAGCTACTTCTTGTTTAATAAATCCATATTGACTACTTGCTGCTCCAGCATAACCTAGCATTTCAATTTTAAACTTATTATCCTGTGAATCTAAAAGACAATAACCCGGAGTTGCTGCACTTAAATATCTAGTTCTTGTTCCTTGTGGATGAATATTAACTTCTTTTATATTAGCTTGTAATATTTGCTTAAATTGCTCTATTTTTGCTTGATTATTTCTCCCAAAAATCAAAGTTAAAAGATTATTAATTGATTTTTTAACTAATTCTCTATCTTGGACTGACGCATAATAAAATTTAGCCATTTTATTATTTTTCCCCCCTTTTTTTTATGCCGTATATACTATCATTCCCCATAAAACCAGTCAAATCCAACTAATACTTTTAAAACAAGTAAAAAAAACCTACCTCATTATATTGAGATAGGTTTTATAAAACTAAACCTTATCGATTTAGATAAATACATATGGTGCAGGTGAAGGGACTTGAACCCCCACTCCGTAAGGAACTAGATCCTAAGTCTAGCGCGTCTACCAATTTCGCCACACCTGCATTATAAATGGTGGACCTCATAGGACTCGAACCTATGACCGCCCGGTTATGAGCCGGATGCTCTAACCAACTGAGCTAGAGGTCCATCGACCATTTAATAATAACACAATCTTTTAATTCTTGCAACCATATTTTTATTAAAAAATAGCTATATTAGCAAAAAACACGATGAGTAAGACAAATACAACATCCACAAAAATAAAATTTCCTTTTTTATCAAATTCTTTTCCACATAACTTAGAAACAAATATAAATATAGCATAAAATAAATTAAATAATACAAATCCTACTAAAGAAACCGCTAAACATATAATACCTGCATTTAAACTAGTAATATTATTAAAAGCTTGTAAAGTGAAACTAATTCCACTAACCATACCAATTGTTATTGCTATAAAAATGGCAATAATAGATACAATATCAATCATATTCTTATCATATCTACTTTTTAATTCTTTAACTCTATTATCTAATTTAACATAATCTTCATTACTACGATCAAAAACATTCTTTAAAAGTCTTATTTTAAAACCATCACTAATCATATTCTTAGTACTTATATTAGCTTTTTCAATTCTATCCATTGTATCATAATAATTATACATACTAACTAAATCTTCTCTATGAACTTCCATTTCAATAGATTTTAACATACTATCATATATATTATCTTCTAATAAAATAGATTCACAATAATAACATATCTTCTTTAAATTAGCGGTAAACATCCCATTATCATTCTTATAATATTCATAAATAAATCTTTCTCTTGCATCATTATCCTTTAAAAAATAAAGTAAATCAAAAGCAACAATAAAACAGACCACATTAGTTCCATTTCCCCCATTTTCTAATCTTTTTATCTTTTCTAACATATCTTCAAGATTCATTGTCTCACTCCCTTACACCTAGTATAACACAAAATAAAAAGTACCAAAAGGTACTTTATAATAGTAAAGCTAAATCTTCTTTAATATAAACAATATAAATAAAAATTAAATTATAATAATCTTCTTCAAACAAAATATCTTTATTATTTATTAAAGTCGAACTTTTTAAGGTATCAATATTAATATTTCTTTTCTTACAAATATCTTCTAAAGTATCAAGCAATTCTCTAATTTCTTTAAGTAACATTTCTCTTTTAGAATCAATCGATAATTCTTTATACTTTAAAATATAATTTTCTAACATAATATCACCATCTTAATTCTTTATATACTCTGCCCATTTACTTACTTCTTTAAAACTATTTCTCGCTACTAAGAATTCATCAAATTTATTATCATTATTCTTATCATTTATATTATCATCTAAGAATAATATTTGTTCATTTAAATAACCATAACAAATATCTCGATACTTATCATTAATTTCCATATCACTATTTAATTTTAAATCCAAATTATTATATATTAACTTAACTATAAATTCTTGAGCTGCTTTAAGTAATAAATTCTTTTCTAAATCTTTTTCTTTATTAACTAATTTATCATAAAAATGCATTGAAGTATAATCAAAACTATTTATCTTTTCTTTAATATCTTCATATAAATTAACTAATTCACCATTTTTTAGTCCATCAGCCATAATCGTTAAATCATAATTTCTCGTATCATAATTACGGAAGATATCAATATTTTTTAAATCAGTTATACAATGTTCTAATATAAATTCTTTTCTTCGATTTAAAATATTAACTTTTATTGTTTCCATACTTGGTACAGGACCATGATAATCCAATTCCATCTTACGATTATTTAAGTATTTTTCATAACTATCTATAAATTCCTGATCATGTTTTTTTAAACTCTCATCAAACTCATTTTTTGCTTTTTGATATATTCCAATTAAATAAATTGGATTATATAAATCATATATCTTAAATAAAAGAGCACTATTTACATCATTATTTCTCATTAAACTTTCTGAATGACTACTATCAAACATAATTCTTTCAAATACTTCATCAGCTAAAGAATAAGCTAAACCATATAACTCAATAGCTCTATCAACATAATCAGTAACTTTACTATTTTCACTTAAAGTATTTTTATATCTTTGATCAAAATAATTATTAATTAAATTATCTTTAAATCTAATCGTATATGAAGAATCATTAACATTCTTTTTAACAAAACTATCATTATCAAAGCTTTCCATTAAGTTTGCTTTTTCTTCTACTAAGATATCAGATAATTCACAATATCTTTGAAATGTTATATCATTTGATTTATTAAACATTTCTCTTAAAGCCATATCATCTTTATTATCATTATATACCTTATTAAAATAATCAATAATCAGTTCTCTTATTTTATTCGTCCAATCATCAAAATTTATTTTATAAATAATATTCATAGTCTCTTTAAATATTTCATAATCATCACAATATCTAGCTTTTTTCTCTATTCTTCTAATTAAATGTTCTGTTTCATTTAAAATCTTATTAGTTCTAAGATGATATTCACTATATTCTTCATCATATAATGGTTTAACATTAAATAAATAACTAGCTTTATTTAAAAAATTATAATATAAAAAAGAATAATCACTACCTGCTAATAATTTAATGAAGTATTCAAAACCACTAATATTTTTAGCATCATCTCTAAGATGTTTCTTCTCTAAAGAAGAAAAACGAGGTACGACATTATTATCTTTATAATTTCCTTCTTTATCTATTTTATAATCTTCATAAAAAGAATCAGTAAGTAAATAAGGAATAAGTTCTTTATCTTCAGGTAAATCTTTAGTTTTTGTCTTATAAAGAAAATAAAAATACTCATATATATCATTATTATATTCTGCTATTTTACCTAAATGATATTTAATTCTTTTCTTCGCCCTATTCAATTTTGTATTATAAAAATCAATATTATTTTTGGGGGTACTTCTAACTGTTAAGACAATATTTCTAATTTCTTTAATATTATATTCAACATTATAATAATTTACAGATGAATTATCTTTATAAATTATTTCATTATAAAATAATTTAAAAGCTGAGAATTTACTTTTTTCTTTTCTCATGCTATTCACCTACTTGATTATTATATTCCTTATTAAGTTTTATTAACTCTTCATACATTTTAGGAGTTGTTTGTAAATTATTGAATATTAAATCTATTAAATCTATTTGTTGTTCAACTAAATCTTGTAAGTCTTCTTTAATCTTAGCTTGTTCATCATTAGCTTGATTATATAATAAACTTATTTCTCTTTCTAATTTATTATATTTACTTTCCAATTCTTTTCTTAGAGTATTTAAATTTTCTTCATCAATATTCATCTTATCATCCCCATTTATTCTTTATTCTTCATCTTCTTTTTCTACTTTAAATTTTAATGAATTTATAAAGTTATCATAATGTGCTGAACAAGTTCCATCTCCTTGTTGATTAGAATATCTAATATCATAATATGTTCCTTTATAAACCATCGCAATATATTTAAATTTCGTATCTGTTGAATATCCACCTGTTCCTGCTGGATTTTCTTGTAATTTAATAACATTTAATTCTTGCCATGTATTGCCATTTATTTTAAGTTCTTCCGTTGATGTCGTATATCCTGAAGCATCTTCATAAAGATCTCTAACTTCATCAAAATAACTTGATACAAAGCCATCAACATCATTAGTTTGACCATAAGTAATACTTATAGTACAATCTTCACCCATCGTATAATAACGATTAAATTTATCATCTTTTTTCAAAATAAAATCAGAATTAATTGAATAAACCAATCCCCCAAATTCTACATTCGCATCTTTCTTTGGTTTAAAATAACCAAAATACACGAATAACATTACCGCCACAAATAAAACAAAAGAAATTAAATTAAAGATAAAAGTTAAACTTAAATGAAATTTAACTTTGTTACTAGTATCTTTTAAGTTATCACCCCAATTTATTTGTTGGGTATTCTTATTATCATATGGCATTTGCATATTAGCATTATTACTAGCATTACTATTATAATTTTGGTTAACTACACCATTATCGTTCTGTTGAACATAAGCTCCGCTACTAGCCATATTATTAGGCCCTGTATAAACCCCTTTACTCTTATTGTTATTATTCGAACCATTTTGTAGAACATTACCCATTGCATTAATTTCATCTTTACTCTTGAAACGCGAATCATCAGAAAATATTTTTTCTAATGCCGTTCTTTCATCATATTGAATCGAATTTAAATTATTAAACTGATCTTTAAACAAGTTAGTTGTTCCACTACTTTGAAAATTTCCGACATTGTTTTGATTAATACTTTCGACATTATTAAAGACATTATCCTGACCCTTTGTAACTGTCGCTCCAATCTGATTATCAAAAGTATCACCGAAGTTTAAAGGAGAATTATTATTTAATACAGTACCACACATATAACAAGTTTTTTTAGAATCATCTAAAACTGTTCCACATTTTGGGCACTTTTTCATTTAATCCCTCCTACTTTTTTTTCTCTGCATCAACAAATTTTAAAGATTTAGCAAAATTATCTAATGACGCATTACAAGCCACATCATTACTATTATTAACTAATTCAATATCATAATAATATCCTTTATAAGTTGCTGTTAAATATTTATATTTTAAGAATGTTGGATCAGCATCCTTAGCTAATTTATAAAAGATATTTAAATAATACCAATTTTCATCATTAATACTCATATTACTTTCAGAAGGCGTAAATATTTTTAATTCATCAACAACATTTGCACTTGTATCTCTTTCTGGTTCAATTTCTTTTTTCTTATTCTTAAAAAATTCATGAACATGATCTCCTGATGTACTAGAACCATAAGTAATAGAAATTGAACAAGCACTACCTTTTTCACCACTTTTATTAAATACTACACTACTATTTGAATTACCTGCTACTTGTTGTAAACTAGAATCTACTTCAAAATATAAATTCAATAAAACAGGTTCTGTAGCTTTATCTTTACTTCGATATTGATAATATTTAAATCCCGCAAATGATAAAATTGCAACCAATACCAAAATTGAAACTATTTTAATAATTGTTTTATTTTCAGAAAAAAAGTCAAAAATATCTTTATCTTCCTTTTTTATATTTGTTTTATAATCTTGATCTTGATAACTATTAAACTTTCTTTCATAATCCTCAGTTCTTTTACTAACACTTTGATTCATATTGCCATTACTAAATGAAGTACCTGTACTAAAACTAGGATTGGCATTAGGATTTCCATTAAATGGTTGATTAGTATTATAAGAACCAGTTATATTTCCTGAACCAAAAGTATTCATGCCATTCATATTATTCATGTTATTCATATTATTAAAACTGTTAGTATTATTACTATTAAATCCCCCCGTATTACCAAATGGATTACCGTCATTAACTACAAAAGTATTAAATCCCATATTTTGATTATTATCTTTATTTATAGGTGTTCCACACATAGTACAAACAGTTTTATTGTCTTCAACAAAGGCACCACAATTTGGACATCTCATTTTATCACCCTCTATACTGTCATTTCTTTATTTTTTTCTTTATAAGCTATTATTCTTCTAATTCTTTCTAATAAATCACGATTTTTAGAAGTCGCAACAATCTCTTTAATATAATCTTCCATTTTTGAAAACTCTTCATTAAATTCTTCACGATGATCATATTCAGCTAAAGAATCTAAATACCCAATTGCTAAATCATTTCTAAAATTAACATTATTTTGCAATTTTACCAATCCTTTCAAGATTAAACTCAGCTAAAACTAAATTAACTAATTCTAACAACAAATCACAAGCTATATTAGTACTACTAACTTTAATTTCTTGTTTATTAACTATGGCATATATAAGTTTATTTAAAAATAAATAAGGATCTTTTTCTAATAAAACAGATATACGATATTCAATTGGTTCAATATTGATTAATCTACTTTTAACTAGTTGTATATCTGCTAGATTAAAACTTGATTCAATAATATCCATATTTTCTTTAATTCTTTTACTTACTTCTTTAATAAACTCCACTTTAAAATTCACTCAATACCACCCCGTGATTTTAAATCCCTACTATATAGAAATTATATCACATAAAAAAGAAGATATCATCTTCTTTTTTCTATTTTTCATTTTTTTCATCAAAATATTTGACGATTACATATATAACCAGTAAAACAACTGCACTAATAAACATAAATTCGTTCTTAAAAAACTCACTCATTAAAATTCCTAAAGAACATATAAACATTCCAAATATAATACGTTCCCCATAAGCTAAACAGACACCAAACATTCCTTTTTTATCTTTAACAAGTTCTAAGTGATAATCAAATCTTGTCTTCTTACTAACATGAGATAGTAAATAATTAAAATATATTAAAACTGGTAAAAAAGTTAAACATAATCCTAAAATTGTAATAATTGCTTCAATAATCATAAACTACCTCCCCATAACACGATTTATATAATTACATCCTTCATTTTCACGCCCATATTTAACGAAAGATGGTGTATAAAAACTACCATGTAAATAATCATATTCTATCTTAAATTCATAATAAGTAACATTCGTATTTTGACTATTTTCAACACACATTTTATCATCATATCCAACTAATAAAGTAAAGTATCTTTGTGATGAATTATAAGTAACATAAACACTATTATCAGTAGTTAAAGTAACTCCATTAACCGTTATTGGAAACATTTTATCTAAGTCATAAACTATTCCATTATTATCCATTGCTTTAAACTTATAAGCAAACTTACTCTTATCTTCTGACATAGTAGGTTCAATTACTACTAAAGTCTTACCAAAAGTATAAAATAAAGGTAAATTATCATAATTCTTAATATTATACTTATAAATAGAAGTTCCCTCATTCTTTATTTGAATATCAAACGTATTATCTTCTAACTTATTAAAAGTAAACTTTAATGCTATTGATAAATCATTAATTTTAGCTGATATATCATAGTAATTACCTTCAAATTCCGTTTCTCTTAAAATTAATTCATAATTAGTTAAATTAATATCACTTAGTTTTTTAGCAATTGCATTATTCGTTTCAATTGTATTAATTGAATTATTTTTTACATAATCATGATCTTTATATTTTAAAACAAAATTCGTCTTTTCTTCATTTTCCTTTATATCAAGTTTTTCTGTTTTACCTTCTTCTATTGGATAAGTCCCCATACAAGAACTTTTAAAACTATAATAATCATCATTAACTACTAAAACATAATAATCAATTGCACTAACATTACAACCAGCATATATATATTTAGCTCCATTTAAATCTTCTTTATAAACATATATTCCATTATAATTATCATTTAATTCATTATTTTTCGTTAAATTATTAATTATATCTATTGGACTTTCTCCTCCATTTATAAAATAGAAAGCCAAATAAATTCCTCCTACAACTAATAAAATTAATACAATCCCTATAATAAATTTAAGCAATCCATGTTTCTTCATAGAAATACTCTCCTATACTATAAGTAATTATATCATAAATTATCTTCTTTTAAATAAAAAAAGAATGCTATGCATTCTATTTTTTACTAACTCCATCAAGTCCTGTAAATACTAATGAATAAGTATCTTCTTCATCTAAACTAAAGCAAGGGCTTAAAACATATTCATCTTTTTTCGTAATTATTTCACTTACAAGTTCTTTTTGTTGCGCAAATATTTTGGCAACTTTACTATTATCACCACTTATTTTTAAATCTGCTCGTGAAGCTACAATCTTATCATAATATACAATAAATTCTGTTAATTTATCTTGAAATTGTTTACTATCTAATTCATCAGCTGAAGGAAAATTAGCAAATTTAATAAAAGCTAAATAAATACTTTCTTTATCAATGTTATTTAATTCATCTAAAGTAGGTTCTTGAATACCTAAATCTTCAGCATCAAAATTAACATCAATATGATTTACTAAACGATAAGATTTATAAGCACCTTTTCTTAAAGTCATATTATCTAATAAATCATAAAATAACTTTCTTAAAAGCTCACAATAAGCTTTAACTTCATCAGTAAATTCAGTATAAGCTTTTTTTACTCGTGGAATACTTACTTCATCGTGTTTTTCTAAATCTTTTTGTAATTTTTTTACTTTTTGTGTTTTTAAAGATCTAATAATAATTCCTCTTCTTTTAATATCTGTAATTGAATCATCTATATTAGCTCTTTGCATTCCATCTTTAGTTCTAATAGAAATATAACTCTTTTTTCTATTTTCAACATGAGAAAAAGCAATTCTAACTCTTATAAAAGGTATATCAGTTAATGCACTTTTTAAATTTTTAATATTACTCAATGACTTATCTCTTCTTGCCATCGCTTCTTTACGATCAGCATAGATACCATCAATTTGTTCAGTTAAATCACTTAAACTATCTAGTGTTTCACCCATTATACGAGCTTTTTTTACTTTAGAATACTCTAAATATCTCTTATAATAAGCCATATCTTCACCTTTTATAAAATAAGTAAAAATAGCTTCTAACATTTGTCTTCTATCACGACTATTACATTCTATATTATTCTCTTTAATAATACTTTGTAACTCTTCTAAAGACTTACTTCTTAATTCTTGTACAAAATCTAAAGTATTCTTAACACTATTAATCATTTTTTCATTAATCATTATAATCCCCTACCTTCATATTTAAAACTGGTTCCTCTAAATATTCTTTTGTAAAATTATTTTCAATATATGTTTTCATATCATCATATATGCGGTCAATTTCTGGAAGACTAAATCCTAAATCCAATAATACTCTATCTACATCTAAAATAATCTCTTTATTACTATCATAGTATTTTCTAATCATTTCATATCTTTTTATATCATCGATTTGATCATTTAATTCTTTAGTTTTACTACTTATAGTCGTTCCAATTTCTTTTCTTCTCTTATCTAAACTCTCTATAGTACTCTTTAAATAATTAATTACTTCTAATAGTAATCTATTTTTAAATGCCTTAGGGTCCACATACGATGAATTATTATAATATTTTTCATAATATTTATCAAATACAATATTTAAATTTACAACTCCATCTTGACTAAATTGTTCTAAATATTTTACAAATATTGGATATTGCATATAAAATGTGAATATAGTAAATAATATTTCTTTGTTATTTTCTTTTTTACGACCAAATATTTTCTTTCTTGGTACTTGAGTATCTAAGCTATCACTAATAATTTCCCCTACTAAAGTATTCATTAATGTTGATATTTCAACTATCTCATCATTAATCTTCACACTATCATTTTCATTATCACTTATAACACTTACTAATCCTTGAGCTTTATCTATTTCACTTTCTTGATCTGTTACTTCTATCTCATTTTCACACTCTTTTTTAATAAATCTTCTTATATACCAATTATAATAATCTGAATTAATATGATAAAATTGACCAATAGCTGCCATAAATTCTTTTAAATTACAATTATTTGCTTTATCAAGATAGTAATTTCTATCATTTACTAAAGCTGTTAATCTTCCATTAACTTTTTGAAAATTAAGACTAGCATAATAGTGTTCACCTAATGCTCTTTTTAATTTATCTATCTCATCTTCACAAGCACTAATTTGTTCATCATAAAAACTTTTTACATCAGCAATAAAACTTGCTTTTCTTTTTCTTTCTGATGTATTTTCGTAATAATAAAATATTCTAATTGAATCACCAATATTATTTAAGATATTTTGTTGATCTAAATATTTTTTATTAACCATACTTGCTGCTAATTCCCCTGAAGAAGTAAAAGCTCCATATAACTTAATATAAGCTATTTCTTCTTTACTTAACATATACTTTTCATCAACACTATCATCATAAGAATAAATACTAAGTCCTTTAATATGTTCATATTCCTTTTGACTTATTGCCCCACTTTTATAATCACTTACTAATAAAAAACGACAACTCTGAAATTTATTATACAAATGTAAAAGTGTATTTTTTATCTCATCAATAGTCTTATTATATTCTTCAAAAATACCAACTTGCATATAAATCCCCCTTTTAATGGGGTTTATTCTATCACAACTTCTAAATAATAGCAAATTAAAAGACCATTATGGTCTTTTAACTACTTGGATGATATATATTATCATTTAAAATATCATAAAATTCTAAATCATTAACATAATATTCTTTATCATCAATTAATACTTTAACATATTCATTATTAGTTCCAATAATAACTACTTCATCACCTATATTAAGTTTCTTATATTCATTATTAAAAAGAAAATCATATGGTTTATAAAGTACTTGAACAACTTTATTTACTTTAACAGTCAAATTAACCTCAGTAAATACTACTTCTTTTAATTTCATTTCAAAACAATTAACATCATTAATATAATAAGTATTATTTTCATACTGTATTTTTACCCATTTTTCTCCTAAACCAATAACTTTTATTTTCGTTCCTTTTTCCAGTATTCCCGCTTTATTAGGAATAGTCGTATAAGGACTTATTCTAAGGTTAACATCTTTAGTTAATACAGTATTCATTTCTAAATCTTTAAATACGACATCAGCTAAATTACCAGGTTTATAAACTCCATTTACGATACTTCTTTTTGTCGCATCATTAGTAACACTAAAATATGAAACATCCATATCTACTCTTCCCTTAATACCGGGAACACTACCACTACTAGTATATTGCCACATATAATATCTACCTTTATATGTCGCTTCATCATTATATTGGGCAAGCCATATACGATATTTACTAAATTTAGCTGTATCAAAATATTGATTAAAAGCTCTTAAATAAGAATAAATCATTGGTGTATACCCTTTACTTTTAACATAATTACTAAAAGCAATAGCATTATCAGTAAGTGTACTATAACTAACTCCTTTTAAACGATATTTATTAAATATTTCTGTATCTATTGCTACCGGATATGATATATCATAATCTTTAATTAAATTAACAACCCACTTAGCTTCTTCTTCCGCTTCCTTCTTATTCTTTGCCATTGAAAAGAAATAAACTCCAACATTAATATTATTCGCAATCGCACCCTTAATATTTTTTAAAAAATAAGAATCCATTGTAATCTTACCTGATTCCATTCCTCTAAAACCACATCTTATCATTGCAAAATTAATTCCTGATTGTTTTACTTTTTTCCAATCAATAGTTCCTTGCCATGTAGATACATCTATTCCTAAACTAGTTTCATTAGTTTCATACTTTTGAACCGCTTTTTTAGCTGTTGTTTTCTTAGCTTTACCTTTAACACTAGCATTCTTCTTTATTTCTAATGATGGATCTTCTTTAACTACACTTGGTTCAGCTAAAATAATATTTTTAGCTTCTAAAGATAAATCATCAAACGCAAAATCATCAGCATTACTTAAAAAATCTCTTATCTTATCATCAACTTCATTTGATGTATTTTTAGTTGTATTTACTAATTCTTGGGTATGTTCTTCTTTATCATCTAAAGCATAACTATTTTTATTTATCAAACCAAAAGAAAGTATTGTCATCATCAATACTAAACATAAAAAAGCAATTTTCAACACTGTCTTCTGTTTCATATCTTATCTCCTATTTTAACTATAACAAAGTTAAATATTATCTTCAATAAAACAGAAAAAAAACTTTAAACTTAACGTAAAAAAAAGACTTAATAAGTCTTTATTCCGTAATATTATCTCCTTCTTCAAGCATTTTTACAATACTTATTCCATAACCATTTGTTACATCATCAACTAAAACCCTAGTCACCGCCCCAATAATCATATCATTTTGAATAATTGGTGATCCACTCATTCCTTGCACAATTCCTCCACTCATTTTTAATAATTCCGGATCAGTTACTTCAAAAAAGATATTTTTTTCATCAGTATCTTTATCAATTTCTTTTATTTCTATTTCATATTTTTTTATTTGATTATCTTCATTTGTTGTATATATATAAGCCTTACCTAAAGTAACTTCATCTAATTTAGCAACTTTTAACTTTTCTTTATGACTATCTATATCATTATATAAACCAAATATTCCATAATTACTATTTCTTTCTATTGTTCCTACTACTTTATTTTTATTTATATTAGCATTTTTACTTCCCGGATTACCATCAGTACTTCTTGTAAAACTTGTAACATTCGCTTCATAACTAAAACCTGTTCTTATTTCAATTTTTTGATTTGTTTCACTTAAATTCAAACTATGTCCTAAAACTCCATAAACTTTTGTAGCTGGATCAATATAAGTTAAAGTTCCAATTCCTAAAATATTCCCTTTTATATATAAACCTGTACGAAATGTTCCATTTTGTAAGACTAAATCTAAATAATCATTATATTGTTTATTATTTCTTTCATAAGTTATTAAAACTTCATTATTATCCATATATTTATCAATCAGTTTAACTAAACTATTAGTATCTGTAACTTCTTCATTATTAACATAAGTTATTTTATCGCCAACTTCTAAAAAAGTATTAATATTCTTTCCTTTTACTTTATAAAAACCAATAACCATAATTCCTTTACTATTAACTTCTATACCTAAAGTATCTCCACCAGGAATTATATAATCACTATAAGCTAAAACCATAAATGGTAATAGTAATAAAACTAACCATAATATCTTTTTCATTTAACTCACCTAGTATTATTATTAAATATTTTTATCTTAATATAAAACCAATTAATACCAAAAAAAAGAAAAAATTAATTTTCTTTTTTTACTATCTCATAAATAGCATTATCAACTATTACAAAGTTTCCTTTAATATCTACTTTACTTCCTGTAATACTATCTAATATATTATCTTTATTATCAACTACTTTTAATTCATAATTACCATTATTTTCCTTTAAATAAGCTAAATACTCATCATTTTTTAATACTAACTTACCTTGATTAAATTCTACTTCTTGTCCCTGATTATCATAATACTTAACGTCTTCTTTATCATCATTTAAAACATAATTAACTTGATAAATCGTATTAGAAACTAATTTAATATTATTTATTTTTTTTACATCATCAAGCTTTACTTTAAATAATAGATTAAAATCCGTATCATAAACTTTAATATTATATTCTTTATCATATAAATAAATTAAATTATTATTTACGCCAAAACCTAATTCTTTTATTGTTTCAACTACTTTGCCATCTTTTACTACATATAAATTATGTTTTTCATATTCTGTCTTATTAGCATCTTCCATATAGTTATTAACAACGAATAAACGTCCACCAGCTCTATATAACTTAATACTATTAACATTATTTCTTAAATCAAAATCTAATAAACTATCATAATTTAATTTAAAATCAACAATTTCTGTACAATCCTTACTATAAATTGCCATCTTATTATTCTTATTTACAATTAAATAATAATTTTCATATAAATCAATAGCTTTATAATTAACTTTTACTAATTCTTCACCCTTATTAGATATAATACCATATAAATCTTTATCATTTTGTACAATAAAAGAATCATTATAAGTATTTATCATATTCTTATATTCATAAGGAATTACTAAATTACCACTATAATCTACTGCTCCCATTAAGTTATCAGCATTTTTCATTACTAAATATTTATTACTAAAAGCATAATATTTATCTTCATTAATACTATCACCAACTAAAAGAGCATCTTTAATAATAACTACATTACCATCATTAATATTATAAAGATAAGTATCTGTTTCTGTTACTGATACAAACCCAACTATATATTCTTGATAAGAATTCTTATATATAATTGGTTTAATATTATTTACATTTTTAATACTATATAGCATTTTAATCTCTTCACCATTAAAAATATAAACATTTAAATTATTATCATTCGTATTATATATTAAATAATTATCATCTTTTAATAAATAAATATTATCATAAGGAATATCTTCTACAGTTTTATATACTTCTTCCCCACTATTATTAATTACAACACTTATCGTCTTATCATTATAAGTTCCAATAAAATAATCTCCCATAGCTGTTAATTTATAATCAGAAGAATATATTTGATTAATTTTAACTTTTAAACTATTTTCTTTATTTGCATTTATTATAAAAAGAATAGTAACAGCTATTACAACTAATAGTAATAAAACTACAACAGTTATAACCGTATATTGTGTCTTTTTATCATTATCCATAAAATCACTTCAAAAAAATCATATCACAAAATATCTATAAAAAAAAGATAATAATCACCTAAAAAGCCATAAAAAAAATACATTCACTACTTAAAATGAATGTATTATTTTTTTAAGAACTCTTTTTAATCATAAAATATGTATTATCATCATAATAAAGAATTTGTTTATCATTTACCTTATGATATAATTCATAACCATTTTCACTATTATAATTATAAGTAAATATTTCTTTACCATCTAAATATACATAACTTTTTTGTTCTTTTCCATCTAACTTAATTTCAACTTTATCTAAAACCTTATCTTCATAATCTTTAGCTTTCTCAATACTTTCACCTGTCTTAGCATCATAATATAATTTACTTTCTAAAAAATCTGCATATAAAGTACCATAAGCAACATTTAAATTAGGTTCTTCATCAAAATCATAATTATTAAAATCTAACTTATATAATAAATTAAAATCTAAATCATAGAACGTAAATTGTTTAGAATCTTTATCATATACCCAAATAAGTTTATTAACTTCATCTACATATAAATCATGTTCGTTTATAGTATCAAACTTACCATCTTTATCAATTAAATAAGCTTCATGTTTATTATATGTAACATCATCAATAAAATCATTAACATTCGTAACTAACAAATATTTATCATTAATTTTATATGAACTAAAAGTATTATAATTACCACAACATTCTACATATAAATAACCCATATCATTAGGATCTTGATAATCAAAATCAAAACCAGTAATTAATTTATAATCACTATCCATTAAAGCTAATTTATTATTATTACCAACCACATAATAACCATCATTTACATCAATAAAATCATATTTATAATCAACAACTTTTTTTAATGTTGTATCAATAATTCCATACTTTTTATTTTTCCATGCAATAAAGTTATTATTATTTGCATCACGATATAATGCTTCATAATTAGCTTCAATTACTTTTGCACCATCTGCTATATTATAAACTCCATACTTATCATTATCACCAATATAAATAATATATTTATCACTATTTATATAAAGTGGATCAGTTACAGATAACTGTGCTTCATCAGAAACAAATAGCATATTATCTACTTCATATTCTTTACCATTTAATAAGTAAACATCTTCACTTACTTTTTCAGAATCATTTTCCTCAAAAGTAATTCCAACATAACCCATTATTTTTTCATCATTATCTTTTTTTACATATAAAGGTCGATAATAAGTATTATCTTTTTGTAATTTTTTTACTTCAACTATATCTTTATCTTCTAAACGATATAAATTAATTATATTAGTACCATCTTCATCATTTTGTTCTTCTTTATAAAAATATAGCTTATTATCATTACCTAAATAATAACCAGTATATTCAACTTCATTTTCATAAATAACATTTAAATCTAAATCCATTACTTTTAGTACTGAAGTTCCATCAAACAAAATAACATATTTATCATCTAAGACTTCCAAAGAATTACCATCTTCTGTTTTATAACTTATATATTTATACCCATTTTCATCATTTACTTTAACTTGACCTTTATCATCTGCTTCTTTATAAACATGAGTAAACCAAAACCAACCACTAGCAACTAATACCCCAATAATGAGCGCTAATATTAGAAAAGCTTTAAATTCTGTCCAAAACCCATTTTTAATATCTTGTTGTTCTTTTTTTTCTATTAAGTCTTCAGGATTTATTACTTCTACTTCATTATCTTTAGTTGCTTCAACTTCTCTGACTTTCTTTTTCGCCATCATAACACCTCAAATATTCTATATAGTTATTATAACATAAATAATAAAAAAGAAGATTTAATCTTCTATTTCAAATTCTTCTAAAATACCATTTTCTTTTAAAATAAGATTAACTTTCTCTGTTGCGGCATTTAATTTATCACTAGCATACTTAGCTAATTGCATAGCTTCGCTATACTTCGTAATAGCTTGGTCTAAATCGACATTACCAGCTTCTAATTCCTTTACTATACTTTCTAATTCTGTTAAGTTTTCCTCAAATGTTTTTTCTTCTTTATTAACGTTTGTCTTTGCCATTTTTTTCTATCTCCTTTACTATTGCTTTTACATTTCCATTATTCATTTTAATATCTAAAGTATCATTTATTTTTAATTTATTAACATCTTTAACTGTTACTCCATTTACCGTAACTAAACTATAACCCTTACTTAAAATATTTAAAGGATTAAGTAAATCTAACTTATTAATAATTAATTCAAATTTATGTTTATTTGTATCTATATTATTAATAATAATTTTATTTAATATCTTCTTATAATTATCTATCTTTTCTTTTTTTACTTCATAAGAAGCTAATGGATTTTTTAAGACATAAGCTCCTTTAATATTATTAAGTCTTACTTTATAATCATTTAATTTTACTAAAATAATTTTATTAACTCTTTCAATTAAATTATCTAATTTTTGTTCTTTTACTTCATATAAAGCCATTGGATTTTTTAATACATAAGTATTTTTTATATTTTCTAATCGTTTATAATTAAAGTTTATTACTGACTTTATCGTTTCATTAAGTCTGATGGTATATTGATTAATTAAAGTTTTTAAATCAACTAAATTAGGTACAGCCATTTCAGCCGCTCCTGTTGGTGTTGGTGCTCTTAAATCAGCGACAAAATCAGCTATTGTAAAATCTATTTCATGACCAACCGCACTGATAATTGGTATCTTAGAATCATATATTGCTCTTGCTACACATTCTTCATTAAAAGCCCATAAATCTTCGATTGAGCCACCACCACGACCACAAATAATAACATCTAAATCAAATTCTTGTGCTCTATTTATTTGTTCAACAATACTTTCTTTAGCTCCAACTCCCTGAACTAAAGCTGGAAATAAAATTGTTTCACAAAGTGGATATCTTCTTTTAATTGTACTTAATATATCCCTAATCGCTGCTCCTGTAGGTGCTGTTATAATTCCAATTTTCTTTGGAAATTTTGGAATTGGCATTTTATGATCTAAACTAAATAAACCTTGGGCTTCTAACTTTTTCTTTAATTTCTCATATTCTAAATATAAATTACCAATACCATCTAAATCCATTTGTTCAACATATATTTGATAACCACCTGTTGCTTCATATACTGTAACTCTTCCACATACTAAAACATTCATTCCATCTTCTGGTTCAAAATTAATTTTATTAGCATAAGAAGCAAACATCACCGCTGCAATACGACTATTTTCATCTTTTAAAGTAAAATAAAGATGTCCTCTTGAATGATGTTTAAAGTTACTTATCTCACCCTTAATATAAACTCTATTAAGTTCTGGTTTACTATCAAACATATTTTTAATCGCTCGATTAAGAGCTGTTATTGAATAATACTTTATATCCATATAATCACCATATAAATAGTATTATACCAAACAAAAGTTTTTCACTCAAGAAAAAAGCTTACTTCGTAAACTTTTTTTCTAACTTTTTCTTAATATAAAGAGTACTACGATATAACCCATTAGTTGCAAAACCTTCTAATATCTGTAAACATTCTTCTTTCTTATTTCTTCCTAATAAGAAATTAATTATTCCTGTTCTAATACTATTTAAATCGTTAAAATCAACATTCTCTTTATGTAAATATTCTAATAAAAATTTTGGTAAAGAATTTATATGACTTAATTGTTTTTGACGATCAATTAAAACTGAATCATCTTCTGCTATATAAATATAATCACGATACTTACGATAAACTCTTACTAAGTCTCTATAATTACCATTAACTATATTTTCTACTTTACGTGGATTTTCTGCTATTTGCATTCTTAATGTTCCTACATAAGATAAACTACATAACTTCATAAGTATCTCTTTACGAGTTGTAATTTCATCACAAAATAATGTTGCTATTAAGAACGCTGCTTCTCTATCTTTGTTTATTACATAATCTAATTCATCAGTTGTTTTAATTGGTAAAACAGGTTTTTGAAATCTTCCAGCCATAAAAAATGTTGACCATGTTTGTAATTCTTCGACAAAATCATTTATTTCCTTAACCCCAAATTTAAACATACTTCCTGCTTCTTTAATATGACTTAAATATGTTACTTTATTATGTCCTTTTAATCTTTCTATTGGTGCTAAATTAACATAAGCTCTACCGGTTAATGGATAGTCTTTACTATTTAAAGCCATATTTTCCATATGCCATTTCTTCATATCATCTACAATAAATAACATATCTATCTGAGGTTTATCTGATGGAAGATATGAATCTTGTTTAAAAACAGCTGAACCATAGCAAAAAACTCCTATCGCTGATGGTCTATTACTAGCAAAATCATAAGCTTTTTCAAATACGTCCATCAAATCCCCCCTCTTTTAAAATAAGAGTTTATTATACCATATTTTTTTAAATCTTCTAAATTTTTATCCCTTATTTTAACTATTTTACACTTTCCTAACTAAAAAGAAGCTATTTTATAGCTTCTACAGACTGTTGACAAATAGGTAAATATTTTTACTTATTTGTCTTTTTTTATAAAAAAGTATAATCTAGAGTATTATTA